>CALQHT020000122.1 GCA_943330455.2 Nitrosovibrio sp. Nv4 | reverse complement strand
CAACAGGTTCGGTACCCAAGTCTGGAAGACCTACAACGACATTGTCCGCGCCTGCGCCAGGGCTTGGAATTGGTTCGTCTCGGACCCGGCGAGGATCACCTCGATTGGTACCCGGGAATGGGTGATTCTTTAAGCGGGTTGGTATAAGGTGGGTTGACACAGATCACTTTGATCTAACTCAGAGCTCCCGTCCATTTTTGCGTGGCGCCTGAGGCCGTGGGGGAGGTTCCGGCCATGCACCAGCTCCTTCTGGTCGACTGCCTTGCGTAACTCCGTCGCGTCGTCGACCGTAGGCGTAGGAAAGGTCTGGGGCTGAAGCCAAGCGCCGGCGAAAGCATGGCCGTGGGTGAACACCACGACGGGATTAAGCCCCAGCCCCTCGGCTGCCGCCGCGAAGAGCAGGGCGGTGTCGAGGCAGGTCGCCAGACCTTGCGTCTCGATGTCGGAGGGAGTCCGCACTTTCTGGCCGGTGGTCTCGAAGCTCGCAGGCGGCATGGCATAGCTGAGCCGCCGAGCCCCCACCGCCGCCCAGGCCGCAGCGGCCAATTGCCATGCGCGGTCCTTGGACTTCGCCTGGTAGCCGTCCAGCGCTCCCGATACGCCTCGTGCCTCCAAAGCCCGGGAGGCGTCCTTCAGCAACCGACCGACGGCCGGGTCGTTTGGCATGACGAAAGCCGCCAGTAGCTCGGGCATGGCGGTCGCGCCGCCCCACTCGTTCCGCGCGAGCGCGTGGATGGTGCGCTTCTCATGGGCCAGGACCTCGTTGCCGTTCAGAAGCTCCACCGTGACATCGGCGCGCATCCGCTCGGTCAGCCCGTCGAGCAGGCCGCCGGACAGGCTCACGCGGCGATCACGCACGCGCGTCTCAGCGCGCCCCTCGATGCGGTCAATTACCCAGGAACGCGGCGCAAATATCGGAGGCTGTACGTCGATCCGGAGCTCCATCCTCTCCGCGATCGTATTTGTATTGTTCCGTACGACCAATGCCGCAAGGACCAGGAAGTCGCACTGGTGTGTGGCGAAGGAAACGCGGGGGACGATCTCGATCGCGATCTCGAACGGCGGCACGTCATGCTGGGCGCCGACCGCAGCATCCTGCTCAATGATTGCCTCGTTCTCGGACACGTTCCCCTCCAAGTTCGCGGCACCGGTCCAAACGATCCGACGGCGAGAGTGTCACACGGCTCCGCCAAAAGGAACAGGTGGCTGCTGCATTCCAGGCGAAACCCCAGGCTAGAACGGAGTATGGCGGAACAGTTCAGTCATGAAATTCACCAACGTCTGCTCGGCAATGCGGTCGTGTCCCACCGAGTGGTGCCACAAGAGGATTTGCCTATTGAGACCGGTTCGCACTGATTGATGGCCGGGCGGAGGCAACGATCAGCGACCAGCGGCAGCCATCACACCCGTAAATCGTGCCCTGGATGACGTCTTGCTTCCGGGGGAGACAGCACGATATGATCTGACCAACAAGTTGGTCAGGAATCACGCATGGGCCAAGTCAACATCGCCGAAGCAAAAACGCATCTCAGCGACCTGATCGCACGGGCGGAAGCCGGCGAAACCATCCTGATCAGCCGTCGCGGCAGGCCCGTCGTGGAACTCCGCGCCATTGAGCAACCGCGCCAGCCAATCGACGTCGAGGCGCTGCGGGCGTTCATCACGACATTGCCGGAGACACCTTCCGGCACGGTCGAGGCAATGCGCGACGAGGCACGCTACTGACCTGGTATCTGGACACATCCTTCCTGGTGCGGGTGCTGACCCATGAAGCCGGATGGGAAGCGCTTGTCGCATGGCTTTCGCGACACCAAGATGCGTCCTTGATTATCAGCGATTGGGTCGTGACCGAATTCGCCGCGGCGTTGTCCGTCAAACTGCGCATCGCGGCCATCGACGAACCAGTGCGCACAGCGATCGACGAAAAGTTCGACGCGCTGCGACAGCAAGTCCTGCGGACCGTACCCATCTCATCCAGCCATTTCCACATGGCCGCCCATTTCGCTCGGCGTAGCCAACTCGGCCTGCGCGCGGGCGACGCCTTGCATGTGGCCATAGCGGCCGAGGCCGGCGCGGCGATCTGCACCACGGACAAGCGCCTCGCCAGCGCGGCCGCAGAGGTCGGTGTGACCGTCGAATTCGTCTGATAGTACAAGAACACCCCCCAGCGAACCAGCACCCCATGGTGCGGTCCGCTGGTGGGTCTGGACGGGTACGGTCACCCATCCGGGATAAAATGCCGCCGCAGCGGGATTCCGCTTTCAGGTCTCAGTGCAGCTCCTCACAGAAGCGCTGGATGCGGACCATCGCCTCGCGCAACTCCTCGGTCGCATTCGCATAGCTGATCCGGATGTAGCCGGGGTAGCAGAACGCCGCGCCATGGACGGTGGCGACCCCTTCCTCGGCCAGCAGCGCGAGCACGAACGCCTCATCCGTGTCGATCTTCGCCCCGCCCTTGCTGGTCTTGCCCAGGCAGCCCGCGATCGAGGGATAGACGTAGAACGCGCCGTCCGGCTTGCTGCAATGCACGCCCGGGGCCTTGTTCAGCATCTCGATGACCATGTTGCGGCGCTGCTCGAACACCTTGCGCATCTCTTCGACGGTGTCCTGCTGGCCGGCGACCGCCTCCACCGCCGCGGCCATCGCGATGGTGGACGGGTTGGAGGTCGATTGGCTCTGCAGCTTGTCCATGGCCTTGATCAGCGCGACCGGGCCGCCGGCGAACCCGATGCGCCAGCCGGTCATGGCATAGGACTTGGACACGCCATGCACGGTCAGGGTGCGGTCCTTCAACCGAGGCTCCACCGCCACGATGGTGCCCGGCTTGAACCCGTCATAGGCCAGTTTGTCGTAGATATCGTCGGTCAGCACCCAGACATGCGGATGGCGCATCAGGACTTCGCAGATCGGCTTGAGTTCTTCCGCGCTATAGGCCGCACCCGTCGGGTTGCACGGGTTGTTCAGCATGAACCAGCGAGTTTTCGGGGTGATCGCGGCTTCCAGGTCCTCGGCCCGCAGCTTGAAGCCGTTGTTCTGCCCGCACGGGACCAGGACGGGCTTGCCGTCGGCCAGGGTCACGATGTCGGGGTAGCTGACCCAGCAGGGGCTGGGGATCACGACCTCATCGCCGGCGTTCAGGGTGGCGATCATGGCGTTGAACAGCACCTGCTTGGCGCCGGTCGAGATGATGATCTCCTCCGGCTTGTAGTCGATGCCGCTGTCGCGTCGGAATTTCTCCGCCACGGCTTTTCGCAGGGCCGGCGTGCCGGATACGTCGGTGTATTTCGTCTCACCCGCCTCGATCGCCCGAATGGCCGCGTCCTTGATATTGCGGGGGGTGTCGAAATCCGGCTCGCCCTGCGACAGGCTGATCACGTTTTTCCCCTCGGCGATCATTTTGCGCGCCACAGTGGAAATCGCGATGGTCAGGCTGGGCTGGATACGGTCGAGACGTTCGGCGGTGAGGGACATGATGGGTTGGTTCCCGAGACGGGTGTCAGTGGAAAAACGGGCGAGGGAAAAGCAAGCGGCGGAACCTAGCCAAGTGAGGGGTTAGGAGCAACCATTGCCCGGGACCATTGGTCGCGGGGCAGGTCTGCGGCGATGTCAAGTGAAGGATCAAGGGCGAGTATTCCTTCGTCGTGGAGTACCGGCGGCGGGCGCGAGGCCTGTGCGCCGAGGGCAGCGGCCCCAACGCCAGCACGTCGCGTCCACGTCCTCCGCCAATGGAGAAAAATTCTCCCCCTCCCCTTGCGGGAGGCGGTCGGGGGGAGAGGCGATGTCGCACGAACATTGCGTGAATCCCCTCCCCCCGCCCCCTCCCGCAAGGGGAGGGGGAGAATTTTCTCCATTGCGGCGATTTGCGGATGCCGCGGGCGTCAGCACTTGGGTCAACGCATCGGTCAAAGCAGCCCAGAAACCGCCCGCGCCGCATTTTGCCCGCTGATCCAGGCGCCGGCGACGGTGCTGGCGAGGGGCACGTGGCAGGCCTCCCCCGCGAACATCAGGTGCCCATCCCCGACCGGCTCGCCCAGCCGGTCCCGCGCCTCGGCCCGACCGGGGACCGCGTAGGAATAGGCGCCACGCACCCAAGGGTCCGCGTCCCACCGAGTCACCAGGCGCCCGCCGCCGCCAAACAATCGATCGACCCGGCCGCCGAACAGCGCCCGCAACTGGCCCATGGCAAAATCCGCCACCGCCGCCTCCCCGGCGCGCGCCAGGTCATGCGCCATCCCGCCGCCGATCCAGCCTTGCACATAGTCGCGGCCGAACGGCCAGCATTGGAACGGCATCAGCACCGGGTCCTGATCGGTCACCCGACGATCCACCGAACAATGCAGCGGGACATCCAGCCTATCGGCTCCCACCGCGCGCAACGCGACCTTCACGGCCAATCCCATCGGCAGGGCGGCAATCGCCTCCGTCACCCGCGCGGGCAATGCCGGCTCGAACGCCAGGGCGCCCGAGGCCAGGACGCCGGTCGAAACCGTCACGATGCAGGCTCCGGCAGTCAGGGTTCCCGCCGCGGTGTCCACCGAGACGCGTCCCGCCGGCCCGCCCCAGCGCACACGCAAAACCGGCATGTTCAGCCGTATATCCAGCCCCTGCCCCAGCCGGCGCTGCACAAAGGCGCCAATCCCGCCTTGCGGCATCAGATTGGTGCCCCCCAGGGCATTCCGCCGCCAATCGCGCGCGCTGAACCGGTCGGCGTCCACCGTGCAGATGACCGGGCCTTCCCAGGCCTCGACCGTCTTTGCCCAGGGATCGTCCGGCAGGTTCCGCGCGATGTCCGACAGCGCCACATCGCCATGAGCAGCCAGCAACCGATCCGCCATCGCCTCGTACCGGTGCCAGGCGCCATCGTAGCCGGCCAGTTCGTCAGGGGTCGCAAGCCGCCCCCCCATGAAGGTCCGCTCCGTGCGCAGTTCGTCGGACCGCAGCAGGGTTTCGCCGCTCGCCCGTGCGATATCCACCAGCGGATTATGTTCGGCGTCGTGCAGCCAGAACGCGCCCATATCGAACCACGCGCCGCCCAAAGCGTCCGGGTATGCGGTCCAGGCACGCCCGCCGATGCGATCCGACGCTTCCAGGACCAAGCAGGACCTGCCGGCGTCCCGCAGCGCGGTGGCCGCCCCCAGGCCGGCGAGCCCGGCCCCGATCACCACGACATCGGTATCGGGCATGGTCGGCATCGGTGTCCCCACTCGGTTGCGCCGTCAGGGTCCCCACTTCCGCCGGCTTCCGCAAGGCCCGACCAGCAAGTGCCTCAGCCGACCAGCCGCGCAACCTCCGCCGCCGGCTGCTTCACCAAGGCGTCGTAGTCCCGCATCAGGGTTTCGGTGATGGCCCCCGGCGTATAGGCATGGGTGCCAATGCTGCGCACCGCCGTGACCTCCGCCGCGGTTCCGGCCAGGAACACCTCGGTCGCCCGAGCGATTTCCACCGCCTCGATCAGGCGTTCCACCACCCGCACCTGGTGCCGACGCGCCAGCCTCATGACCGTGCGCCGGGTAATGCCGTCCAGAAACCCCTCCGGCCGAGGCGTGTGCAACGCGCCATCGATCACCAGGAAGATGTTTGCCCCCGTCGTCTCCGCCACCAGCCCGCGCCAGTCCAGCATCAGCGCATCCGCGCATCCCTCAGCCTCCGCCGCCTGCTTGGCCAGGGTGCCGATCGTGTAGAGGCCCGAGCATTTCGCCGCGGTCGGCGCGGTATCGGGCGACGGGCGCCGCCATACCGCCTCCGCCACCCGGATCCCCCGCATCCGCTGCGCCCTATAATAACTGGGCCAGTCCCAGGCCGCTATCGCGAGATGCGCCGACGTGCCGGAAGGGGACACGCCCAGAGCCTCCGCCCCACGCCAGGCGATCGGCCGGACATAGGCATCCGTCAGCCCATTTGCCGCGACAACCGCCGCACAGGCCGCATCGATCTGGTCGGCGGTCCAGGGGATTTCGAACCCCAGCACGCGCGCCGAGGCATGCAAGCGATTGGTATGATCGCGCAGGCGGAAAATCGTGCCGCCATAAGACCGTTCGCCTTCGAACACACCGCTGGCATAGTGCAGCCCATGCGTCAGAACATGCAGACGCGCGTCTCGCCAGGGCACCAGCGCACCATCGAACCAGATCCACCCATCCCGATCGTCGAAAGGAACTGCCGTCATGACCCCATCCTCCGTCACAAAATTGCTGAAACCGAGGATGTGGTAAAACGTGATGCCATTTGAGTCAATAATACTGTCCTAATGTGCCCCTCCCAACCCGGCATGCCTGCCATGCCCCGATCGCCGAACGCCGAGTCGCCATCAGGCCGGGTCGATGCCCCAGATGCCCCAGATGTGCCGAATCCCGGCGTTGCCCACGACGCGCCAACCATCCCGGAACCCGATATCCGCCTCGCCCAGGATCTGCTGTTCTTTGCCTATCGCGACTTCACCAACGCCGCCGATGTGATCCTGGAAGAACTGGGGCTGGGGCGGGCACACCATCGCGCCCTGCATTTTATCGGACGGAATCCGCGGATCACCGTCTCCGATCTGCTATTGATCCTGCGCATCACCAAGCAGTCGCTCGCGCGCGTCCTGGGCGCGCTGGTGGAGCAGGGTTACGTGGCGCAAGCCCCCGGACCAGACGACCGCCGCCAACGGCTGCTGAGCCTGACCGGGAAAGGGGCCGCCCTGGAACAGCGCCTGTTCAAGCGCCAGGTGGAGCGCCTGGCACCGGCCTTCAGCCAGGCCGGTCCCGCGGCGGTGGAGGGATTCAGGGCCGTCATGCGCGCCATCATGGACCAGACGGCGCGCGACTATATGGATGGAGGAGGTGGCGATGGCGGATGACTCTCATATCCTGGTGGTGGAAGACAACGCGCCGCTGCGCGAACGCCTGGCGCGCTATCTCTCGGGCGAGGGCTTCCGCGTCACCACCGCCGCCGATGCGACCGAAGCCCGCGCCAAACTGCGCGCCATCAACCCGGACCTGATGGTGCTGGACGTCATGATGCCCGGCGAATCGGGCCTGCAACTCACGGAAGCCCTGCGCAAGGAACAGCAGAGCGACATGCCCGTCCTGCTGCTGACCGCCCGTGGCGCGCCAGAGGACCGCATTGCCGGCTTCGAGGCCGGAGCCGACGATTATCTGGGCAAACCATTTGAACCGCGCGAACTGGTGCTGCGCATCCGCGCAATGTTGCGACGCGCGCCGCCGCCGCCGCCGGAGGCTCCGACCGGCCCGTTGCAGTTGGGCCAGGCGGAATTCGACCTGGAACGCGGCGAGTTGCGCGACGCCAAGGGTCCCATCCGGCTCACCGGTGGCGAAGCCGCCCTGCTCGCCGCCCTTGCCGCGCGCCCGCATGAAGTGCTGTCGCGGGAAGAACTCGCCGCGAGCCTGAGCATGGATGAATCCGGAGAACGCGCCATCGACGTGCAGGTGACCCGCCTGCGCCGCAAGATAGAGGCCGATCCGCGCGAGCCGCGCTTCCTGCACACGGTCAGAGGCCGCGGCTATGTCCTGAAACCCGGCGTCTGAGGCGACCATGCGCGCCGGCTTCCCGATCGCTCGCTGGTTCAAGCGGCTGCTCCCGCGGTCCCTGCTGGGTCGCAGCCTGCTGATGATCCTGGTGCCGTTGCTCAGCCTGGAAGCCGTGGCGTTGCAGATTTTCTATGGCAGCCATCTGGACGTGGTCTCGCGCCGCCTTTCTGGCGCCATCGCGGGGGAAATCGGCGCCACGATCGAGTTGCTGCGGCGGTTTCCCGGCGAGGACGACAGGGAGTGGATTTTTCGGACGGCGCACCAGCAATTCAATCTGGTCATGCGGCTGCAGCCAGGGGCGACGCTTGAACCGTCAAAGCGGGTCAATGTGCTGGGACCGATGGACGACGACATGGCGTTCATCCTGACCGAAAAATTCTCGGTGCCGATGACCATGGATTGGACGTCCGACCCGCGCTCCGTGCTGGTGCGCCTGGAACTGCCGGAAGGCGTGCTGGACATCATGGCACCTCGCAAGAGGCTTTATACCGGCACCATCTTCCTGTTCGTCGGCTGGCTGGCGGGCACCGCGATCCTGTTGTTCATCATCGCCGCCGCGTTCATGCGGATCCAGGTGCGCGCCATCCGTCGATTGGCCACTGCCGCGGAGGCATTCGGGGTCGGTCGCGATATACCACCTATTCGCCCGGAAGGCGCGACCGAGGTGCGCCAGGCCGCCGCCGCCTTCAACCGCATGCAGGAACGCATTCGCCGTTTCCTGGCACAGCGGACCGAAATGCTCGCCGGCGTGTCGCACGATCTGCGCACCCCGCTGACTCGCCTGCGCCTGACCATCGCCATGCTGCCGGCCAACGCCGACCTGCGCCAGGACGTCACCGACATGACGACGGATGTCGAGGAGATGGAGCGGATGGTGAGCGGCTATCTGGCTTTTGCGCGGGGTGAGGGCACGGAACAGGCTCAACCCGTCGATCTATCCTCGGTCCTGGAGGACGTGGCCGCGGGGGCTCGCCGAGCGGGTGCGCAGGTGGATGTGACGGCACCGGATGGACTGACGTTGCCGTTGCGCGCCGATGCGATGCGGCGCGCGATCACCAACCTGGTCGACAATGCCCGCCGCCATGCGCACCGGATCGCGGTGGCCGCCACGCAGCAGGACCGCACCGTTTCGGTCACCGTCGATGACGATGGCCCAGGGATTCCCGCGGACCGGCGAGAAAGCGTGTTCCGCCCGTTCGAAACCGACGCCACCGGCGGCACCGGGCTGGGGTTGACGATCGCGCGGGACATCGTGCGTGCCCACGGTGGAGAAATCCTGCTGGAGGACAGCCCCCTGGGCGGCTTGCGCGCGCGCATCCGCCTGCCTGTGTAGGCTGGCCCCGCACCCCCCACGGGAATCACACATCCCAGCGATGGAGAATATTCTCCAAACCGCCCAACGCAGCGCAGGGTCGCCGCCACCTCCGGCCGCCCTTCCGATCAGACCAATCGCCCCCAAAATCCGGGAGGGGTCCCCACTTGCCCACGGAAAGGTCCGCCGTCATAACGAGCCCATGTCGAGAGACAGTATGCGCCACCTGAGTGCGGACCCGAAATTCGCCGCTCTTATCGCCCGGGTCGGCCCGCCCCGTCTCGGCGTCGAACGTCAGCGCGGCCCGTATGAGGCTCTCGTGCGCGCCATCGCCCACCAACAACTGCATGGCAAAGCCGCCGAGACACTTCTGGGGCGGTTTGAAGCCCTGTTCCCGTTCGGCGGCTTCCCGGAACCGGAGGCCGTCCTCGCCACCAGCGACGAAGCGATGCGTGGCTGCGGTTTCTCCGGGTCCAAGGTCGCGGCGATCCGCGACATCTGCGCCAAGACCATCGACGGGACGGTGCCGACTAGGCGTGCCGCGGCCCGCCTGTCGGATGACGCGTTGATCGAGCGGCTGGTCACGATCCGTGGCGTCGGCCGTTGGACCGTCGAAATGCTGCTGATTTTCACCCTTGGCCGCCCCGATGTTCTGCCGGTCGACGATTTCGGCGTGCGGGAGGGGTATCGGGTCCTCCACGGCCTGGACGAACAGCCGAAACCCCGCGCCTTGGCGGAGATCGGGCTGCCCTGGGCCCCCTATCGGTCTTTCGCGACCTGGTACCTCTATCGCGCTGTCGAGGAAGCTCGACGCCAGACGCCGGTGAGCCGAGCATAAAGGGGGATGATGGGTGGGGCGGGGACGGAAAAACGGGGGATTGCGCCGGAAGCGCTCCGATCTTGGTTCGCCGCGGTCCATATTCGCACGAGAGGGTTCGGTATTCGTCGGAAAATCACTCGCACTCCGCGCCATTCACTCTATTTTGATCGTGGGACATCATCGGCGGGCCAACGCGGTCCACGCAACATGCGCTGTGCTGGGCCGGTGACGTTGGGTGGTTCCAGGCGGGGTGAACGCACTCCAATGTTCCGACCGCGACGGGCGAGACCGAACGGTCGCGGTCGGAACACGGGAGTGCTCGCGGCGGATGGGGTGTTCGGCGGGCAAGCGTCCGAATTGGCAATGGATTATTGGGGACAGGTGTGACCGGGCTATTGAAGCGCATCGAAGCATGGGCGTCGCAAAGCGAGGAACGCTCAAGGATGCTGATCATCCTGATATTCGCGGCGTTCGGTATCCTGGTGGCGGTGTTTATTCTCGTCCTGGCGCTGGTGATGCTCGACCTGGGTTAGCCGGCGCCCCTGCGCCATCTGTATCCGGCGCCCTTGCGCCACCTGTATCCGGCGCCCTTGCGCCAGGCCCGCGCGCGACCAGCCAGGAAATCGCCGCCGGAACCACCAGCAACACAACCAGCAGGCAAACCGCCACGGCGGCCGCGGTCGGCCAGTCCCGATTGGAGAAAAACTCCCCCCACAGCACGCGCCCGATCAACGCCGCGCCCGGACCGCCCAGCAACTCGGGGATGATGTATTCGCCGACGGTGGGGATGAACACCAAAGCGCAGCCCGCCGCGATGCCCGGCATGGACAGCGGCAATGTCACGCGCAGGAACACGCGCCAGGGTAGGGCGCCCAGGTCCGACGCCGCCTCCAACAGGGTCGGATCGAGCCGCGACAATTGCGCGTACAGCGGCAGCACCATGAACGGCAGATAGGTGTAGGTGATCCCGACATACATCGCGGTGTTGGAATAGAGCAGCGTGAGCGGCCCCACACCGATCCAGGTCAGCGCGGCATTGATCCAGCCATCATCCGCAAGCAGGCCAATCCAGGCGTTGATGCGCATCAGGAACCCGGTCCAGAACGGCAACATCGCCGCCAGCAACAGCGTGTCGCGCCAGGTCTCAGGCGATCGGGCGATCGCCAGCGCCATCGGGTAGCCGATCAGAAGGCAGGCCGTGGTCGAGATCCCGGCGACCCAGAGGCTCAGCAGCAAGGCATCCCGATACAGGGGATCGGTCAGGACCAGAGTCAGGTTGTCGGGGCTGAAACCCAGAAGATAGGGCGGGATTCCTTCGGTTGGTCGTGCCAGGGCGATGGCCCCCACGATCACGATCGGCGCCATCACGAACAGCACCAGCCAGACCCAGGGCACGGCCAGCACCAGGGTTCGGCCGAATCTCATTCCTTCAGCAGGATGCTGGCATCGGGTTGCCAGGACAGGGTGACCGCGGCATCGGGCAGGATGGTGGCCGCGGTCAGCCCGTCGTCCAAGGTTTGGATCGATCGGACCAGCGTGCCATCGGCCAGTCGCACGGTCCATTCCATGGTCTCTCCGGCGTAGCTCCGCCCGACCACCACCCCGGACAGCCGGTTCGGTGCCGGCGCCAGCATCGCGGCGTCCAGCCGTATCCGTTCCGGGCGGACGGCGAGGAACCCAGGGCCGGGCACGCCGGCGACGGATGCAACCCCGGTGGCGCCCAGGGTCGGCAGGGCGAAACTCAGGCCGTCGGGTTGGACGGTACCTGGCAGAATGTTGGCGGCCCCGAGAAATTCCGCAACGAAGCGCGACGTCGGACGTTCATACATCTCGGCCGGGGTGCCGACCTGCGCCAGGCATCCATCCCGCATCAGGCCGACCCGATCGGCCATCGTCAGCGCCTCCTGCTGGTCATGGGTGACCAGGATGAACGCCATGCCCAACTGGCGGTTCAGGCGCATCAGTTCGGTGCGGGTTTCCGTGCGCAAGCCGCGATCCAGGGCGGATAGCGGCTCATCCAACAGCAGCAGCGACGGATTCGGCGCCAGACTGCGGGCCAGGGCGACGCGCTGCTGCTGCCCGCCGGACAATTGCGCCGGGCGACGGGACTCCAACCCCTGCAAGCGGACCAGAGCGAGCATTTCGGCCACGCGCGCGTCGATTTCCTGTCGCGACATGCCGCGTTGGGCCAGGCCGAAGCCGACATTGGCGCCGACATTCATATGCGGGAACAGGGCATAGGACTGGAACATCGTGTTGACCGGGCGCCGATACGGCGGCAGCGGCGCCATGTCTGTCCCATCCAGCGCGATGCGCCCGGCGGTGGGGCGGACGAACCCGGCGATGGCCCGCAGCAAGGTGGTCTTGCCCGACCCGGAGCCACCCAGGAGCACGAACAGCTCCCCGGCACGGACCGTCAGGTTCAGGTCGGCCAGGGCGAGCGCCGGCCCGTAGCGGACCGAAAGCCCGTCGATCTGCAGCAGGTCCTTCAGCGTCCGGCCTTGAACCGCGCCCACATCCGGGTCCGCGCGCGTTCGGCCGCTTGCGGCACGGCGCTGGGGGTGAAGAAGCCAGCCATCTGCGCCTCGGTCGGGAACACGTTGGTATCCGCCAGCAATTCCGGCCGGATGGTCGCGCGACTGGCCGGCACCGCGTTCGGATAGCGGGTGACATTGGTGATCCCCGCCATCACAGCCGGCCGCAGCATGAAGTCGATGAACGCCAACGCGGCGTCCTTGTTCGGCGCGTCAGCCGGGATCGCCAGCATGTCGAAGGCAACCTGCGCCCCCTGCTTGGGTGTGATGTAGCGGACCACGACGCCGCGCTTGGCCTCCGCCGCCCGCGCCGAAGCCTGGATGACATCGCCCGAGTATGTCATCGCGAGGCAGGTGGTCCCGGCGGCCAGAGCCTCCACCGCGCCGGAGCTGGCGAAGGTGCGAATATAGGGGCGGATCGCCATCAGGGTCTTTTCGACCGCGGCCAGATCGGCGGCCTCGGTGCTGTCGGGGCGCTTGCCCAGATAGTGCAGAACCGACGGGATGACGTCGATCGCCGAGTCCATGATGGTGATGCCGCAGGGTTTCAGACGGCGCGCGTTCTCTGGCTTCAGCAGCAGTTCCCACCCGTCCGTCGGCGCGTCCGGCGCCAGGGCCTTGATCTTGGCCGGCAAAATGCCCAACCCGACCGTGCCCCACAGATAGATCGCGCCGAACCGGTTGCCGGGGTCGGAACTCTCGACCTGTCGCATCATCGCCGGATCGAGGTTTTTCCAGTTCGGGACGCGGGCCCGGTCGATCTCCTGCAACGCCTTGGCGCGGATCAGCCGAGAGAAGGTCGGCTCGCTGGTCGGCACGATAATGTCGTAGCCGGACCGACCGGTCAGCATGCGGGCTTCCAGGGTCTCCAGACTGTCGTAGACATCGTAGCGGACCTTGATGCCGGTTTCGGCGGTAAACGCCTCCAGCGCCGCGGGGTCGGTGTAGTCGGTCCAGTTGAACACGTTCAGCACGCGCTCCTGGGCCCCGGCCGGCAGGGCCAGAACGGCCAGGACGGCAAGTAGAAACAGCCGGCGCATCAGAGGTTCGATCCGGGCGGGATGAAGGCGGCCCCGGTGCCGCCATCGACCGGGATCGTGGTGCCGGCGACATAGCGGGCCGCATCGCTGAACAGGAACATCATGACGTCCACCACATCGTCCGGCTGGGCGATGCGTCCCACCGGGGAGACGCCGGACGGGCGATAGCCTTTCGATTGCGAGGGGTCCGACATGGCGCGGACCATCGGCGTGTCCACCGTTCCGGGGGCCAGGGCGTTGACCAGCACGCCGGACGGGGCCCATTCCGCCGCCATGACGCGGCATAATTGGCTGACCGCCGCCTTGGACGCCGCATAGGCGCCGCTGACCACTTTCGGCCGGCTGGCGGCGAGCGACGACAGCAGCACCACGCGAGACGGATTCTCCGCCGTGGCCCCCAGGCGCAGCAGCGGCAGTGCCTTCTGGGCACACAGGAACGTGCCGCGGGTGTTGATGTTCAGGACGAGGTCGAAATCCTCGATGCTCATTTGCTCCATCAGCCCGGTGCGAAGCACGCCGGCGCAGCAGACCAATCCGTTCAAGGCCGGGCTGGTTTCCGCGATCGAGGCGAAAGCAGCGGTGACGCTGGCGGCGTCCCCCACGTCGCAACGGATGGGGCGGAACCGGTTGCCGTGGGCGGCGAATCCATCGGCCACCTGCGCCAGACGGTCCGGCGAATTGTCCAGGCCGTAAACGGTCCAACCCGCCTCCAACAGTCGTCGGGATGCCGCCAGTCCAATCCCGGATGCCGCCCCGGAAATTGCCGCTGTTTTGCTCATGAGTGTCCCCTTTTGCCGCCATCGTAAACCGGTTCCAGGCGGCGGGAAACCGTCGGGGACCCGCAACGGATGGACCCGGTCCAGCGATTTCTCTATATGAATCACGCAACGATCATCCGGGATATGGGCGCGAATATGATGAAGTGGTTGGCTGGCGGTGTTTTGGGTTGGTCGCTGTTTTTCGCCTCAGCTACCGCCGGAGCGGTGACATTTTCCGACTCGACCTTTGCCGACGCGGATTGGGCGTCGCAGCAACTGATTGTGACCGGGGCATTCCCCTCCGCACCGAGCGCGACGTTTTCGGCCGGGCAGGTCGGCAGTGGCGGCACGCCGAGCGCATATCGGGAGGTCACGCAGACCTATAACGGCCCGAACATGGTGATCGTGGTCGCCCATATGCAGAATGCCGCGGTCTATGACCCCGGCGTGGCCGGTCCGGTCGCCGGGTTCAACTTTTCCTTCGATCTGAATTTCTTCAACTACCCGGGCACCTGCTGCGGCCCGTCGTTTGCCGTCGGCTATGCCGCCGTGGTCGAGCAGGATGGCAAGTTCTATCTGGGGGACAGTGTTGTGACGGTCTCGGCATCCTGGGTGCCGTTCGCCATCACCGATCAAACCGCGGCGGATTTCGTGTTGCTGAACGGCGACCCCTTGCTGCCATCCTCCCACCCCGACTTTTCCGCCACCGGTTCGGCCATCACCTTCGGCTATGCCAGTGCCAACGGCACCGCCAGTGCATCCACCACGTCGACGACGTCCGGACTGGACAACTGGGTCGTGTCGTCGATCGACCTGCCGGAACCGTCGAGCCTCGGGGTATTGGCGATGGGTCTGGTTCTGCTGTCCTGCCAGCCCACCGTGCGGCGAGCCCTGGGCCGGGTTCGGCCGCGGGCCTGACCTGGCAATGTGTGGACGCTACGCGGCGTTCCTGCCAGCCGAGGCGATCGTCGCCTTATTCCACACGATCGGCCCCGTGCCGAACTGGGCACAGACCTGGAACATGGCGCCCACGAGAAACGCCCCAGTCATCCGCCACCACCCGGAGACAGGCGAACGACGGCTGGACCTGCTGCGCTGGGGCCTGATCCCGCATTGGACACCCAAGGGACCAGACGGCCCAAAATCCGTCCGCATGACGATCAATGCGCGAAGCGAGACCCTGTCCTCCACCCCCATGTTCCGCGATGCCTATGCAAAGCGCCGCTGCCTGGTGCCGGCGGACGCCTTCTACGAATGGCAGACGGTCGATGGCGCCAAACTGCCGTGGGCGATCGCGAGGTCGGACGGCCAGCCTTTGGTGTTCGCCGGATTGTGGGAGGGATGGCGCGGCGCGGACGGCACCGTCATCCGCAGCTTCACGATCGCCACGACAACCGCCAACGCCACGCTGCGGCCCTTGCACGAACGGATGCCGGTCGTGCTGGAAACCGCCGACTGGCCCCTATGGCTTGGGGAAGCAGATGGCGATCCCGCGGCTCTGCTGCGTCCATCCGATGCAGGGTTTCGGACGTGGCGGGTCGGCACGCAGGTCAACAATGTAAGGCATGACAGCGCCGCTTTGCTGGAACCCGCGTAGCCCGTACCTCCGCCGAACACCGATCGTGGAAAATTCGCTGTCTCGGCGCCGCCGACTTCGCTATGCGATGCTCCGCGCGACGCGATGAGCCCAGGGACCGACGACGTGACACTCCGACGAGAGCCGACTCCGAACAGGCGGTCGCAGTACACGTGAGCACCCCATCGGACCCGCCATACTCCACCTCCGCCCGTGTGGCCAAGGGGACCGCCTGGGTTATCGCCTGGCGCCTGGCGACGCGAAACATTGGTCTGGTCAGCACGCTGATTCTGGTTCGGCTGCTGGAACCAGCGGATTTCGGCCTGATCGCCATCGCCACCGGAGTCATCGCCTCGGTCGACGCCTTGTCGTCCATCGGCGTGCAGGAAGCCTTGATCCGCGACCGGAACCGCGATCGGGCGCTATACGATACCGGGTTTGCGATCTCGCTGGTGCGAGGCCTGATCACCGCCGTCCTGATCGCCCTGCTGGCCACGCCGGCGGCGAATTTCTTCAGCGAA
This sequence comes from Nitrosovibrio sp. Nv4, assembly GCA_943330455.2. Lineage (GTDB taxonomy): Bacteria > Pseudomonadota > Alphaproteobacteria > Acetobacterales > Acetobacteraceae > Rhodopila. The sequence goes on along the minus strand of CALQHT020000122.1, from coordinate 1,230 downwards.
CCGCGGTTGGCGGTGGTGTTCCTGGCTCTGGCGGCGGGTGTCCTCGTCTCCTCGGCCGAGAATATCGGCATCGTCGATTTCCGCCGCGACCTGAATTTTCGCAAGGAATTCGACCTGCAATTCGGCACACGCGTGATCGGCGTGGCCGTCACCGTCGGATCGGCGCTGATCTGGCACAGCTACTGGGCCCTGGTCGCGGGATTATTGGCCAGTCGGGTCGCTCGGCTGATCATGAGCTACACGATGTCGGACTACCGGCCTCGGTTAAGCCTGAAGGCATGGAACCGCATCGCCGGATTTTCCGCCTGGACTTGGGTCGTTGGGATCCTGATGAGGGTCGAGGAGCGGGCGGACAATGTGGTGGTCGGCCATTATCTCGGCACCGAGGCCGCCGGCATGCTGTCCGTCGGGACTGAGATCGGCCGTCTGCCAACAACCGAGCTGCTGGAACCATTGAACCGAGCGTTGTTTCCGGGATTTGCGGAAGCCTTAGAGGCGAAGGCAACGAAGACCGCGCTGTTCCTGGAGACCATCGGATTGGGAGTTCTGGCGGCCTTGCCGGCCGGCGTCGGGATTTCCATGGTCGCCCACCCGATGGTCAACGTGACCCTGGGCGCACGCTGGGTACAGGTCGTCCCGCTGATCGAGATCGTCGCTCCGGTCACCACGGCATCGATCTTCGGCATTGTCGGCAGTACTCTGCTGGTCGCGCATGGGCTGATGCGCCAGACCGTCATCATCACCGCGGCCGCCACTATCTCGCGGGTCGTGCTGCTTATCCTCGGCGTCTGGATGTATGGGCTGGTCGGCGCGGCCATTGCTGGCGGCCTGTCGCTGCTGATCATGCAGATTGTCGTTCTCCGCCTCACTTTGCACCGGGCTGGGGTGAGTTTGGCGACGCTGGGATCCCGACTATGGAGGCCGGCCGTCGCGGCGAGCGCGATGGTGGCGGTGATGTATGCATGCGGCATGGCCTGGGCGCCGGCCACGTCACCAGACCTGCTTCCATCGCTGGTGGATCTCTGCGAGCGGTCGGCTGTCGGCGCAATGGCCTATGTCGCGGTGGCGGCTGGGTTGTGGGTGCTAAGGCAACACGCAAAAACTACCGCTTCAAGTTGGTGGCCTTGGCGAGATGGTATAGTTCCACTCCGGATGGAATGTGTCCCCCGTGATATTGAGAGCGGCCATCTCGGCATCTGTGACCTTGATGCCTTTCTGGTAGCTGCGCGT
>CALQHT020000121.1 GCA_943330455.2 Nitrosovibrio sp. Nv4 | reverse complement strand
GACGCTACCCATTTGCCCGTCTCGGCCGAAAACGGTCGCACGTTGTCTCGGAGGATGGAAATCAGGCGCAATTACGCAAATTCTATCCAGGGTTGTCACGTCCGATAGAATTTCGCGCATGATTGGCGTCGAGTTTTGCAAGTGGCTCACAGGGTACTCAATTCCGCCGCGGGTTGGGTGCTCGCGTCCTACGCGACGGGCAGCGTGGTGACCGGCACCTGGGTTCAGATATGGAACGGGATCACCCACAGCGCCGTTTTCATGACCAACGAACTCGCCTGGGAATCCCCCGCGACGTCACCGGTGATCGATCTTGCCGAACCGGTGAAGACCCCGACCGCCGCCACCCAACCTGCGAAGACGCAGCCCCCGGCGCCGCTACCCAGTCCGCCGCTGCCCATTCTGGCGGGCAAGCAGATCCCGCGCCCGCCAGGCGCCTGGCGCGAACTGGCGCGGGAGGACACGCCGCAGCATGCCGCCATTGCGCTCGGACAGATCGACAACGGGCTCCTGACCGGCCTGATCATCGCGCGCGCGAACACCGAGCAGACGTCCAACATCATCGGCCCACCGAGCCATTGTCAGCGCGAAGACCTGCCGGTGGTCTATCCGGCCTATGACACGCCGCGGGACGGGTATTGCGCCTATGCAATGCGGGTCATGCCGGCCGCCGAGGCCGATGGGGATGCGCTCTGGACCGCCGTGCTCAAAGGGCTGGCGACCGAGAAGATCGTCCTGCCGCCGACCTATCTGGAAGCGGCGGCGCGCGCGCGCACCCGGGAAAACTTCCTGGACCTGCGCTATTATTTCGCGGAACCGGCCGACCCGACGCCGCCCCAAGGCCAGGACGACCCGCGTCTCGATGCCATCGTGGCCTGGACGGCCCTCCTGCAAGGCTCGGCCGAATTGGCGGTGCGCGGGCGGCTATCACCGAACCAGGGCGCATTGCCCGCGATCACCTCTGCCGCGGCGGCGCGGGAGGCGCTGATCCGGCAGGCCAGGGAACCGATCGACCGTCTGCGCGAGGTCGGGGCAATCGACGCGGCAACCCACATCAAATATTCGGAGATCGCCGAACGGACGGCCTTGCATCCAGAGGTCCAGGGCTGGTCGCTATTGTACCGATCGATGGCCAAAGTGACCACCTATCGCATCGCGGCTTATCTCGACACGGTCGCCACCACCATCGTCGTGACCGGCAACCTGGGACAGAGCTTCTTGCTCGCCAACCTGAACGCGCTGGTCAAGCCGGTTATCGCCTTTGTCAACGAAATCGGTTGGGTCGGCGGCGGTGTCGGGGCGCCGCGCGCGGCCCTGCTGTCATCATCCTTTCCCGATATCGGGACGGAGAAGCGCTGATCCGCGACAGGATGCGGGCGAACCATCGTCCGTGTCACGGTCGCCCGCTGGAGCGATTACACAACGTAAAGACGGCATCCGGGTTGACGAACCCACCGGTTCATCCTGCATACTCACCGGTAGTCTTGCCCCATCGCGAACTGGACATACCGATGCGCCTCATGTGGTTCCACCTGATGCCCTACACCGAGCTGCCGGACGACTTCCGGGAGAAGCACAAGTCGGTCTGGGTCGACATCCACTCGTCGCTGTTCGATCCCAAGCGTGCGCATCTCATGTACAACGATTTCATGGACGAGCTCGAATACGCCGCCGATTGCGGCTTCGATGCGGTCTGCGTGAACGAGCATCATTCCAACGGCTACGGCCTGATGCCGTCCCCCAACCTGATCGCCTCGTCGCTGGCGCGCCGGACGACAAACGCCAAGATCTGCGTGATGGGCAACTCGCTGGCGCTCTACAATCCGCCGACCCGGGTGGCGGAAGAATTCGCCATGATCGACGTGATTTCCGGCGGGCGGCTGATCGCCGGCTTCCCGGTCGGCACGCCGATGGACGATTGCTATGCCTATGGCACCAATCCCAGCCAGTTGCGCGACCGCTACTACGAAGCGCACGACCTGGTCATGAAGGCCTGGACGCATCCTGACACCTTCGCCTTCAACGGCCGCTTCAACCAGCAGCGCTACGTCAATATCTGGCCGCGTCCGGTGCAGCAGCCGCATCCTCCGGTCTGGATCCCGGGTGGTGGGTCCATCGAGACGTGGCAGTGGTGCGCGCAGATGGACTACGTCTACGCCTATCTGTCCTATTTCGGGTACAAGGACGGCAAGGAAACCATGGACGGTTTCTGGCGGGAAATGGCGCGCCTCGGCAAGGACCGCAATCCGAACCGCGCCGCCTTCCTGCAATTCGTCGGTGTCGCCGAGACCCGCGAAAAGGCGCTGGAACTGTATCGGGAACCGGCGGAGTATTTCTACGGCCGCTGCCTGTTCACCGACCCGATGTGGGCCAGCCCCCCGGGCTACGTCACCGAGCCGACCCAGCGCGCCGGCCTCACCAGCCAGGTGGGACGCGCCGCCACGCAAAGCGCCCGCACCCAGGCCCGCGCGACTGAAATGAAGGACATCGTCGACAAGGGCTACATCATCGTCGGCTCGCCGGACGAGGTCGTGGAGCAACTGACCGAAGTCGCCACCGAGCTGAACGTCGCCCATCTGATGCTGCTTTTGCAGTTCGGCAACATGGGCAAGGACCTGGCGAAGTACAACACCAAGCTGTTCGCCGAAAAGGTGATGCCGCGCCTGCAACCGCTGTTCTCCGAGTGGGAGGACAAATGGTGGCCGCAGCCGATGGACACCGACAAGCGCGCGGAAGTGCCGGCGTTCACGCCCCCCGCCTTCACCTCCGGCCTCGCCGCGGAGTAACCCATCCCCTCACCCCAACCCGCCCGCTTCCGCGGCAAGCGGCTCGGCCTTGCCCTTTGGGGCACCGAGCCGGTGGCCGCCCTCGCGTCCCACGCGGCGCTGGCGGAACGGATTGGATTCGATAGCGTCTGGGTGATCGACTCGCAGTTGCTCTGCCGGGAGGTCACGATCACCCTGGCCGCCATACTGGCACGCACAACCCATCTGTTGGCGGCAACCGGCGTGACCCAGCCGATGACCCGCCACGCCAGCGTGATGGCGAGCGCCATGGCGAGCTTGGCCGAAATGTCCGGCAATCGCGCGGTGATGGGGATCGGCACCGGGTTCTCGTCCCTGCGCACCATCGGCCGGAAAGCGGCGCCCATCGCCGCGGTCGAAACCTATATCGACACCGTCCGCCGTCTGCTGGCCCGGGAGAGCGTGCGGTTCGACAATGAGACCGAGGGCAGCCTGTCCTGGCTCGACGGACCGGTGCGAGTGCCCATCGTCATCGCCGCGACCGGGCCGAGCATGACCCGGGCCGCCGCCCGGATCGCCGATGGCGCCATCCTCCACCAGGGTCTGTCGCCCGATCTTCTGGGACGCGCGCTTGGCTGGGTGGCCGAAGGGGCCCGGATTCGCGATCTTGCCGATCCGCTGGAGATATCGTGCTGGGCGCCTTACAGCCTGGGTGCATCTCCTGCCGAAGCACGCGACCGTGTGCGGGCGCGGGTGGCGGGCGCTTTGGTGAATGTCCAGGCCGGATGGTTCACCGGGGCGGAGCGTGACGCGGTCGAGCGATTGCAGGCCGGCTACGACGTCGGCCATCACGCCAGCGCAGCACCCGAACATGCCGCCATCGTCCCGGACAGTCTGGTGGATCGCTACGCCCTGGCCGGCACCGCCTCCGAACTGCGGGAGCGATTCGCGGCCTTGCTCGATCAGCCCGGCATCGATCGCGTGATCCTGACGCCACAAGTGATCGGCGCGGGCGCCAGGCCGCTCGACACCGTCTTGCGCGAACTGGAACGCGAGGTCCTTAGCCGGATCTGACACGGGCCACCCGGCGTTCCTCCAGAAAACGCCGCCGAATCCGATTTCTGGCGCCTGAGATGCGGTTCGGGCCTGTCCATTCCGCCGGATCATGCTTTAACCGGACTCGACGAAAAGGCCGACGAAGACGGCCCACCACGGAGGAGACCCAAACGCCATGAAACGCCGTACTTTCCTGCGAAACACTGTTGCGGCCGGCGCCGCCGCGACCTTGCCCTCGCCCGCCGTGCAGGCGCAGACCGCCCGGGCCAAGACGTTGCGGGTGGTGCCGCTGACCTCGCTGTTCTCGCTGGACACGGTGTTCAACACGTCGCTCGTCACCACCAACCACGGCTGGGCGGTCTACGACACGCTGTTCGGCTTCAACGCCAAGCGTGAAATCAGCCCGCAGATGGCGGAGGGCTACACGCTTTCCGACGACAACCGCACCTTCACGATCAAGCTGCGGGATGGGCTGAAGTTCCACAACGGCGAACCCGTGCGCGCGCAGGATGCCGTGCAAAGCCTGAAGCGCTGGGCGGGGCGGGAGACGTTCGGGCAGACCGTCGGGCAGTTTGTCGATACCTGGGGCGTGCAGGACGACAAGACCATCAAGATCACCTTGACCCGGCCGGTGCCGATCTTCCTGGAAGCGATCACGCGGGGCAGCGCCTCGGTGCCGTTCATCGTACCGGAGCACATCGCCAAGACCGATCCGTTCAAGCAGATCACCGACCCGACCGGCAGCGGCCCCTACAAGTTCAACATGAGCGAGTTCGCCGCCGGCTCCTTCGCCAGCTACACGCGCAACGCGGACTATGTGCCTCGGAACGAAGCGCCGGATCGGACCGCCGGCGGCAAGGTGGCGCATTTCGAGCGTATGGAATGGCCGACGATCCCGGAACCAGCGACGGCCGCGGCGGCGCTGATCGCGGGCGAGGTCGATTGGTACGAGCAGGTGCAGCCGGACTTGATCCCGGTGCTGCGCAAGAACACCGATATCACCATCGGCAGCGCCAATCCGGGCGGGTTCAACGGCATCCTGCGCTTCAACCACCTGCATCCGCCGTTCAACAATCCGGCGATCCGCCGAGCGGTGCTGATGGCGGTGAACCAGCAGGATTATATGGAGTCGATCACCGGCAACGACGCCACCGCGTTGCGCCTGTGCAAGGCGATGTTCCCCTGCGGCACGCCCTATGGCCAGGAAGTCGGCGCCGAGGTGATGACGGGCAATCTGGACAAAGCGAAAGCCGCGCTGAAAGCCGCCGGTTACAACAATGAGAAGGTGGTCATCATCAGCCCGGCGGATGTCCCTACGATCGGGCCGATGGGCGACGTGACCTATGACCTGCTGAAGAAGCTGGGCATGAACGTGGAACTGGTCGCGGTGGACTGGGCGACCCTGACCACCAAGCGCGCCATCAAGGAACCGGTCGAGAAGGGTGGCTGGTCGATCTTCCACACCTGGGCGCCGTCGCTGATCATCGGCACGCCGGTGGAGCATTTCGCCATGCGCGGCCTGGGCATGACCGGCTGGGCTGGCTGGTTCGCGGACGAGAAGATGGAGACCCTGACCCGTGAATGGACGGTTGCCACCACGGCGGCCGAACAGACCCGCATCGCCGGCGAGATCCATGCGCGGGCGTTTGAAACCATCCCGTTCGTGCTGTGCGGGCAGTTCCAGATCCGCACCGCCTACCGGAAGAACCTGACCGGCGTGATCGAGGGCGGGGCAGCCTATATGTGGAACGTGCGTCGGGTCTGACGCCGAGCACGGTGAGAAAAAAATTCTCCCCCTCCCCTTGCGGGAGGGGGCGGGGCTATTTCGAACGGGTGTTGCGCAAAATCCCCTCCCCCCAACCCCCTCCCGCAAGGGGAGGGGGGAGAATTTTCTCCATTCCCGAGATGTGAGAAAATCGCAGGTCCCTCAGTCCTCCACCATCACCCACCCCGACGGCAATTCTTTCAGGTGGCGATCCTTATCGCCCTGCCACAGCACATCGCCTCCGATGGCCGTGCCCCAGGCAGACCCCACGCCCATCACACCCAACCCGTCGGGCGAAACCGCGCGGTAGCCGATATGGTGGTGCCCATGCACGACCAGCTTCGCACCCATGCTGCGCGCCAGGTTGTCCAGCGCCGCGTTGCCCGCCGGATGGCTCGCCGGCGCCTCATGCGTCACCAGGATATCCGCCTGCTGGGTTGCCAGATGGTCGTAGTCCTCCGGCCAGATCGCCATGGTCGCCAGCGAGTGTGTCAGCGCCTGGATATGTTCGGCTCGCCAACCCCGGCCGAGTTCGGCGACATCGTCCGGCAGATGCGCGCGGTGACGCAGCCGAGCAGGGCCGGGTGGATCCCAGACGCGCGGACGAAACGTGCCGCCGAGACCGGCAATCCGGATCCCCTCGATTTCGGTGACGCGCGCATGCAACGCACCGGGGGCAGTGCGCGGATTGCGCGCCGGATCGACCAGATTGGCCCACATTTCCGGCCCGCCATCGTTGTCGTGGTTGCCGAAGATCCAGTGCACGGCAATGCCTCGGTCCAACAGCGGCGCCGCGAGTTCGTCCAACGGGCGCTCGCACTGGATATCGCCCAACAGGATGGCGGCGCGCGGGGTGGTGGCCAGGCCGGCCAGTCCTCTTTCCACCTTGTCCCATTGCTGGTGGATATCGCCGATGAATACGATCGTCATGAGCGTCTGGTCTCCGAGCCGCCCGTGACTGTGGTCCGCCGGCGTTGGTTCGTTTGCGTGACCGCAGACAAGCATGCGAGGGCGGTCGTGACCAGCGGCGCGGGGAACACGCCAGGGTATCTCCATCGGGCCTGATGGATGTCGGGTCCGGCAGGGACCGTGTCGGTTTGCGCTGCATCCCCCAATTGGCGAGCGAAACTGGATAGTCCATGCTGGCGTCAGAAAAGAAAGGGAGCCTTCATGAATCGCCGGACCTTGCTGACCACCGCCGCGGCCGCTGCCGCCATTCCACGGTCTTTTGCCATCGCCCAGCCAGCCCGCACGCGCACGCTTCGCTTCGTGCCGCAGGCGAACCTGACCCTGCTGGACCCGATTTTCACCACCGCCCTGGTCACCATCAACCACGGATGGGCCATCTACGACACGCTGTTCGGCGCCAACAACAAGCAAGAACTGCAGCCGCAGATGGCGGAGGGCTACACCGTCTCCGACGACGGTCGCACCTATCTGATCAAGCTGCGGGAAGGCCTGAAATTCCACAACGGCGAGCCGGTCCGCGCTCAGGACGCCGCCCCCAGCCTGAAGCGCTGGGCCGCGCGGGAGACCATCGGCCAAACCGTGGCGAAATTCGTCGAAGATTGGGGCGTGCAGGACGATCGCACCATCAAGATCACGATGAACCAAAAACTGCCGATCTTTATCGAGGCCATCGGCAAGGGCGGTGCCTCGGTCCCGTTCATCATGCCGGAACACATCGCCAAGACCGATCCGTTCAAGCAGGTCACGGAAACCATCGGCTCCGGCCCGCTGAAATTCGTCAAAGGCGAGTTCGTCCCCGGTTCGTCCGTCGTCTATGAGCGCAACGCTGACTACGTGCCGCGGCGGGAACCGGCGGAATGGACCTCCGGCGGCAAGGTGATGCATTTCGACCGGGTGGAATGGAAGGTCATTCCGGATTCGGCGACCGCGTCCGCGGCGTTGCAGGCGGGCGAGATCGACTGGTACGAGCAGGTGCAGGCCGATCTGGTGCCGCTGCTGCGCAAGGACCCGAATGTTGCGATCGGCAGCGCCAACCCCACCGGGTTCAACGGCGTGCTGCGCTTCAACCATCTGCAGCCGCCGTTCGACAACGTGGCGATAAGGCGCGCGGTGATGATGGCGGTGAACCAGGGCGACTATATGGCCGCCATCACCGGCAACGATCCGACCGCGTTTCGGATCTGCCGAGCGGTGCTGCCGTGCGGGACGGCGTATGGGAGGGAGATCGGGGCGGAACAGATGCCGGCCAGCATCGAAAAGGCCAAAGCCGCCCTGAAAGCCGCCGGCTACAAGGGCGAGAAGGTGGTCATCATCAACCCCACCGATTTCGTCACCATCGGCCCGATGGGGGATGTCACCTACGACCTGCTGAAGCAGATCGGCATGAATGTGGAGATCGTGCAGACCGACTGGGGCACCGTTACTCAGCGCCGCGCGAGCAAGGAACCATCGGACAAGGGCGGCTGGAACATCCTGCACACCTGGGCACCGTCCATCGTGATCGACGATCCGGTGAAGCAATGGTTCGCCCGTGGTCTTGGCTCGACCGGCTGGTTCGGCTGGTACAAGGACGATGAGATCGAGCAACTGACGCGCGACTGGCTGTTGGCGCAGACCCCGGCGGACCAGAACGCGGCGGCGGATGCGTTCCAGCGGCGTGCGTTCAACAACGTGCCGTTCGTGCCGATCGGGCAGTTCCAGATCCGGACCGCCTATCGCAAGAACCTGACCGGATTGATCGAGGCGACCGGCGCCTATTTCTGGAACATCCGCCGGACGTAACGGTCGCGGCCCTCCGGTCGCGCCGGAGGGCCCGCGCGAAAGGGAGAGAAACGACCATGCTGATCATCGACGCCCAGGTGCATATCTGGGGCAGCGGCAAGCCCAGCGACCATCACCGCCAGACATCGCTTTATTCCGCGGCGGAACTGATCCAGGAGATGGACGCGGCCGGCGTGGATGGCGCCGTGTTACATCCGCCAAGCTGGGATCCGGGCTCGAATGAGATGGCGGTGGATGCGGCCAAGAAGTATCCGTCGAAGTTCTGCTCGCTGGGGTGGTTTCCGCTGGACGACCCGTCGCAACGGAGCCGGATCGAGACCTGGAAGCAGCGGGCCGGCATGGTGGGCTTGCGCTGGTCGCTGACTCGACCCGGGCAGGAAACCTGGCACGAGGACGGCACAATGGACTGGCTGTGGCCGGCCGCCGAGAAAGCCGGCACCCCGGTTGCCACCATGGCGTGGCACTTCCTGCCGCTGTTCGGAAAGATCGCCGAACGCCATCCCGGGTTGCGGTTATTGATCGACCATCTGGGGCTGGTGCGGTCGGCGAAGGGACAGGATGCGTGTGCCACCTTGGAACAGTTGCTGCCCCTGGCTCGGTATCCGAACATCGCGGTGAAGGCGACCGGCGCGCCTGGATATGCGTCCGGCCCCTATCCGTTCACGGAATTGCATGACGGATTGCAGCGGATTTTCGATGCCTATGGACCGAACCGGTTCTTCTGGGGCACCGATATCACGCGGATGCCGTGCAGCTATCGGCAATGCGTGACGATGTTCACCGAGGACCTGCCGTGGCTGAAAGGCCGCGACCTGGAACTGGTGATGGGCCAGGGCGTGATCGACTGGCTGGGCTGGCAGCGCCCGGGGTGAAGTCGGTGTTGAAGCTGGCGGGGCGGATATGATATACGTCCCATCAGTGTATCAAAAGGACACGTATCATGCAGATCGGCCGATGGGGCAACAGCCTGGCAGTGCGACTGCCCAACGCGGTGGTCGAAGCCCTGCACCTGAAGGAAGGCGACGACATCGCCATCGAAGCCACCGAACCCCGCACGTTCCGCGTCTCCCGCGATGGCCGCAAGGACGCGGCGCTGGATGCGTTGCGCGATCTGGGCTGGACCTTGCCCGCAGACTACACGTTCTCTCGCGATGAGGCGAATGAGCGCGGTCGGTGAGCGGACCGGCGTTTCTCGACACGAATATCCTGGTCTACGCGGCGTTGCAGTCCGATCACCGGTCGGACGCGGCGCGGCGATTGCTGGCAACCGGCGGCCTGATCAGCGTGCAGGTGCTGAATGAGTTCACCAACGTCGCATACCGCAAGTTGCGCCGCCCGTGGCTGGAAATCACCCGCGCGGTAGAGGCAATCTGCTACCTCTGCCCGCCTCCCCTCCCCCTCACTCTCGCCACCCACCAAGCCGCTCGGCGGATCGCGGAGGGCACGGGGTTTGCCTTCTACGACGCGCTGATCGTGGCTTCGGCGTTGGAAGCGAAGTGCGGGATTTTATACTCGGAGGATTTGCAGGACGGGCAGGTGATCGAGGGGCGATTGACGGTTCGCAATCCGTTTGGGGCGGAGTGAGACCAACCGACCTCACCATTGACCGACAGGTGGCCCCCACTGCCATCGCCAGACTTGGGCCGGCAACCCGCCCCCTGGCCTTGATACGCGGATTGGTGCGCCGAGCCCTGTAATGACGAAGGGGGCTGTGCACCGGTCCGTGTCCGTCGTTATAGACCGAAGCGAGCCCCGACGGACTGCACTATCATTTCTTTATCGGATCGAATTACCATTCCGGAACGGTGCACCAGCCTCCTCCCCCGCCAATTGACACCACCGACCCGCGCGCTACACCAAAACCCCAAGCGCCATCGGAACCCAAGTCAATTGAGGCCCCCATGCAGACCACCTCCGAACCAGGTCTCTCCCCGGCCGAAAGCCGCGACCTGCGCAGCCTCGCCGGCCTGATGATCCCGGCCAGCGAGGAATTCCGTGTCCCCGGCGCCGACGACCCGGTCATCTTCGCCGATATCGAGAAATCCATCGGCCGCGACATGGAAGACGTCAGGAAAGCCCTGGCCAAAATCGCGGAACTCGGCGGCGGTCCGTTCAGCGATCTCGATCCGACCCGCAAGCAGGCCACCGCCGACTCCTTCCAGTCCACCGCCACCGCCCTCGCCACCACGCTCGGCCGCGTCATCCTGCAATGCTACTACCGCGACGACCGCGTCGTACGCTCCCTGGGCCTGGAACCGAGACCGCCCTTCCCCAAAGGCCACACCCTGGAACAAGGTGACTGGTCGCTGCTGGACCCGGTGCGCGCGCGCCCGAAAATGTGGCGCGACGCCCCGTAAGACAGCCGAGACCGGAGACCCCATATGGCGCCGCCCAGCACCACCCGCTCCACCAACGACATGGTGGATGTTCTGATTATCGGCTCCGGCGCGTCAGGCGCCGCGGTGGCGTGGAGCCTGGCCGAGACCAAAATGCGTATCCTTTGTCTGGAACAAGGGGATTGGATGAAGCAATCCGACTTCCCCAGCAACGGGCGGGACTGGGAAGCTCGGCGTTACGGCGATTTCGATATCAGCCCGAACCGGCGGGCGCGTGACACGGATTATCCGGTCAACGACGACAACTCCGTGATGAAGGTCGCCAATTTCAACGCCGTTGGCGGCGGCACGGTCATGTACACGGCGCATTATCCGCGCATGCACCCATCCGATTTCCGGGTGAAGTCGCTGGATGGGATCGCCGACGACTGGCCGGTCGATTATGCGACCCTGGAGCCGTTTTTTACCGAGAACGACCGCATGACCGGCGTGGCCGGCCTGGCCGGCGATCCGGCCTACCCGCCGCACCAGCCGACCATGCCGCCACTGCCCCTCGGCAAGACCGGCACCCGCTATGCCAAGGCCATGAACAGCCTCGGCTGGCACTGGTGGCCATCGGATTCCGCCATAGCAACCACCGAATATGACGGGCGCGCGCCCTGCATCAACCTTGGCCACTGCACGCCGGGGTGCGCGCAGGGCGCGAAAGCCAACGTCGATATCACCTACTGGCCGCACGCCATCCGCGCCGGGGTAGAACTGCGTCCGCGCTGCCGGGTGCGGGAAATCACCACCAACGCGCAAGGCATGGCCTCGGGCGCGATCTATTACGATGCCGACGGGATCGAGCGGTTCCAACCAGCCGAAATGGTCATCGTCGCCTGCAACGGCATCGGCACGCCGCGGCTTTTGCTGAACTCGGCATCGTCGCGGTTTCCCAACGGACTGGCCAATTCCAGCGGCCTGGTCGGCAAGAACCTGATGCTACATCCCTGGCCGCAGGTGCGCGGCTATGTCGACGAACGGCTGGACGGTGACCACGCCCCCATGCTCTCGATCTGGAGCAAGGAGTTCTACGAAACCGACCCCAATCGCGATTTCGTGCGTGGCTACACCTTGCAATTCGCCCGCGGCACAGGTGTGGTAAACGAGGCGATCACCAGCGCCTCGGTCGGACATCTGCCCTGGGGCAAGGACCATCACCGCATCTATCGCGACCTGCTGTATCGCCGCATCCAGATCGGCGTCGCGTGCGAGGATCTGCCCGAGGAACACAACCGGGTCACCCTGGATCCCGTGCTGAAGGACAGCCACGGCATTCCAGCGCCGAAGATCGACTACACGATCAGCGAAAACACGCGCCGCATGATGGAGCACGGCATCGTGCGGGCCAGCGACATCCTGACCGCGGCCGGCGCCACCAACCTGTATACGTCGCGGACGATCCTCAACAGCCCGGGCCATCTGCTGGGTACGGCACGGATGGGCAACGATCCGGAGCGGTCGGTGGTGAATGCCTGGGGTCGTTGCCATGACGTGAAGAACCTGTTCATCGTCGATGGCAGCATCTGGGTGACGTCCGGCGGGGTCAATCCGACCTCCACCATCCAGGCCCTGGCGCTTTATATCGCCGATAGCATCAAGCAGAGGCTGGCAACCCTGTTCGACTGAAACCAACAGCCTGGGCCACAGACTGACGCCCTGCCCCTACTCGCCGCGCCCGGAGAACGCCAGGGTCTGCTCCAACCGCCGATCCTGGCTCAGATTCACCATTCGGATCTCCTTGCTGCGCCGTTCGGCGGATCGTTGCGCCATGCGCCGCAACCAGCCATGCACCAAACGCGCCGCGCCGGAGATCTGCCCCAAGGCTGCCTCCCCGCCCAGCCTCTTCACCAGACCGGTCGCCTTGGGCGCGTAGACCGCATACAGATCGTCCTCCAGCGACACGATGGACGTGCAACTGCCGGGGTCCCCCTGGCGCGCGCAACGCCCAAACAACTGCCGATCGACGCGGCGGGAATCGTGGAACTCGGTCAGGATCACGTGCAATCCGCCCCGTTCGGCAACGCCGGGCGCCAGGGCGATATCGGTGCCGCGGCCGGCCATGTTGGTGGCCACCGTCACGGTCGAGGCCTGGCCGGCGGCGGCAATCACCTCGGCCTCGATATCGTCCTGTTTGGCGTTCAACAGGGCGTGGCGGATGCCGCGGGCGGTCAGCACCGCGCTGATATCCTCCGACGCGCCGACCGATCGGGTGCCGACCAGCACCGGGCGCCCCTCGGCCACCAGACGCGCGATCGTGTTGGCGACCGCCCGCCATTTTTCGTCGCGCGTCGCACAGACGATCTCGGTGTCGAACACCCGCCGAGACGGCCGGTGCAACGGGATGCGCACCACGTCCAGCCCGTAGACCGAGCGGATTTCCCGTGACACCTCCCGCGCCGTGCCGGTCATGCCGGACAGGCGCAGATAGCGGCGGAACAGGCGCTGATAGGTCAGGCGGGCGAGGGTTTCGCGACGCTCGGTGGTCTCGCAGCCTTCCTTGACCTCGATCAACTGATGCAGGCCGCGCTCCCACGACCGATCCGCCATCACGCGGCCGGTCGATTCGTCGACGATCTGGATCTTGCCCTCGACGACGACGTAGTGCTCGTCGCGGCGGAACAGGATGCGCGCGACCAGTGCCTGGGTGACGAATTCCTCGCGCGCCCGGGCGGACAGAAAAATCCCGTCCAATCCCTTCGACAGGGACGTGATCGAGGTCCGCCCGGCGTCGGTCAGTTCGATGTGCCGTTCCGCCAGTTCGACCTTGTAATCATCCCCCGCGGTCAGGGCGGCGGCGACGGCCAACGCCCGCTCGCAGACTTCGGCCTCATCGGCCGGCCCACCGGAGGCGGACAGGATCAGCGGCGTGCGGGCTTCGTCGATAAAGACGCTGTCTGCCTCATCGACAATCGCGAAATAGAGGCCACGCAGCACCAGCCCATCGGCCTGCACCGCATCCCCGCGCAGCTTGCCCAGCGCCAGATGCAGCCGGCTGCCGCCTTGGCCCTTTGCCACGCCATCGCGCAAGTAATCGAACGCCAGTTCCTTGTTGGTGCAATAGGTGATGGAGCACGCATAGGCCGCGCGCCGTTCGGGCCGTTCCATGCCCTGCACGACCGTGCCGACGGTCAGGCCGAGGAACTCGTAAAGCGGCCGCATCTCCTCGGCGTCGCGGGACGCGAGGTAGTCGTTGACGGTGATCACATGCACCGGGTAGCCGGCCAGCGCGACGGTGCAGACCGGCAGGGTGGCGGCGAAGGTCTTGCCCTCCCCGGTGGCCATTTCCACCAGCTTGCCTTGCAGCAGGCCCCAGCCGGCCATCAATTGCGATGGGTAATGGCGCTTGCCCAGGGTGCGATGCGCCGCTTCTCGGATCAGGGCAAAGCATTCCCCAACCAGGGATGGCACGAAGCCCTGCCGCCTCAGGCGAGAACGCATGCCGCGCGCCAAAGCGAGCAGTTCCACGTCCGATTTGGTGGCGAACGACGTATCGTGGCGGGCGGTATGCGCCTCGATCAAGCGCAGGCCGCGGGCGGGATCGCGGAGCCAGGCGCTGACCGGCCGGATCGTATTGGCCAGCAGATATTCGGCGATCTTGTCGTGCGGCCCAGGCTCCTTTTCGGAGCGTTCCGAATAGGGGCGCCCGGCGGCCAGGACCGATGGATCGGCGAGGATCGCTTCCCGCGTGCCCCGCGTCATGGCAAGGCTCGGGCCAGTGCCCGTCCTCGATGGCTAGGGTTCGGCGCCGTTCCACAGTCGCAGGGCGAGGGCAGCGTGCTGTTGACAGCCGGCGGAGACGGAAATCCGACATCGCCCCGAGGATCTGTCGGCACGGTGAGTGCCGACCCGAGAGACCGGATCGCGCCCGTCAGCCCCTTCGCGCGACCGTGTTGATGCACCGAACAACCCTCCTTGCCGCATTCGAACGATCGCGGCGGAGACAACCGCTTCAATTCATAGGCGCGCCCATGATACCGGGGTGGTGAGCGGAATCACACTCCCTTCGGCATCGACGGAATTGGCTCCGCTCAGCACCGGCACACCGGGCCGGCGCAACGCACCGGCCCGGTCGAGCCATCAGCTAACGTCGACCTTCCCGGTATGCAGGCGCATGCGCATCGTGTCCGGCACGTCCTGCCCAACATCGGTGAACGCCTTGCGCAGCGCGCCCATAGCCGGTCCGAAAATCCCGCCGCGGTTGTCGCTGCACCATTCGCGCGATGCCGTCGGCTGGTCCAGGCTGCCCTGGAACCGAGGCATCACCCAGCGCGCGAACAACTCATAGCTCTCCAACGTATCACGCCGGTTGGCCCATTCGTGGCTGCGGAACAGCACCGCCCCTGCCCCGCCGCCGGTAAAGCCGATCAGACGTTCGATGCCGGCCGCGATGGTTTCCGGGGAGCCGACCAGGGTGGAGCCGGCGGCCAGACCCTCGGCCAGCGGGTTCTCGCTGCGCATCGGGGGACGGCCGAGCGTCTCGGAGAAATAGGAGAGGGTCTCGTAGCGCTCGCCCTTGCGGACCTGGTCCATGGCTTCTTCGTCGGTCTCGGCGCAGTGCATGTTCACGACCAGGCGCCAGTTGTTGCGGTCGAGCGTCTTGCCGTATTTGGCGCCCTCGCCTTCCGCCATGCCCCAATATTCGGCGAGCTTGGCCGATCCGCCCGGCAGCCCGGCGCCCAGCGACAGCAGGCCGACACCGTGCTTGCCGGCGGCCAGCGCGCCGGAGGGGGTCGTGGCACTGGCAACCGCGATCGGGAAACCGCCCTTGGTGTAGGGCTTCAGGTGCAGGCGCGCTTCCTTCAGCTCGAACCAATCGGTCTTCATCGTCACCGGCTCCTGGCACGCCAGCAATTGCATGATGGCACCGAGGGACTCGTCCATCCGAGTCCGCTGGGTTTCAGCGTCGATACCCATCATGTAGGCGTCGGAGACCAGCGCGCCCGGGCCGACGCCCAGCATCGCGCGTCCACGAGTCATGTGGTCCAACTGCACGAAGCGCTGCGCCACCATCAGCGGATGGTGATACGGCAGGCTGGTCACGCCGGAGCCCAGCATGATGTGCTTGGTCCGTTCGGCGGCGATGCCGATGACGATTTCCGGCGACGCGATGATTTCCCAGCCGGCGGAATGATGCTCGCCGATCCAGGCTTCGTCGTAGCCGAACGCGTCAAGCCACTGGATCAGTTCCAGATCGCGCGCCAAAGCCAGGGTTGGATTGTCGCCAACCCGATGAAACGGCGCCAGGAAGATGCCGAAGCGCAAGCCGTCGTGAGCCATGATGTGGTCCTCCCGCGGGCCCCTGCCCGCCTTGGGGTCTGGTTTACAAGGTCATCCGCGGCAAGGGGAGAGCCCCAAGGGGATTTCAGTGTCAAGAGTCGGGGCTTACCGCAAGTCACGGAAAAACGCCTGGACGTCGGCGGCCAGCGCCTCCGGCTGTTCCATCGCGGCGAAATGGCCGCCCTTGGCCATGGCGGTCCAGCGCCGGATATCAGTGTAGGTCTTGGCGGCGACGGACCGGGTCGGGCGGATGATCTCCTTCGGGAAGGCGGCATAACCGGTGGGCACCCCGACGCCATCGGGGATCGGCCAGGGGCCGTGCATGCGGGCGTAATAGGGCCAGAACGACGACCCGATCGCCCCGGTAAACCAATAGAGCGCGATATTGGCCAGCATGCGGTCGCGGCTGATCGCATTCTCGATCACGCCATCGCAATCGGACCAGGCGCGGAATTTCTCGGCGATCCAGGCGGCCAGACCGGCGGGCGAGTCCGTCACGCCATAGGCCAGGGTCTGCGGCCGGGTGCCCTGGATCCACTGGTAGCCGGTTTCGTCCTTCAGCCACGCCGCCAGATTGTTCAGATAGGCGGATTCCTCAGGCGTCGGGTTGCCCTCAATGGCGCGGTCGCGGCGCACCGCCAGCAGATTGATATGGATGCCGATCAGCGACGCCGGATGGCTGTAGCCCAACCGCGACGCGATGATGGCGCCGTAATCGCCTCCCTGGGCGCCGTAGCGTTCGAACCCGAGGACCTTGGTCATCAGATCGGCCAGGCAATCCGCCATCTGCTCGATGCTGAAGCGCTTCTGCCCCGGCCGGAACGACAGCCCGAAGCCGGGCAAGGATGGCGCGATCACGGTAAAGGCGTCCGCTGGATCGCCCCCGAAACGAGCCGGGTCGGTCAGGCGCGGGATGATGTCGATGAACTCATAGACCGAACCCGGCCAGCCATGCATCAGCAACAGAGGCGTCGGGTTGGGACCCTTGCCGGGCACGTGCAGGTAATGGACGTCGATATCATGCAACGGGACCTTGAACTGCGGAAAGGCGTTCAAGGCGGCCTCCTGCGCCCGCCAGTCGAACTGGTCCCGCCAATAGGGCACCAGTTCGCGCATGTAGCCGAGGTCGGTCCCGTAGGCCCATGGCGTGTCGGGCGCCTGGTCGGGGAAGCGGGTCAATGCCAGACGCGCGCGCAGATCGGCGATCGCTTCGTCGGGCACGTGCAGGGAGAACGGCTGTGGGGTCGCTGGCATGGCAGGCTCCGTGCTTGAGCGGTCGCTGGTGTCCCGGGCCACGCGGAGGACGGGAAACAGCAGCGCCGAGGGGTCGGTCTGGCGATACCAGGAAACATGGCGATCCCCAACAGGCCAAGGGTCGGCGGGTGCGAACCAAAGTTGTGCGATCAAGTCCTTGCCTCACCGTCATTGCCGGGCTTGACCCACGGCTGTCCGGTTTAAATAACTTGTACTTTCCATATTTATGGATTCGACTCGAACCCATCGCAACACCGCGAATCGGGACAGGGTCGAATCACATGGAACCGCACAGGAATACAGTCAT
>CALQHT020000120.1 GCA_943330455.2 Nitrosovibrio sp. Nv4 | reverse complement strand
GACCGGGTCGGAAACCCAGGTCATGGCCGAGTTCGCCGGCGGCAACATCATCGCCGCGTTCCGCGAACGCGTCTCGGCTCGGCCGGGAGAAACGATCCACATCACGCCCGATCCGACCCTCGTTCACATTTTCGACGCCGAGACCGGACAGCGTTTCGCCGCCTAGGGCGTCCGGCGCCCCCTGCAAAGGGACACTGGACGATGACAGACACGGGAGAAAACAGGTCATGAGAATCACGCGACGCAATTCCCTCGCACTCGGCGCCGCGGCGCTGGGCGGGGTTCCCATCATCGGCGGCCAGCCAGCCCAGGCAGCGTTGGCCGATGAGGTGCCCACCGGCAACGTGAAACCGCTGTCGTACAAGCCCGAGGCCGGCGCCACCCTGCGCGTGCTGCGCCCGGCCAAGTTCATCGATCCCGACGAAGTGTTCTGGCGCTCCAACACCAAGCGCTTCATCGAACAGACCGGGGTCGACGTGCGCGTCGATTTCGTGAGCTGGGAGGATCTGCGCCCGCAGACCGCGGTGGTCGCCAACACTGGCGCCGGCCCCGACATCGTGGTCGGTTTCAGTTCCGACCCGCAGGTCTACGCGTCGAAGATCGCCGACATGACGGAACTGGCGGAATATCTCGGCGCCAAATATGGCGGCTGGTATCCGCTGGCGGAAACCTATGGCCGCAAATGGGGCAGCAAGAACTGGATTTCGATCCCGATCGGCGGCGGCACCGGCCCGGTCGTGTATCGCCAGTCGTGGCTGAAGGAGCTTGGCTACACCAGCGTGCCCGACGATCTGGAAGGCTTCCTGGTGCTGTGCCAGAAGCTGCAGAAGGCCGGCCACCCCTGCGGTTTCTCGTTGGGACACGCGCTGGGCGACGCCAACGGCTTCGCATCCTGGCTGCTGTGGTCGCACAACGCGTATCTGGTCGACGACAAGGGCAAGATCGCGCTGGATTCCAAGGAAACCATCGCCGCGTTGAAGTATGCCACCGAGTTGCAGAAGACCATGATCCCCGGGACCTTGTCCTGGAACGACGTGGGCAACAACAAGGCATTCGCGGCCGGTGAAATCGGCCTGACCTTCAACGGCATTTCGCTTTACTATGTGCTGAAGAACTCGCCCGATGCGAAGTTGCAGGAAATCGCGCGCGACACCCAGCATCAGACGATCCCCAAGGGCAAGGCGAGCAAGCCGCCGATCCTGGCGACGCCGATGAACGCGATGGTGTTCTCGCACACCAAGTTCCCGAACGCGGCCAAGGAATATATCCGCTTCATGATGGAAGCGCCGCAATACGGGGAGTGGCTGTCGAACTGCATCGGGTACTGGTCGCAGCCGCTGCGCGCCTATTCCAAGATGAAGTTCTGGACCGAGGATCCGAAGGTTGCGCCGTTCGCCGCCGCGATGGACACGAACTACTACGACGGGTTCAAGGGACCGGTGACCGCCGCCTCCAGCGCCGTGACCGCGAACTACATCGTCGTCGACATGTTCGCCTCGGTCGTGACTGGCAATGCGACGCCGGAAGCCGCGGCGAAGCAGGCGGCCAAGCAGGCGGAACGCTACTACAAAACCAAGAGCTGACCGATCGCTCAAGGAATGGTTCGGGGCCGGCGGTTTTCCGCCGGCCCACTCGATGACGGGAATGGAGCGCCATGGACGCGACAGTAGAGACCAGCCAGCGCTTCGTTCCTCGCCGGCGGGATGGCCTGATAACCAGGCTGTTCGATTCCAAGCCCTTTCTGGTGACCCTGTGTTTGCTTCCGAGCCTGGGGTTGCTGGTGGTGTTTTTGACCTATCCGCTGGGCTTGGGGCTTTGGTTGTCGTTGACCGATACCACCATCGGCCAGCGCGGCGACTTCATCGGGCTGGAGAACTTCGAACTGCTGTTCGACGATCCGGTGTTCTGGAATGCCGTCTGGTACACGATCTTCTATACGGCGATCGCCACCGCGGGAAAATTCATCCTCGGCCTGTGGCTGGCGCTGCTGCTGAACAACCACATGCCGTTCAAGGCCTTCATCCGCGCCATCGTGCTGCTGCCCTGGATCGTGCCGACGGTGTTGTCATCGATCGCGTGGTGGTGGATTTACGATCCGCAATTCTCGATCGTGTCGTTCGTTCTGGTGAACGTGCTGGGCTGGCGCGACACCTATATCGACTTCCTGGGCACGCCCTGGGCCGCGCGCTGGTCGCTGATCGTCGCCAATATCTGGCGCGCCATCCCCTTCGTCGCCATCACCCTGCTGGCCGGATTGCAGACCATCGCGCCGTCTCTCTATGAGGCCGCATTGCTGGATGGCGCCACCGGGTGGCAGAAATTCCGCCGCATCACGGTGCCGCTGCTGATGCCCATCCTGGCGGTGGCACTGACCCTGTCGATCCTGTTCACCTTCTCCGACTTCCAGTTGGTCTATGCGATCACCCGCGGCGGTCCGTTCAACTCCACCCATCTGATGGCAACCCTGGCGTTCCAGCGCGCGATTCCCGGATCTCAGTTGGGCGAAGGCGCTGCCATCGCGGTCTCCATGATCCCCTTCCTGATCGTCGCCACCCTGGTCTGTTTCTTCGGGGTCGGTCGGCGCAAATGGCAACAAGGTTCCGGCAATGACTGACACCGCGGCTCGCACCCAGGCCGAAATCGACGAGAGCGGCGGCAAGTCGGAAGACGTGCCGGAGTTCATGTCGTGGGATTCGAAGGCGCGCCGGTCGCTGACCGTCTACCTGCCGCTGTCGCTGTTCGTGATCGTGCTGCTGTTTCCGTTCTATTGGATGGCGATCACGTCGGTAAAACCCGACTACGAGATGTACGACTACAAGAAATACAACCCGTTCTGGGTGAACTCGCCGACCCTGGAGAACATCAAGAAGCTGCTGTTTGAGACCGACTATCCGCAATGGCTGTTCACCACGATGGCGATCGCCACGGCGGCGACCTTCCTGTCGGTGTTCGCCAGCGTGCTGGCGGCCTATGCGATCGAGCGGCTGCGCTTCAAGGGCGCGGAACATGTCGGGCTGGCGATCTACCTGGCCTATCTGGTGCCGCCCACCATCCTGTTCATCCCGTTGGCCACGATCATCTACGAGTTCGGCCTGTTCGATAATCCGATCGCGCTGATCCTGACCTATCCCACGACCCTGGTGCCGTTCTGCACCTGGCTGCTGATCGGCTACTTCAAGTCGATCCCGTATGAGCTTGAGGAATGCGCGCTGATCGACGGCGCCTCCCGCCTGCAGATCCTATGGCGGATTACCTTGCCGCTGGCGGTTCCCGGGCTGATTTCGGCCGGCATCTTCGCCTTCACCTTGTCCTGGAACGAATTCATCTACGCGCTGGCCTTCATCCAATCGACCGAGAAGAAGACCGTGCCCGTTGCCATCCTGACCGAGCTGGTCACCGGCGACGTCTATCAGTGGGGCTCGCTGATGGCCGGCTCCCTGCTGGGATCGGTGCCGGTGGCGCTGATCTACTCGTTCTTCGTGGAATACTACGTGTCATCGATGACGGGCGCGGTGAAGGAGTAGGCGCGCGGGCGCGCAGGCCTATGGCCGGCGCCCGCTTGCCTCCCGTCGGTTGTTAGCGCGGGCGGGACGACCACGGCGATCAATAGCGGAGCGCCATCGACTGGCGCCCGATCGGCGCATATCTGTGCTTCCGACATGATTCGCCGCGCGACGATAAAGCCGAGCGGCGGTTGGAGCACGACGACGCTTTGGAACGTAACAGCGTGCGAATCATGCGACAAAACCGACAGCCGTAGCGGTTTTCCGTTTCCAGTGAGTGTGAAACCGCTCTAGCATCCTACGATACCGACGGCCCGATGATGCGCAACATTGCATCCTTGGTAAGAGCACGATCCCAAGAATCAGCGTTTCATAAGAAACAGGGAAGGAAATCGGATGGCTCGGATATCACGTAGACGGCTATTGGATGTTTCGGGTAAAACCGCAATCCTGGTCGGCACCGGCGGATTGGCTGGCATTCTGGCCAGCGGCAGGGCTCCGGCCTACGCCCAGGGCACCACGGTGCATTGGCTGAAATGGAACGATTTCGTCCCCGCCGCCGATACCTGGCTGCGTCGGGAAGGCATTCCGGCCGCCGAGAAGGCGCTGGGTTTCAAGATCAACATGGAAACCATCGGGCTGAACGACCTCCAGGCCCGCGCGACCGCGGCTATCCAGTCGAAGGCCGGCCCAGACATCATCATGGCCTTCAACAGCCATGCCCAGCTCTATGCGGACAGTCTGGCGGATGTCAGTTCTGTCACCGAGGAAATCGGCCCCAAGCAGGGCGGCTATTACGACATCGCCAAGGCCAACTCCCACGACGGCAAACGCTGGATCGCGGTGCCCTATTGCATCGTCGGCGGCCTCATCGCGTATCGGAAATCCTGGTTCGACGAGGTCGGCGCCACCAGCTTCCCCAAAACCTGGGACGAGTATCGAACTGTCGGTCGCAAGCTGAAGGCCAATGGCCATCCGATCGGCCAGACGCTCGGGCATACCGTTGGCGACGCGCCCAGCTTTTCCTATCCGATGCTTTGGGCGTTCGGCGGCAAGGAAGTCGAGGCGGACGGAAAGACGGTCGTCATCAACTCGAAGGAAACCATCGAGTCGGTGAAGTTCATGACCGCGTTCTGGAAAGAAGCCTGCGATGAGGGCGGTCTGGCGTGGGATGACTCGAACAACAACCGCGCGTTCCTGTCGGGAACTGTCGCGGCGACCCTGAACGGTGCATCGATCTATATCGAGTCTGTACGCCGGCCGGACCAGTACAAGACCGATTCCGGGGCGCAGATGAAAACCGATATCCTGCACGCGAAACTGCCCGCCGGACCGGCCGGTCCCTACGCGTTCCATGCCTTCCAGGGCATGATGGTGATGGGCTACTCGAAGAACCAGAAGCCCGCCATGGACTTCCTGCGATACTTCCAAAGCGCCGACGTCTACGACAAATGGTTCACCATCCTGAAAGGCTTCGCCTGCGGCCCGACCAAAGTCTGGGAAACCAACAAGATGTGGGACGAGGACCCAGTCATGACCCCGTATCGCGCGGCAGCGGCCGACGGACGGGTGCCGGGCTACGCCGGACCGTCGAACCAAAAAGCCGCCGAAGTCCTGTCGAAATATATCGTCACCGACATGTACGCCAAAGCCGTGCAAGGCATGCCGGCCGAGGAAGCCGTCAAATGGGCGGAAAGCGAGATCAAGAAGGTCTACGCCGTCTGACGATCGACGCATGACCCGCCGGACCGCCGCCCTTCCGATTGGGCGCGCGGTCCGGGCGGGGACATGACGGACCGCACCTCTTTCGAGACGGGCAAATCCGCAATGGTGACAGCCGTAGCAAACGTGGCACTTCGAACCTCGCACCCCAAGGCAAGCCTCCTCGACAATGAACGATGGCTGGCCTTCCTGCTTCTTGCCCCGACCGGGATTCTGCTCGGTCTGTTCATCGCCTATCCGTTCTTCGAGGGGATCTGGCTGTCGCTGACCAATACCCGCGTCGGCGTCCCAGGCGAGTTCGTCGGGCTGCGCAATTTCGAGAAAGTGTGGAACGACTCGATCTTTCGCACCGCCGTATGGAACACGGTCTGGTACACCTTCATCACCACGGTGGTGAAACTCGCTTTGGGCCTGTGGTTGGCGCAACTGCTGAACCGGCATTTCAAGGGCAAGGCGTTCATTCGGGCCTTCGTTCTGCTGCCGTTCATCATCCCGACAGTACTGTCGACCTTTGCCTGGAAATGGATGTTCGACCCCACCTTCAGCGTACTCAACTACCTACTCTACAAGCTCGGCATTATCACGACCCGCATCAACTGGTTGGGTGATCCCGATCTGGCGTTCTTCTCAATCATCGTGGTCAATGTCTGGCGCGGCGTCCCGTTCTACGCCATCAGCCTGCTGGCCGGATTGCAGACCATCAACCCGGAATTGCAGGAAGCCGCCGCCATCGACGGCGCCAATGCCTGGCAGCGGTTTCTGCACATCACCTGGCCCCTGCTGCTGCCGGTCACAATGGTGGTGACATTGTTCTCGGTCGTGCAGACTTTCGCCGACTTCCAGCTTGTCTATGTGCTGACCGGCGGCGGCCCGGCCAACGCCACCCATCTGTTCGCCACCTATGCCTACCAGATCGGCGTCGGCACCGGACTGCTGTCGGAAGGCGCGGCCATATCCCTGGCGATCTTCCCGGCCCTGTTCGTCGTCGTTCTGTTGCAGCTTCTGTATATCCGCCGGGTGGAGAACCGATGATGCCAGCAATGAAAATGCCGGCATCGGCCACAAGCGGGAGCACGCATCCATGATCGAAGGCGCCCGCTGGAGACGCTGGGTCTCCTTCTACATTCCGCTCGGCATGTTCGTCATCGTCCTGCTGTTTCCCTTCTACTGGATGATGATCACCACCGTGCGACCCGACGGCGAACTGTACCGTCCCTGGAATGCCAAGAACTACAGCCCGTTCTGGACCAACAACCCGACGTTTGAGCACATCCAGTTGCTGCTGGAGGAGACGCTGTTCTCCACCTGGCTGTGGAACACGATGATCATCTCATTGGCCTCGACGGCGATCTCCCTGGCCTGCGGGGTGTTTGCCGGCTACGCGCTGTCTCGCCTGAAGTTCAAATACGCCGGCGCGCTGGGGACCGGCATCTTCGTGACCTATCTGGTGCCGCAGACCCTGCTGTTCATTCCGCTGGCCGACACGATCCGCAACTTCCACCTGGGCGACACGCCCTGGGCGCTGATCCTGACCTACCCAACCTTCCTGATCCCGTTCTGCACCTGGCTGATGATGGGCTACTTCAAGGCGATCCCGAAGGAACTGGAAGAATGCGCCCGCATCGACGGCGCCACCCGCTTCGAGGCGCTGGTCTACATCATCCTCCCAGTGGCGGTACCCGGCGTGCTGTCGGCGGGCATTTTCGCCTTCACCCTGTCGTGGAATGAGTTCATCTACGCGCTCGTCTTCATGTCCTCCTCCGAACAGAAGACGGTGCCGGTCGGGGTCGTATCCGAACTGGTGCGCGGCGACGTGTTCTACTGGGGACCATTGATGGCAGGCGCCCTGCTGGGATCGATCCCGGTGGCGATGGTCTATTCCTTCTTCGTGGAGCACTATGTCGCCGGTCTGACAGGCTCGGTGAAGGGCTGACGCCTGACGGCCCACCGAAAGGGGGACACCGATGGCTGCACGAACCGGGGCCGATTTCCTGGCCGGTCTGAAAGACGACCGCGAAATCTGGCTGGGTGGGGAGCGGGTGGAGAATGCCGCCACCCACCCTGCCCTGTCCGGCGCCGCCCATGCGATCGCCGAAGTCTTCGACCTGCAACACCAGGAAGCCGATCTCTGCCTGATGCCGGACCCGGAAACCGGTGAGCTAATCAATGTCAGCCACATGATCCCCCGCTCCCGCGCCGATCTGCAACGTCGGCACAAGGGACTGGAGCGGATTGCCGAATACTCGGTCGGGCTGATGGGACGCACGCCCGATTACATGAACGTGACCTATGCCGGGTTCGCCGGGGAACACGCGATCTGGGCGGCGAACGGCAATGAGGCCGGGGCGGATCGGCTCGTTGCCTATCAAAAGCACATCGCCCGGGCCGATCTGTCGCTCACCCATGCCATCGTCCATCAGACCGTGAACCGGGCGCTCGGTGGCGTGCCGACCGGCTTCGATCCGGTCCAGTTGCACAAAGTGGCCGACACCGAGCACGGCATCCTGGTCCGCGGCTCTCGCGTGCTGGCGACCCTGGCGCCGTTTTCCGACGAGATGGCGATCTACCCGGCCGCGCCGATGCCCAACGCGGACCCGTCCCATGCGCTGTGCTTCTGCATTCCGATGTCCACGCCGGGCCTGAAATTGTTCTGCCGCGACAGCGTGTCCGTCGCCACCAACCGGTTCGACCACCCGTTCTCCTCTCGATTTGATGAGCAGGACGCGTTCGTGATCTTCGACGACGTGGAGGTCCCGAGGGACCGCGTGTTCATCGACGGGAATCTCGCCGCCTACAACACTGTCGTGCGGCACGGTTGGTATCCGAACATCATGCAGCAGACGATGATCCGGGCACGGGTGAAGCTGGAATTCGCCTGGGGCCTGACGACCCTGATGACGGACGCGATCGGCGACGCGCAGCCACGCACGATCCCGATGCTGGGGGAAATCTGGGCCTTCGCCCAACTCGCGCGTTCGGCGATCCAGGCCGCGGAAACCAATGCAAGCGGTGATGGCACCGGCTTCTGGTGCTGCGAGGAAGCCCCGCTGATGGCCCTGCGCACCGCCCTCCCCCGCTGGTTCCCCCGCGTCAACGAAATCATTCGCGAGCTCGGCGCCCACAACCTGCTGACGACGCCGACCGCGGCCCAGTTGGCCGATCCCGCGTTGCGGCCGCTGATCGACCGCTATCTGTCGGGCGCCGGAACGGTGGACGCCGAACGGCGGGCACGGATCTTCCGGTTGGCGTGGGATTTCGCGGGGACGGGTCTGGCCAGCCGGAATGAGCAATATGAGCGGTTCTACCTGGGCTCCGCCGGCCGGAACCAGGCCAATGCGCATCTGCGGGCCGGTCGAGACCGGGACCGCGCTGCGGCTTTGGTGGAACGGTTCCTATCGGAGCCGGTCTGAGCGAGGGCACCGAAACATCCATCGAGCTTCGGTCGGAAGACCGGGGCCAGCACTCGCGGGACGGCCAGCACGTCTCGTTCTGGCCGAATGAGGCATTGCCATCGTCATGCCAGGGCCGGTCCCGGGCATCTCCGTCAGCACAGACCATTGAAATGGCAGTATTTCCAACCTTTCCGGGATCACCGGATCAAGCTCGGCGATGACGGCGATGATGGCGTGATGGCTCAGCACCACGCTGAGAATTGTTACAGAACGACCGTTCATGTTGCTCCGATGGCAAAATCGCGTTAACCTTCCGTAATCGATCCGACCAATGGGCAGTCCACACCAAGGTATGCCTCCGGGCCCTGGTCGGTACGACAGCCCACCCCAAGGCGACGACAACGGGCAATTTGAACTGGGAGCAATCGAGCCATGGCAACCGAAACCATTTCCAACGCCGCGCCAATCAGTATCGATCTCACGATCATCTATCAGGCCGGCGCCACCCGCACCGCAACCTCCGCGACCAGCGTCACCTACACCAACCCGTCGGGCATCAAGGTGGTGCTGAATGGCAGCGCCATGGCGTTCAACGGATCGGGGGTACCGACGGGCGGCCTGATCAATTCGCTGCTGGTGTTCGATGTGACCGGGACGATCCAGTACCTCTCTCACACCGGCCTGAGCGTCAACCTGCTCGATTTCTATAACGCCTGGTTCCTGACACCGGGCGACTTCGCCGGCGCGGTCCATGCGGTGGTACATACTGGACCCGACCTCATTATCGGCAGCATCAACGCCGACACCCTGCAGGGCGTTGACGGCAACGACACGATCAACGGTGGCGACGGCGACGACTTCATCGACGGTAATCGGGGCGCCGACTCGATCGATGGCGGCAACGGCACGGATATGATGTCGTTCAGTTGGGGCTACACCGACTCGGCGATCAAGGCCGGCATCAAGGTTGACCTGAATACCACCACCCTGGTCGATCCCTGGGGCTTTACCGACACGTTCAAGAATATCGAGAGCATCCGGTCCACCCGCTTTGCGGACACCCTGATCGGAAATACGGCCAACAACCGCTTCCAGGGATTGGGCGGCAACGACACCATCAATGGCGGCGACGGGCAGGACCAGGTTCAGTACACTCGGGACTCCCGATACGGTGGAGCCGCCGGCGTCAACGTCAACCTCCGGACCGGCATTGCCATCGATGGGTTCGGCAATACCGACACCCTGATCTCCATAGAGGCGGCGCGAGGCACGGATCAGGCGGATACGCTGCAGGGTGGCGATGCGACGCTCGTCTTCAATTCCTGGGATCTGTATGGCCAGGGCGGCAACGACCTGATTATCGCCGGTAACTATGACATGTACACCGAGCCGGGCGCCGGCAACGATACCGTCATCGGCGGCGCCGGCTTCGACCAGATCTCCTATACCGAGTACACCGGCACCAGCAATGTCATCGTCAACCTGCTCGCCGGGGTTGTAAACGACCCCTATGGCGGCATCGACACCGTGACCAGCGTCGAGGGCGCTCGCCTTACCAAAAACGCCGACTTCTTTATCGGCAACGCGGCCGACAACTTCATCCGTGGATTGGCTGGCAACGACTATATCGACGGTGGCGCCGGTTCGGACAGCGCGCGCTACGATCGCGATGCCGACTTCGGTGGCCTTGGGGTGGTGACCGTCGATCTCAAGTCCGGCACCGCCATCGACGGGTTCGGCAGCAAGGACACCTTGGTCTCGATCGAAGGCGCCCAGCTCAGCAAGAATGCCGACACCTTCCTTGGCAACGACAGCAACAACTTCGTCGCGGGGCTGGCCGGCAACGACACGCTGAACGGCGGCGGCGGCCAGGATCGGGTCATCTACGACCGTGACGCCCAGTTCGGCGGCAAAGCCGGTGTCACCATCGATCTAAAGGCCGGCACCGCCATCGACGGCTTCGGCAACACCGACACTCTGATCGGGATCGAGCGGGCACGCGGCACCAATTTCGGCGACAAATGGATGGGCGGCGACGCCCCGTTGCCCGGGCCGGCTGACGTCTACGAATTCCAGGGTCTGGACGGGGCTGACCAGATCGTCGCCGGGGCCTACGGCATCTATGTCGAGCCCGGCGCGGGCAACGACACCATCACCGGCGGCGCCGGTTCCGACCAGATCTCCTACGCGGAATATACCGGCGCGAACGGCGTGACCTTCAACCTGTCCACAGGCATCATCAACGATCCCTATGGCGGCACCGATACCATCACGGGCGGCATCGAAGGGGCTCGCCTGACCAAGAATGCCGACAAATTTTCCGGCAACGCGGAAGACAACTTCATCCGCGGCCTGGGTGGCGCGGATACCATCAATGGCGGCTTGGGCAACGACCAGGTCCGCTACGATCGAGACGCGGAAAATGGCGGCACCGCCGGCGTGATGGTCGATCTGACCGCGGGCAAGGCCACCGACGGGTTCGGTGCGACCGACACCTTGATATCCATCGAGAATGTTCGCGGCACCAACGGCGTCTTCCCCGGCGATCCGTCCATGAGCGACAAGATCTACGGTTCGGCGGGCAACAACATCCTCCAAGGCCTCGGCGGGGCCGACCTGCTGGACGGCAAGGCCGGCACCGACACCGCGGACTACAGCGCAGACGCGGTCTTCGGCGGCAACGCGGGCGTGACCGTCAACCTGACCACCGGCACCGCGACCGATGGATACGGCAGTATCGATACCCTGGTCGCGATCGAGAACGTGATCGGGACCGGCGGCGCCAATCCCACATTCATCGGCTACTCCGATCATATCACCGGGTCGATCGCATCGAACGTGCTCGATGGCCGCGGCGGCAACGACATCATCCTGGCCGGGGCCGGCAACGACACGATCTACGGCGGCAATGGCGGCGATTATCTGGTCGGCGATACCGGCAACGACCTGATCGTCGGCGGCGAGGGCAACGACATCATTTCCAGCGGCAGCGGCACCGATCAGATCCAGATCGACCAGGCAGCCTTGGTTGCCATGCAGGCGGATCTGATCACCGACTTCAAGGCCGGCTTCGATACAATCCTGATGCCGCTTTCGATCCAGGCGCAGGTGACGTTCATCGCCGGGCTGATCACGGTCGATCTGGGTGGTGGGGACACCTATACGCTGGCGGCTCCCGGGGCGAGCATGACGCAGTTGGTGACGGCGACGAAGTTCGTTTAGGGCGGGACCTCCGCCCCGGAACCCCGACCAGGGCTCTGCCCCTGGCGGGG
The DNA here is from genome assembly GCA_943330455.2 of Nitrosovibrio sp. Nv4. GTDB lineage: Bacteria > Pseudomonadota > Alphaproteobacteria > Acetobacterales > Acetobacteraceae > Rhodopila. The sequence continues at coordinate 5,762 of CALQHT020000120.1, read as the reverse complement.
TCCGGGGCGGAGCCTTCCGCCTTACCGCGTATAACGCACGGTCCCGCTCACCTTCGGCCCGCCGTCGCTGATCAAAACCGCCTCTGCCGGCCGCCGCACGGGCGCCCCGCTCCCCTCCCAAAGCCAATAGACATTGTCCCCGGCCCCATTCACCGCCACCACCTTGTGCGCTCCTTGCGTGTCGATCGCATGGATCGTCACCCGGCTGATCAGTCCACCTTCCAGCGCGCGCATATCGTCAACCGCCTCAAGCACCGCATCGGCGACGGACGCGCCCTTCTTCATGTAGAGCACGATCGCCCGCGCCGTTCCGCAGCGGATGGTCATTTCCCCCGCTCCGGTGCAGGCCGCCGCCCCATAGCGGGTGTCGGCATAGGACCCCGCCCCCACGATCGGGCTGTCGCCCAACCGTCCGGGGTATTTCCACCCCCACCCAGATGTGCTGGTGCCCGAGCAGATCCGTCCCGTCGTATCCTGTGCCAGAAACACCGTGGTATCGCGTCCCACCTCCGGGTCGATCGCATGCCGGCACAAAGCGGCCAGATCGGTATCCGGCCACGCCGCTTTCTGCGCTGGAGTCAGCTCCGCGTCGAACCAGGCCTGCCAGGCGCGCCGCGAGTCCTCGATCAGGTTTTCGGCCGTCTCGGCGCCGATTTCCCGGGCAAAACGAGCCGCGCCCTCCCCCACCAGCAGCTCATGCGGCAGACGGCGCATGATCTCCCGCGCCACCGAGACCGGGTGCAGGAACCCCGCCAGCGCCCCCACCGCGCCGGTGCGCAAGGTGGAGCCATCCATCAGGCAGGCATCCAGCTCCACCTCCCCCAGAATATTGGGCCAGCCGCCCCGCCCGACCGTGCGCACGGACGGATCGGCCTCGATCAGACGGATCCCGGCCTCGATCGCATCCAGCCCGTAGGCGCCTTCGGAGAGCAGCCGAGCGGTGGTGGGAACGCCGAGAGTGCCTTCGTTGTTGGTGAGCAGGATCATGCCTTAGCCTCCAGAGCGACGACGATACACGGAAACAGGGGTTGAAGACTCGTCGGCCAGTCGCGTAACGGAAGCCAACCTCTCGGAGCACGTATCCCGAATGCAAGACCTGTTGGAAGCCGCCCTGTTGGGCGTGGTCGAGGGGCTGACGGAATTTCTCCCGGTTTCCTCGACCGGACATCTCATCCTCGGCACCGAACTGCTGGGCTTTCAGGGCCCGCCCGGAAAAGTGTTCGAAGTCGTCATCCAGCTCGGCGCCATCCTCGCCGTCCTGGTCGTCTACGCCCGCCGCTTCATCGACGTTGCGCTCGGCCTGCGTCACGATCCGGGGGCGAGGCGCTTTGTGCTGGTGATTCTGCTCGCGTTCCTGCCCGCGGCGGTGATCGGGGTGTTTGCGCATGGGTTCATCAAGGCGGTGCTGTTCTCGCCCCTTGTGGTCTGTATCGCGCTGATCGTCGGCGGCGTGGCGATCCTGGTGATCGAGCGGATGTACCCCGTCGCGACGGTCAATCAGATCGAGCGGTTCTCGCCCTGGTTGGCACTGAAGATCGGCTTCATCCAGTGCATCGCGATGATCCCCGGCGTGTCCCGATCCGGCGCCACAATCCTGGGCGCGCTGATGATGGGGGTCGAGCGCAAGACCGCGGCGGAGTTCTCGTTCTTCCTGGCGGTGCCGACCTTGGGGGGCGCCGCCGTCTACGATCTGTACAAGAACCGAGCCACCCTGTCGTTGGATGGCGGGCTTCTGATCGTGGTGGGGTTCATCGCGGCGTTCATCGTGTCGATGCTGGTGATCCGCTGGATGGTGGGCTTCGTCAGCCGCCACGGATTCGCGCCCTTCGCATGGTATCGCATCGTGATCGGCACGGTGCTGCTGGCGGTGTTGCTGACCCGATGACCGGGCGGTGCCGTTGGTTTGGGATGGTGCCATTCCGCGCCACCCAGACCGGCGCGCCAATGCAACGCCCCGGCAAGCCGAGCGACCGCGAAGTATCGCCGCTCACTGGCTGAGGGCACCGACCCATGTATCAAACGATTGCCATCCTCGCGGGCATCCTGCTGGTCTACGCGGCCGTCGCCGGGCGGATCGAGCGGTCGTCGCTCAGCGGCCCGATTGTCTTTGCCGCCGTCGGGTTCCTGCTGGGGCCGCGCCTGCTGGATGTGCTGCATCTGGACCTGACCGCGGGCGGGTTGCGCGCACTGGCCGAGTTCACCCTGGCGATGGTGTTGTTCACGGATGCGGCGAACGCCGATATGTCCGTCGTTCGACGCAACCTCGCGATTCCGCGGCGCCTGCTGCTGGTGGGGCTGCCCCTGACCGTGATCCTGGGGGCGCTGCTGGCGTGGCCGTTGTTTCCGTCTTTGGGGTTGTTGGAGATCGCCCTGCTGGCGGGCATCCTCGCCCCGACCGATGCGGCCCTGGGTGCGCCCGTGGTCACCAATCCGTCCGTGCCCGCGGTGATGCGCGAAAGCCTGAACATCGAAAGCGGCCTCAATGACGGCATCTGCGTCCCGCTGGTGCTGATCCTGCTCGGTTATGCGGTCGGGACACAGGTGCAACACCAGGCGGTCATGCATGTAACCTTTGTGGTGATCGAGGAAATCGGCATCGGCGCCGTCGTCGGCTGCGGCCTGACCCTTCTGGCGTCCTCCCTGCTGCGGCGGACCAACGGCCTGGGCTGGATAACCGACAACTGGGTGCCGATGCCGGCTTTGGCCGTCGCCGCCGCCTGCTTCGCCACCGCGCAGGCGATCGGCGGCAGCGGCTTCATCGCCTGCTTCGTCGGCGGGCTGGTGCTCAGTCCCATCGCCCGACCGGTCAAACACAAATTCCTGGGTGGAGCGGAGATCGCCGGCCGCGTCCTCGGCCTGGTGACCTGGGTGATTTTCGGGGCGTTGGTGGTGTCTCGGATGATGGATCGGATCACCTGGGCGATCCTGCTCTACAGCGTGCTCAGCCTGACGGTGATCCGCATGCTGCCGGTGTTTTTGTGCCTGCGAGGGACCGAATTGGATCATGCGGGGAAGTTGTTCATCGGCTGGTTCGGCCCGCGCGGCCTGGCCAGCATCGTCTTCGCGATCATCGTCCTGGACGAGCAATTGCCCGGGAATGACACGATGATGGCCACCATCGCCTGCACGATCCTGTTGAGCGTGATCGCGCATGGAGTAACCGCCAATCCTCTGGCGGCCCGCATCGCCGCCCATCAGGCGGCCGCGACGCAGGGACCCCGAAACGCATGACCGACAACGCGATAGCCTGCTGGGTCGGCGGATTGTCGTTGATCGCGCTGACGATCGCGATGCACGCGATCGGTCTGACCCATATCGCGCTGCTGTTGCGGCGGTTCCGCCAGCGGGTCGACATCGCGCATATGCGCCCGCTCGCCCTGGTATGGATGGCGCGCCTGACGCTTGCGGCCACAGGTGCCGCTTTGGCGTTCTTGCATGCGACCGAGGCGGCCGTCTGGGCGATCGCCTATTACTGGATCGGCGCGTTGCCAACCCTGCCGGATGCCACACTCTACTCGATCGACTCGATGACCACGCGCGGCGCATCGGGCCTGGTGCTGGCCGAGGAATGGCGGCTGATGGGGGCGCTGGAAGCCGCGGACGGAATGCTGCTGTTCGGCATCAGCACGGCGTTTCTGTTCGCGATGCTGCAACATACCTGGACCTTGCTGACAGGAGGCGCGGGCAACGCCCAGGGGCCGATGGCCATCCCGGCGGAGGACGCGGGCCGCCAGGACAGCCGGCAGCGTTAGATCGGGTCCGCTCAGCGCGACGCGAAACAACAATCGCATCATCTGGCGTTGAGCACGGGCCGCTCCACGCCATGGCGGGTGCCGACCCACCATCCATGGCTTGCGGTGCTTATCCCGTGGGTGGCCTGCCTACGCAGGCCATGACAGTGTGGGCTGGCCACGCGCTCCCCCTGTTCCTTTGCACTACCGCATTCACGAATTTGGCGGGTCGCCGGGGGGCGGAGAAGGATTTGCTTGGAGTGGGGCCTTGGGCGCCGACTCCGCCCTCACCGTCATGGCCGAGCTTGACCCGGCCACCCAGCCAGTGGCGGAAACGCCAGCGTTTGCAACCCGTTGGTCCAAACCTGGGGGTGGGTGGCCGGGTCAAGCCCGGCCATGACGGTGAGGGCGGAGTCGGCGCCGAGAAAATCCTTTCCTTTCCGGAGATTCGTGAGTGCGGTAGGTTTCTTTGCAGGGGATCACACATGTTCGTGCCTGCTGCCGTGTCGAAACCGCTGGCCGGGATGCGAGCAAGCAGCTCTCGTTCGTCCATTGACCGATTGACCGACCCGCCGATTTGCAGCCCGTCCGCATCCCTCCCCTTGCATCGGCGCCCCGCTCGGGTTCCTCTGCCGACCTGATGAGCGAAACCGTCCCCACCGCCCCCCCCATCGCGACCTTGGCCGCCAACGTGATGCATTTCGCTCGCCTGCTGCGGCGCGCCGGGCTGCCCGTGGGGCCGGCCGAAACCATCGCCGCGCAACAGGCGCTGACGCATATCGATCTGGCCTCCAAGACCGAGGCGAAAACCGCGCTGCGGACCGCCATGATCCACCGCCATGAACATCGGGAGGTGTTCGACCAGGCATTCGCGCTGTTCTGGCGCGACCCCACAGCCGCCGAACAGGCCGCCGCGATGGCACTGCTGGAAGCGCAAAAGGAAAAGAAGCTCGAACGCCCGCCTCCGGCGTCTCGGCGTGTGGCGGAGGCGTTCGCCCCCAAGAACCAGGCCAAGCCGCCGCCGCAGGAGGAGCCTCCGGTGCAGGACGCGGTGCTGACCGTGTCCGACCAGGAACGCCTGCAGCAGATGGATTTCGAGGCCATGGGCGCCGACGAGATCGCCGCCGCCAAGCGGGAAATCCGCCGGTTGGTGCTCCCGCTGGACCTGCGCCGGACCCGCCGGCTGCGCCCGGATGCGCATGGACCCGCAACCGATCTGCGCCGCACCATCCGCGCCAGCCTGCGCCAGGGTGGCGAGATCCTGTCGATCGCGCGCAGCCGGCGAGTCACGCGGCCTCCGCCTTTGGTCGTGCTGTGCGATATTTCCGGGTCGATGTCGCGTTACGCCCAGATATTGCTGCATTTCCTGCACGCGGTCACCAACGACCGGGACCGCGTGCATGTGTTCCTGTTCGGCACCCGCCTGTCCAACGTCACCCGCCAGTTGCGCGCCCGTGACCCGGAAGTGGCGTTCCAGATGGTATCCCACATCGTCCCCGATTGGTCGGGCGGCACCCGAATCGGCGAGGCCCTGTCTGGCTTCAACCATCTCTGGTCCCGTCGTGTGCTCGGCCAGGGCGCGGTGGTCCTGCTGATCACAGACGGGTTGGACCGTGACGGCGCGCACGGATTGGCCGATAACATGGACCGCTTGCACCGATCCTGCCGGCGGCTGATATGGCTCAACCCGCTCTTGCGCTGGAGCGGATTCGAACCAAAATCGCAAGGCATCCGGGCCATGTTGCCGCATGTCGATGAGTTTCGCCCCGTCCACAACCTGGCCAGCCTGCGCGGGTTGGTCGATCTGCTCTCGCGGCCGGCGCCTTTGCGGAGGGCTGGCGTATGAGGGGCGGTAGGACGGGGCTTTCGCCCCGGACCCCAATCAGGGGGCTTTGCCCCCTGAACCCCCACCAAGGGCGACGGCCCTTGGAACCGGACCATTGTCGTTTGAATCCCGGGGGCCAACCCGGACCTATCGCCGTCCGGGCAGGCCCCCGGGATTCAAACGACAAAAGAATCGCATTCCAAAGG
>CALQHT020000119.1 GCA_943330455.2 Nitrosovibrio sp. Nv4 | reverse complement strand
CTCCCCCTCCCCTTGCGGGAGGGGGGCGGGGGGAGGGGCGTTTTCGCATGGATATTGCGTGCAACCCCTCCCCCTAACCCCCTCCCGCAAGGGGAGGGGGAGAATTTTCTTCTACCGGCACGCCATTTCGAGATGTGTGAATGCCGTAGTGTGCAACCCACCGGATAATCGCGGCGGTCCCATGTCCCCACGCTTCCCCCCACACACCCCGACGCCTACCCTCACCGCATGATGCACCAGCACGACGCCGTGTCCCCCACCCGTCCGATCCCATGACCGGCGAGGAAGCCCGCATCGCCTTTCTTGCCTGGATGGGACAGGAACGCCGAGCGGCGGAGCTGACGTTGGAGGCGTATGGAGCCGATATTGCGGGGTTCCTAGGCTTCCTGACCAACCATCTGGGGCGGGAACCCGACATGGTGGCGCTCGCCGAACTGCGGCAGGCCGATATCCGGGCCTGGCTGGCGGAAATGGCCGGGACTGGCTCCGGCAACGCCACACGGGCGCGGCATCTGTCGGCGATCCGTAGTTTCTTTCGCTTTCTGGCCCGCCGGCATGGGGTGGACAATCCGGCCATCCGCCTGGTCGCGACTCCCCGCGCCAAGGCGCCGATCCCACGCGCGCTGACGTCCCCGGATGCGCGCTCGGTCGCCGAGGATATCGGGGAGATGTCGGATACCGCCGCCATCCAGGCCCGGGACATGGCGCTGTTCACCCTGCTGTATGGCGCCGGACTGCGGATCGGCGAGGCTCTGGCGTTGAACGTCCGCGATGCCCCGGTGGCAGCTCCGTTGGCCGGCTCGGACGCGGCATTGCGGGTGATGGGCAAGGGCTCCAAGGAACGTCTCGTGCCGGTCCTGCCCGCCGTGAGGGAAGCCATCGCCGCCTGGCTCGCCTTGCATCCGGACCGCCAGCCCGATGCCCCGTTGTTCCTGGGGGCACGCGGTAAGCGACTGGACGCGGCCGTCGCGCAGCGGACCTTGCGGGAATTCCGACGCCTGAACGGCCTGCCGGAGCATGCGACCCCGCACGCCCTGCGGCACTCCTTCGCCACCCATTTGCTGGCGGGAGGCGCGGATTTGCGCGCGATCCAGGACCTGCTGGGCCATGCCAGCCTGTCGACGACGCAACGATACACCGATGTGGATGAGGTTCGGCTGATGGAGGTCTGGCGGAAGGCGCATCCTCGGGCATAGGAAACCGGGACGCCGGCAGACCCGAGATGCCGACGGTCGCTAAGACCAATCCACCCACGGGTGGCTGCCAGTGTCACTCTCCTGGCAAAGAGTGACGCCAACATGCAATCCACGACTCTCCCCGACACCAACAACGAAAATCCTGAACGCAGTTCTGCTCGGCCGGTGGGTCATTGGTTCCGCCGGTTGGTGTTAAACCAGTTAAACCAGATCGACCGTCGTCAGGTCCTGCTGCCAGCTTTGCGCCTGCACAAAACCCGACACACGAGGCGACATGGCGCGCGGATTGAGGTCGTGGACGACGAAGCACCACAGCGCCTCATCGACGATGCGCGCATGCAGCTTGGCGATCAGAGCGGTCTGCTCCTTTTGGTCGAAGGCGACGTTGATTGCCTCGCACAGCGCATCGACCTCGGGGCTTTTGAACCAGCCCCAGTTGATGCCCGCGGGCGGCACCAGTTTCGACCAGGCGACCTGAATGATCGCGATCGGATCGGCGGTGCCCAGGGAGTTGTTCAGCGCATGCCCGCCCTTGTTTTCGGGGGCGGCAGCGCCGGCGCGACGGCGGGCGCGCAACGCTTCCCAGTCCATCGCCTGCAGGTTGACCTGGAAGCCGACATCTTCCAGCGATTCCTTGATCGCCTCGTTCATCGGCAAAGGCTGCATCTGGCCCGAGCCGGAGGTAGAGATCAGGAAGGTCGCCTTGCAGGGGTTCTTCGGCCCATAGCCCGCCTCCACCAGCAGTTTCCGCGCCGCGGCCGGGTCGTATTTGATGTCGAAGGTCGGGGAGCCGAACCACGGGTGGCCGGGCGGGACCATGCCCTTGGCCGGGATCGCGGTCTTGTTCAGCATCGCGCAGATGCCGTCGCGATCGATCGCCAGGTTCATCGCCTTGCGCACCCGCACATCGCGGAACGGGCTGTCGGGCAGGCAGGACAGCAGATACGGCCAGACATGCGGATAGGGATTGAGGACGATCTTCATCCCGGCCTGGCGCAACTGCTGCAAGGTGTCGGGCGCCGGCACCTCGATCCAGTCGACCTGCCCGTTCAGCAGCGCCGACACGCGGGTCACCGCGTCGGGCATTGGGATGATCACCAGGCGATCGCATTTCGGGATCCGGCGCGCCTCCCAGTAGTTGGGATTGCGGGCGAATTCCACGCGCTCGCGCGGGACGACCCGGGTCACGGCCCAGGGGCCGGTGCCGGACGGGCGGGACGCCACCTTGTTCCAGTCACGGCCCAATTCTTCCCACCGCGCCGGGCTGGACATGAAGATACTGGCCAGGTCGTAAGGGAGGTTGGCGTTCGGCTCCTTGGTTTCGATGCCAACCGTCATCGGGTCGATCGCGGTGTAGCTGGCGATGGATTTCGTCCAGGTCGCGGCCTGGGTGGCCTGGGCCTGGTCGAATTGCGGGGAGTCGCGGCGGATCAGCTTGTCCAGGTTCCACACCACCGAGTCCGCGGTGAACTTCGAGCCATCATGGAATGTCACGTTCGGCCGCAGGCGAAAGGTCCAGGCGACCCGGCGCTCGGGGTCGGCCCCCCAGCTTTCCGCGAGGCCGGGGCGCAAGGTGGCGGCGACGTCGGAGCGGGACAGGTCCCAGTTGATCAAGGCGTCATAGGCGGTGACGCCCATGAATCGGATGCCCTCGCCGCCCTGGCTGGGTTGGCCGGTGGTCAGCGGGATGTCGGCGGCGGTCATGGCGACGCGCAAGGTCTTGTCCGCGGCCAGTGATGGGCGTGGCGCGGCGCCGGCGGCGATGCCGGCAAGCAGAGCGTGGTTCAGTGATCGTCGTCCGATGTTCATCCGTGATGCCTCCTGGGTTGTGATGCATTTTCGTGCAATCGACGTGCCAGCGGGAACGACGAATCTCCGCGCTTCGGCGCTAAGGGTGAGCATAGATGTTCACATAATGAACAAATTATGCCCAAACACGATCTTTTTAGTCTTCATAACGTGCAATTATAAATTGACTGGCTAATTTATGTTCTGATGATCTGCGCCAACACGGGTCCATGCGGGTAGTTCTGTCCATTTTCAGTGCGATGATCCCGCTGGCATCGGTTTTGCTTACCTGCCGGGCAACCATCCGCGTCGGGCGCCACGCCGGCCTTTGTCGTGCAACGCACCCGGTCTGGTCACGCAAAACGCGTGCCCAGGCCTGTCCCGCATGACGTGTGGGTCGTGCAACACGCGGCGATCGAGCCGCCAAAGGGATGCAACATGGATATGCCTTTGCCGGGGACTGTTCCCGATCTCGCCGATCCGGCGATGCTGGGAATCGCCGAACTCGCCCCGCTGCTGAAATCGGGTTCTCTCTCGCCGGTGACCTTGGTGCGATCCTGCCTGGACCGTATCGCCCGCTTCGATCCGGGGCTGCGCAGCTTCATCACCGTCACCGCCGAACGCGCCCTGGCCCAGGCAAGCGCGGCCGAGGCGGAGATTGCGGCGGGGCATTATCGCGGTCCGTTCCACGGCATTCCCTATGGGCTAAAGGATATCGTCGATGCCCAGGGCGTGGTGACCACCGCCCATTCGCGGCTGATGCCGGACATGCCCGCGACCGACGACGCCCATGTCACCAAGCTGCTCGATGCCGCGGGTGGCATTATGCTGGGCAAGCTGGGCACGTTCGAGTTCGCGTTGGGCGGTCCGTCCTGGGACCTGCCCTGGCCGCCGCCGCTCAATCCGTGGAACACCGGCTTCCTGCCCGGCGGATCGTCATCCGGATCGGGTTCGGCCGTCGCGGCGCGCTTCATTCCGGCGGCGATTGGCACCGATACGGGTGGGTCGGTCCGCTGGCCGGCCGCGTGCTGCGGCATTGTCGGGCTGAAGCCGACCTATGGGTTGCTCAGCCGGCGCGGCGTGCAGCCCAACACGTTCTCCCTGGATCATTGCGGCCCGATGACCCGCACGGTGCGCGATTGCGCGCTGATGCTGGCCGCCTGCGCCGGACACGACCCGCTGGACCCCGGCAGCGCGAATGAGCCGATCCCGGATTATGCGGCAGCGCTGACCGGCGACATCGCGGGGCTGCGGATCGGGCTGGTGCGCAACTGGTATGCCACGGACGCCACCGCCGAGGTCACCGCGGCCACCGACCGGGCCGCCGAAATGCTGGCGCGCCTGGGCGCCATCGTCGAAACGATCGAGCTGCCGGACCTCGGCGATTTCTGCGACTGCAAGACGCTGATTTCCATGAGCGAGCTTTACACGATCCACAAGCCGGACCTGCTGACCAGGCCGGAGTTGTTCGGGGCCAAGCTGCGCCAGCGGGTCATCGGCGGCGTCTATATCCGCGCCGAGGACTATCTGAACGCGCAACGTTGGCGCAACGACCTGGCGCGTCGCCTGCTGTCGGAATTCAGCCGCTTCGATGCGCTGGTCACGGCCGGCTGGCTCAACACCGCCGATCCGGCCGATCCCGACCATTCCGATTTCATGCGCCGCGGGCGGAACATGACGATGCCGTTCTCGCTGGCTGGCGTGCCGGCCGTATCGGTGCCGATCGGGTTCGGCGCCAACGACCTGCCGATCGCCATGCAGATCGCCGCGAAACCCTTCGCCGAAGCCACCGTGCTGCGCATCGGCGATGCCTATGAACGCGCCACCGACTGGACCGCGCGCGTCCCCACCCTGAAAACCGGAGCTGTCGCATGACCACCACCTTGACCGAAGACGAGATGATCCTGTTGGCAAAGCAGGCCGGCCTGAATTTGCCGCCGGCCTATTTCAAGGAACTGACCGAGGCCTATGGCAATGTGCGGCGGATGATCGACGGCATCCCGCAAGGCCGGCCGCGCGGCGACGAACCGGCGCATGTCTTCGTGCCGACCAAGTTCATGCCGAAGGAGGGTTAGGGCATGACCGAGCTCGCCTTCCTGACCATCGCCGAGGCCTCGAAGCTGATCGCTAAAAAGGAGATATCCCCCGTCGATCTGACAGAAGCCTGCCTCGCGCGGATCGAGGCGCTGGACCATCTGCTGGACAGTTTCGTGACCTTGACTGCGGAACGGGCACGGGCGGAGGCGAAAGCGGCCGAGGCCATGATCATGGCGAGCGGGCCGATTAGCCGGATGCACGGCATCCCCTATTGCCTGAAGGACATCTACGACACCGCCGGCATCCGCACGACCGCCATGTCGAAGCTGCTGGCGGACAATGTTCCAACGCGCGATTCCTACTGCACGGAAAAGCTGGTGGCGGCCGGTGGCGTGCTGCTGGGCAAGAACGCGACCTGGGAGTTCGCGCATGGCGGCCCGTCCTGGGACGTGCTGTTTCCGCCCGCGCGCAATCCTTGGAACCGCGACTATTCACCGGCCGGGTCTTCGTCCGGCTCGGGCGCGGCGGTCGCGGCCGGGTTTGCTCCGGCAACGATGGGCACCGATACGGGTGGATCGATCCGTGGGCCGGCGGCGGCCTGCGGGATCGCCGGCCTGAAGCCGACCTATGGGCTGGTCAGCCGGCGCGGCGTGATTCCCAACTGCTTCAGCCACGACCATGCAGGACCGCTGGCCTGGACGACCGAGGACGTGGCGATCCTGATGCAGATCATCGCCGGCCACGATCCCGAAGACCCGGGCTGCGCCGATGTCCCGATCCCCGACTATACAGCCGCATTGACAGGCGACGTGAAGGGCATGGTCATCGGCGTGCCGGTCGACTGGCTGGAAACCGAGGCGCCGCCCAAGCCCGCCACCAAGGCCGCGTTCGAAGCGGCACTGGACGTCTTCCGTAGCCTCGGCGCGACAATTCGCCCGGTGAAACTGCCACCCTTGCAGCAGTTCGACGACTGCAAGAAGACCATCGCGGTGGCGGAACTGTTCACCATCCATGCCGCCGATCTGCGCTCCCGGCCGGAGCTGTTCGGCGACAGCCTGCGCTATCGCATCATCGCCGGCGGTCTGGTGCGGGCCGAGGAATACATTCAGGCGATGCGCCAGCGCACCGACCTGGCTCGTGCCATGCAGGCTGTCATGGCAACGATCGACGTGCTGATGCTGCCGACCCAGGAGCCGGCCGGCAAGCTGGAGCCGATCGCGCCGGAAACGTTATTTACCCGCACCTCGTTCACCACGCCGTTCAACACCGGCGGCAATCCGGCGCTGTCGGTCTGCTCGGGCTATGCGGAAAATGGCATGCCGTTCTCCTTGCAGATCGTCGGCAAGATCTTCGATGAGCCGACCGTGCTGCGGGCCGGCGACGCCTATGAGAAAGCGACTCCCTGGCGGTCGAAGCGCCCTGTCCTGACCGCGAAGGAAATCGCATGACCGGGCCGTTGGTTTCTCGCCGAACCGCTTTGGTGGGGGTTGCGGCGGCGGGTCTGTTGCCCTCGGTCGCGCGGGCCCAGGCCGCTGGGACCCTGCGTGTGGCAATGACGTTGGCGGACATCCCGCTGACGACGGGGCAGCCGAGCCAGGGTGGGGAGGGGCAGCGGTTTATTGGGGTGACGTTGTACGATGCGCTGATCAACTGGGATCTGTCGCGCGACGACGTTTCCGCCAAGTTGCAGCCCGGGCTGGCTTTGAGCTGGGAGGTCGATGCCGAAACCAAGACCATCTGGACCTTCAAGCTGCGCCCCGGCGTAACGTTCCACGACGGCAGCAAGTTCACGGCCGAGGCGGTGGTCTGGAACTTCGACAAGCTGCTGAACCGGTCCTCGCCGCAATTCGACCAGGCCCAGGCGACTCAGTCCGGGCCGTGGATTGGCACCATCGCGTCCTATCGCGTGGTCGATGAGATGACCGTGCAGGTCGTCAACAAGGCCCCCGACGCGGTGTTCCCGTATCAGGCGGTCAATCTCTACATGTCGAGCCCGGCCCGCTGGAAGGAAATGGGCGGCGACTGGAACAAGGTCGCGATGGCCCCGTCCGGCACCGGGCCGTGGGTCATGGAAAAGGTGGTCCCGCGGGAGCGTGCGGAGATGCGCCGCAATGCCGCCTATTGGGACCCGAAGCGGGTGCCGAAATCGGACCGGCTGATCCTGCGCTGCATGCCCGATCCGACGACCCGGCTGGCGGCCCTGCTGTCCGGTCAGGTCGATTGGATCGAGGCGCCTCCACCTGACAAGGTGCCGCGCATCAAGTCGGCCGGGATGCAACTGTACACGAACGTCTATCCGCATGTTTGGCCGTACCAGCTCAGTTTCGTGCCGGGTTCGCCGTTCCACGATGTGCGCATCCGCAAGGCCGCCAACCTGGCCATCGACCGCGACGGGCTGGTCAAGCTGCTGGGCGGGCTGGCTCTGCCGGCCAAGGGGATGGTCAATCCGACGCATCCCTGGTTCGGCAAACCGACCTTCGACATCCGTTACGATCCGGACGCGGCAAAGGCGTTGCTGAAGGACGCGGGATTCTCGACCGCCAAGCCGGTGAAAGTGAAGTTCCTGATCTCGACGTCCGGGTCCGGCCAGATGCAGCCGCTGCCGATGAACGAGTTCATCCAGGAGAACCTGAAGGAAGTCGGCATCGACGTCACCTTCGACACGATGGACTGGGAAGCCTTGCGCGCGCGCCGGCGCGGCGGGGTGGAACTGCCCGACAACAAGGGTGCCGATGGGATCAACAACTCCTGGGGGTTCATGGACCCCGATCTCGGCCTGATCGGCACCGCCTGGAGCCAGAAGCGTCCGCCCGGAGGCTACAACTGGGGCGGCTTTTCCGACCCGATCGCCGACGATCTGGCAGCGCGCGCGAAAGTGGCGTTCGTCCCGGCGGAGCAGGATGCGTTGCTGGCACAGTTGCACGCGCGGATCGTCGACCAGGCGATGTGGATCTGGGTGGTGCACGACCTCAACCCGCGCGCCCTCGGCCCCAAGGTCAAGGGTTATGTCGAGGCGCAAAGCTGGCTGCAGGATCTGACACCGGTATGGGTCTCATGACATGCATCTGTATATACTTAGGCGCTTGCTCTACACGCTGCCGATCATCATCGGCGTGACGTTCGTTTGTTTCTCGTTCATCCACCTGGCGCCCGGCGATCCGATCAGCGCCGTGCTGCCGGAGAACGCGTCGGCCGAGGTGGTGGCGCAGATCAAGGCCGCCTATGGCTTCGACCAGCCGCTGCCGGTGCAGTATCTGCGCTGGCTGTGGAACGTGGCCAATGGCGATTTCGGCTCCTCCATCATGACCCGCCGCCCCGTCATCAGTGAGGTAATGCCCGCGGTTGCCAACACCGCGCTGCTGGCGATCACGGCCATCATGCTGAGCTTTGCGCTGGGGATCACCCTGGGTCTGGTGTCCGGATTTTCGGACCGGCGCATCACCGATCGGTCGGTCACCGGGTTCGCGGTGATCGGCATTTCGGTGCCGCATTACTGGCTGGGCATGGTGATGGTGGTGATCTTCGCGGTGCTGCTGCGCGCCTTGCCGGCGACCGGCATGGGGCCGGCCGGGACCCGGATCTGGATGTTCACCTGGGAGGATCTGCGTCACATGATCCTGCCGGCGATCACCCTGGCCATGATCCCGACCGGCGTGCTGGCGCGCTCCGTCCGCGCCATGGTGGCCGAGGTCCGCCGTCAGGAATTCGTGCAGACCTTGAAGGGCAAGGGCCTACGTCGAGGCCGGATCTTCCTGCACATCATCAAGAACTCCGCCCCGCCCATCATGGCGATCATGGGCCTCCAATTCGCACAGTTGCTGGGCGGATCGATCCTGGTGGAGACGGTGTTCGCCTGGCCCGGCACCGGCTTCCTGCTGAACGCCGCCATTGCCACCCGCGACCTGCCGTTGCTGCAAGGAACCGTCATCGTGCTGGCGACCTTCTTCGTCATGACCAATCTGTTCGTCGATATTCTGCAGACCATGGTCGATCCTCGGGTGAAACGCGCATGAGCGCCGCGGCCGAAGCCGCCCCCGCGGCGCGTCCCGCGGCGAACGCGCCCGGACGGCGACGCCGGACCGGTGGGTTCTGGCAGCGCGTTGGGCGGCAGGTGCTGCGCGACAAGGTGGCCCTGGTCTGCGCGGTGGTGCTGGCGCTGATCGCGCTGTCGGCGATTTTCGCGCCGTGGATCGCGCCGGCCGATCCCTACAAGACCAGCATGCTGCGTCGCTTGCTGCCGCCGTTGAGCCCGAACTTCATCCTTGGTACCGATGAGCTGGGCCGGGATATGCTGACCCGTCTGCTGTATGGCGGGCGCGTGTCGCTGTCGATGGGCATCGCGCCGGTGCTGTTCGCGACGATATTGGGGGGCGCCCTGGGCATCACCGCGGGTTATTTCGGCAAGGCGGTGAACATGGCGATCATGCGAGTCGTCGATGTGTTCTACGCCTTTCCGTCGGTGCTGCTGGCCGTCGCGATGGCGGGCGTGCTGGGGGCCGGCATCTTCAACAGCCTGATCTCGCTGACCCTGGTGTTCATTCCGCCCATCACGCGGGTCGCGGAAAGCGTTACGACCCAGGTGCGCAACCAGGACTATGTGGAGGCGGCGCGGGCGACCGGTGCGTCCTCCGTGCGGATCATCTTGCAGCATGTGCTGGCGAACGTGACGGGCCCGATTCTGACCTATGCGTCCAGTCTGGTCAGTATTGCGATCATCATTTCCTCGGGGCTGTCGTTTCTTGGGTTGGGCGCGGCGCCGCCGATCGCCGATTGGGGGCTGATGCTGAACACGTTGCGTCAGGCGATCTATGTCGCGCCGATCAACGCGGTGCTGCCGGGCGTGATGATCTTCGCCGCATCGGTGAGCTTCAACCTGCTGAGCGACAGTCTCCGCACCGCGATGGATGTGCGCGCATGAACCCGATCACAGAACCGCGCGTCAACGTAACGACTGACCCCCGCGACCGAGGCGGCCGGCGCAGCCGATCCTGACCGTGGAGGGATTGCGCAAGTATTTCCCCCTGCGCGGGCCGCTGGGCAACGTCAACGCGCATGTCCAGGCGGTGGACGGGGTCAGCTTCCATGTCGCCAAGGGCGAGACCCTGGGCATCGTCGGCGAGTCCGGCTGCGGCAAGTCCACCACCGCGCGCCTGCTGATGCGGCTGATCGATCCCGACGCCGGCAACATGGTCCTCGACGGCGACCCGATCGGCCATGGCGGGCTGACGTTGCGCGAATTGCGGCGCACCATGCAGATGGTGTTCCAGGACAGCTACGCGTCGCTGAACCCGCGCCACACCGCGACCGAGGAAATCACCTTCGGCCTGCGCGTGCATGGCATCGGCCGCTCCGAGGCGCGCGAACAAGCGCGATCGGCGCTGCGGCTGGTGGGGCTGGAGCCGGACATGTTCGCCGATCGATACCCGCATGAAATGTCCGGCGGCCAGCGCCAACGGGTCAACATCGCGCGTGGGATCGCTCTGAACCCGCGGGTGCTGATCCTGGATGAGTCGGTCTCGGCGCTGGACAAATCCGTGCAGGCGCAGGTGCTGAACCTGCTGATCGACCTGAAGGAGCGATTGAACCTCACATACCTGTTTATTTCCCATGATTTGAACGTGGTGCATCATGTCTCCGACCGGGTGCTGGTGATGTATCTGGGCAAGGTCGTGGAAGTCGGGCCGGTCGAGCGCATCTACCAGGCCGCGGCGCATCCCTATACGCGGGCATTGTTCGCGTCTCGGCTGTCGATGGATCCTCGGCAACGGGTGGATGCCGTGCCGTTGGTCGGCGATCCGCCCAACCCGGTGCGTCCGCCGTCCGGTTGCCGCTTCCGCACCCGGTGCGAGATGGCCGAGGCGGTCTGTGCCGCGGTCGAACCCATCCTGTCGGAACAGGGCGCCTTGCATGAGGCGGCCTGCCACGCGGTGACGCCGAACAGCGGTCACAGCAGAGCGGGAGGGCTGGCTCATGCAGCGTGATCCCATTGTTGAGGTTGAGGACCTATCCGTCCGCTTCGTCAACCGCGACATCGACCTGAGCGTCGTCAGCGGCGTCTCGTTCTCCCTGGCCGCCGGGGAGGTGTTGTGTTTGCTGGGCGAATCCGGTTCCGGCAAGTCGGTCACCATGCGCGCGTTGCTGCGCCTGTTGCCGCCGCATGCGCAGATCACCGGGCGTATTCGGCTCGCGGGGCGTGACGTGATCGGCATGTCGGAACGCCAGTTGGAGTCGGTGCGCGGCCCGGTGGGCGCGATGATCTTCCAGGAGCCGATGACGGCGCTGGACCCGGTCTTCACCATCGGCACGCAGATCGCAGAAACGATCGTGTCGCACGAGGGTGTCTCCTACACCGATGCCCGCAAGCGGGCGCTGGAACTGTTGGAGATGGTGCAGATCCCCTCGGCCGAACGGCGGCTGAATGCGTATCCGCATGAATTGTCGGGCGGGTTGCGCCAGCGTGCGATGATCGCACTGGCTCTGTCCTGCCGCCCTGCCCTGCTGCTGGCCGATGAGCCGACGACGGCGCTGGATGCCACGGTGCAGATCCAGATTCTGCTGTTGCTGCGGTCGTTGCAACGGGAACTGGGCATGGCGACGATCTTCGTGACCCATGATATCGGCGTGGCGTGCGAGGTCGCGGACCGGATCTCCGTGATGTACGCCGGCCGCTTCGTGGAAACCGGGCCGGTCGGCGACGTGATTGCTCGACCGTCGCATCCCTATACGGCGGGATTGCTGCAATCGACGGTGCATGCGGGTTCCCGCGGTCAGCGGTTGCCGTCGATCCCCGGCGCGCCGCCGGATCTGGCCGACCTGCCGAATGGTTGCAGCTTCAGCCCGCGTTGTTCGCGTCGGTTGGCGGCGTGCGACACGTCGGTGCCGCCATTGGTGGGCGTCGGGGAGGACCGGATGGCGCGGTGTGTGAACCCGTTGCTGGTGGCGGAGACCGTCTTGGCCTGAACGGACTTTGTAACGGTCGGTTTGGGCTCGATGTTGGTCGCCCGGTTCGTTCTAGCGCACGATTGAACGAGAGTGACCGTTTGGCCGTTGGCGTGTTGGATTTTGGGAGCAGGCGCCCGCCGCCCGCACGGGGGCTGTGATCGACGGTGGTGCGAATCCGCCAACCCTTCTTCGTGACCTTCGTGCCTTCGTGGTGGAGAATCGCGGAACCGCGGTTCGCGGGGTCTTTTCAATCGGGGAATCCAACGAGGGCAAGGTGTCTTCGGTTGCCTCCGCGATTTTTCGCCACGAAGGCACGAAGGTCACGAAGAAGAGGCGGGCGACCCGCATTGTTGGTGGACATCGTCTTCCATCTGACGGAAGCCGCCCGCGCCCCGACGGATGCCGAAATAATACCAACCGCCGGTACGATCGACTCTCCCACCAGCACCTCCCCGTCATGCCCGCATCCGCGTCTGTCCCAGGTCCCAACCATACAGGGTGTGACGTCCCCGCGGTCGTCGTGACGGCGTTGCAGCAACAGTTGGTCATTGCCTCGTTGTTTTGGTATAAGATCAAAACGTTTTATATCCAGACAGACGATCGACTCTCGCCTGACGGAATGGGGCGATCCCAATTGGCACGACGTCAGTCGCGAACAGCCCAGGTCCGCATCGCTACCGGTGCCGAAACCCCATCGCGATCACATACAACTCGCTGGATTCTTTCCGGCTCGCCGGTGGCTTGGCATGGCGCACACTCGCAAAATGCCGTTTCATGCGGTCCAGCATGTCCCGCTCCGAGCCGCCCTGAAACACCTTGGCGACGAAGGTGCCGCCCTCGGCCAGGGTTTCGACGGCGAACAGCAAGGCCATGTCGGCCAGCGCCATGATCCGCAGGTGATCGGTGGCGCCATGCCCGGTCGTGTTCGGTGCCATGTCCGACAGCACCAGGTCCACCTTGGCACCCAGCATCTCGGCCAGGCGAGCCGGCATGTCGGGGTCGGAAAAATCGCCTTGCAGGCAGGTCGCTCCGGCGATCGGCTCGATCGGCAGCAGGTCCATGGCCAGCACGGCACCCGCGCCCGCCTTCACCGCCACCTGGCTCCAGCCGCCCGGTGCGGCGCCGAGATCGACCACCCGCATGCCGCGGCGGATCAGATGGAATTTCTCATCCAGTTCCAGCAGCTTGTAGGCAGCACGCGACCGCCAGCCCTGCTTCTTCGCCGCCACGACATAGGGGTCGTTCAACTGACGAGCCAGCCAGCGCTGCGACGCCGGACTGCGGCTTTTCGCGGTCTTGACCGGAATGGCCAAGGCCCGCCCGGACGTAACGATCGACTTCTTCACGGGCGGGCCGACGCGATATTCCGGCGGTTGTCGCCGCGGGCGAGCCGCATCCGATCGGCGCGGATCATGCGCAGCAGCATGCCTTCCCGCAGGCCGCGATCGGCGACCACGACCTCCGGCGCCGGCCACAGCCGCCTTATGGCGGCGAACACCGCGCATCCGGGCAACACGAACTCCACCCGTTCGGCCCCCACGCAGGGATGGCGCGCCAGACCGTCTCGACCCATGGCGCGCAACGCGGCCAACGCGGAATCGGCCTGCCCGCCCGACAGCGCGATGCCATCCACCGCCGGGCGGCGATACCGATCCAGGTTCAGCGCCACGCCGGCCAGAGTGGTCACGGTGCCACTGGTACCCAGCAAGCGGACGCCGCCGTTGCGGATTTCATGACCGATGCAATGGATCGACTCGAAGGGGGCCAGGCGCGCGGCGACGTCGTCGACCATGGCTTCGAAGCCGTCGTGGCTGAAACCGGTGTCGCCCCAGCGTTCCGCAAGGGTCACCACGCCCACCGGCAGGGAGTCGTAGCCGATCAGTTCGGCGCGTCCCTCGGTCAGGCGCACCCAGGCCAACTCGGTGGAGCCGCCCCCGATATCGAACAGCAAAGCCCGCCGCCCCTCCCCGGCCAGCAACGGCGCGCAGGATTCCAGCGCCAGTTCGGCCTCCTCGCGGCTGGAGATGATGCCGATATCCAGGCCGGTCTCCTGCTTCGCGCGCAGCAGGAATTCCCCGCCATTGGCGGCGCGCCGGCACGCTTCGGTGGCGATGGCGCGCACCTGGCGGACGGGGCGGCGTTCCAGCCGGTCGGCGCAGGCTTTCAGGGCGATGATGGCGCGATCCATCGCCGGGCGGCTGAGTTCGCCGGTATGGTGCAACCCCTCCCCCAGCCGGACGATCCGCGAAAAACTGTCGAGGACCCGAAATCCGGTGCCGGACGGCACGCCAACCAGCATCCGACAATTGTTGGTGCCCAGGTCGAGCGCGGCGAAGGCCGGGCTGGCGCATCGACGCACGGGTTCCTGCCGCTGGGCGGCCGAGGCGAATTCGGGTCGGACCTGCCGCTGCATCATGCCTGCATTGTCATCCGGCGATGCCAGCCGGGCAAGCGCCGAATCTCCCAGACCTGAAGGGGGCGTAAAATTTTGCGTGAATCGGTCCGACCGGAGCTTGTTTCAGGTCACCCCCGATGGCGCGATGCCGGGTCGGCCGATGGGCCGGATGGGCCGGATGGGCGTCAGGCGGTCAATCCGTCGCGGGACACATGCCAGCCGCGGCCCCCCTCTTCGCGGACTTTTCCGACCGCCTGGCTCGCCCGCCGCAGCAATTCGCGGATATCCTGCTCATTCCCGACCGTCCGGCTCGCGATGCCGATGGACAGGGACGGCACCTGAACGTTCCCCGACGCCGTCGATTCCGGCAATGTCAGGCGCCGCTCGCACAACACCTCCGCCCGTTCGGCCGCCGTCATATGATCCATGCCATCCAGCCACACGGCGAACTGGTTGGTCCCGACTCGGCCCACCAGATCCGTCGGACGCACCATCGCGCGCAGCAGAGTCGCCACCCGGGTCAGCGCCCAATCGCCGGCATCGCGTCCATGCTGCGTCATCAGCCGCTCCAGACCGTCCATCACGATCAGCATCAAGGTGCCGGGGACGCGATCCAGATGCAGGCGCTCGATATGACGTTCCGCCTCATCCAGGAAATAGAGCCGGTTGGGCAAGCCGGTCAGCCGATCCAGCCCGCTCTCGTCCGGACTATGTTCCAGGATGATCCGGATCAGGCCGGCGACGGTCTCGACCAGGACATGATCGCCGGCATCCCAGGGGCGAGACCCCGGGGAGCGCCACAGCACAAGTCCACCGGGGCGGCGGGGCGGCAGGACCCAGGGAAACACGACGACAGGGCGACGATCGGAACCGATGCCCTGGGCGTATCGCCCATTCGCGCCGGCCAGCAACGCGCCCGCCAGGGTGAGCACATCCTGCCCTCCACCACCGTACTGGTAGAGAAACACTTCGCCGCGCTGCATATCGGACCGGTCGAGCGCCGCCGCGCCTTCCAGTCCGGCCGCCTGGCACAGCTCCGCGAGTGCATGTCCGATCACGTCGGGAGAGCGCTCGTCATCCATCGGTTTCTCCCGCCGGTCCGCGATCCCGGCGATGTGCCGCCCAATCCAACGTATCAGTCAAGACAGTAGCGTGGCATAGATTGACCTTGCGTAAAACCCGCCTGCCTCCGCCATCGTGTTTCAGTTTGCAAACAACCGGACCGGGGGGCATCCATCGTCGGGCGGCGTGGCGGGGCCGAGTGAAGGTGACACGCGCGTGTTTGTTGGGGAACCGAGACCGGCAAGCTGTCCTCCCCCTCCCCCAAGCCTGCACCATGCAAATCCGTGCTAACCGGGCTATGGTCATGGTCCGATCGCGCCGCGGGGTCTCGCCCGTCGCGTGAGTGGGAACGCCACATCAATGAGCAGGTGTTCAGGCCCGACGGGTCTCGCCGTCGGCGCCGGCACATAGGCGTCAACATGGGAGGGTTGCGATGCGTGCGGTCTGGTACGACCGGCAGGGGCCGGCCAATGAAGTCATCGTCACCGGCGAGTTGCCGACACCGGAGGCCGGCCTGGGCGAGGTGCGCGTCCGCCTGGAGGCCTCCGGCGTCAATCCGTCGGACACCTATCGCCGGCGCGGCGCGGTGCCCAAGGAATATCCGCGGGTCATTCCCAACAGCGACGCCGCCGGCGTGATCGACCAGGTCGGTTCCGCCGTGGCCGAAACCTGGCTCGGCAAGCGGGTCTGGCTGTATAATGGCCAGCGCAACGGCCGCTGGATGGGAACCGCGGCGGAATATATCGCACTGAACGTGGACCTGGTGACGGAGCTGCCGGACCATGTCTCCTTCGCCGAGGGCGCCACCCTGGGCATTCCCTGCATGACCGCGCATGGCTGTGTGTTTGTCGCCGGTCCGGTGCAGGGCAAGTTCGTGCTGGTGACCGGTGGCGCCGGGGCGGTTGGGCACTACGCGGTGCAGCTTGCGGCGTGGGCCGGTGCCACGGTGATCGCTACCGTCAGTTCGGCGGAAAAGGCGGACCATGCGCGCCGCGGCGGGGCCGCCCATGTGATCAACTACCGGACCGAGGACGTGGCGGAACGGGTGCGGGACATCACGCGCGGCGAAGGCGTCGATCACGTCGTCGACGTCGATCTGGGTGGCAATCTGGCGTCCGTGCTCGCATCCGTGCGCGACAGTGGCAGCATCGCCTATTACGCCTCCAACGGCGCGCTGAACCCGGTGGTGCCGTTGCGCCAGATCATGTCGAAAAACCTGGCGATCCATGGCTTTACCCTGCCAACCAGCCGCCATGCGCAACGCCAGCGGGCGCAGTCGGATATCGCCCGTTTCGTGGCCTCACCGGGGCGCATACTGTCGGTCGATGGGCGGTTTCCGCTGTATGAGACCTCTGCGGCGCATATGTCCGTGGAACAGGGCGGCAAGGTCGGCACCGTCGTCGTCGAATGTGCGCTGTGATCGGACCCGATCGACCGGACGCAACCCGCCATCAAGGAGCACAACGTGGCTGAGACTTCCGTGGCTTTGATCGTCGGTGCCAATCGTGGCATCGGCCTGGGTGTGGCGGGAGAGTTCCTCGCCCGCGGCTGGTCCGTTATCGCGACGGCGCGCCAGCCGGACCAGGCGTCCGCTTTGCACGCGCTGGCCGAACGGCATCCCGGGCGGGTGCGGATCGAGCGGCTGGACATGAACGATCCGGACGGGATCGATGCGTTCGGTTCGAGTATGCGCGACCAGACCCTGGATATCGTGCTGGTGAATGCCGGTGTGGCCGGGCCGGACCATCGCAGCGCGACCGCCGCGACCGAAGACGAGATCGGGCGCCTGATGTTCACCAACGCCATCGCGCCGATCCGGCTGTCGCGGCGGCTGATGGATCGGATCCGGCGTGATTCCGGCGTGCTGGCCTTTACCAGCTCGGTCATGGGCAGCGTCGCGCTGAACCCTGGCGGGCATGAGCTGTATCGCGCCAGCAAGGCGGCGTTGAACTCCCTGACCCGCGGTCTGCATGCCGAGATGTCCGGCCGCAAGGTCACGGTTCTGACCCTGCATCCCGGCTGGGTCCGCACCGATATGGGCGGCCCCATTGCGGCTGTCGGCGTGGAGGACAGCGCGCGCGGCATGGTCGAGGTCATGCTGTCCCAGCAAGGCGGCCACCGGCACCGGTTCCTGGATTATCTGGGCAAGGAGATCGCCTGGTAGGCAGACGATCCACCCGATTTCCGGGGTCGGCCCCCTGCCCTGGACAGATCGCGAACCGGTCACACATGCATGGTTGCGGTTCAACATTGTGCGGAGTGATATCGACGCCTCTAACCATCGACAGATAGACTCACCTCACCGTCATTGCCGGACTTGATCCGGCAACCCGCGCTTCAACGGCTGGGGGTGGGTTGCCGGATCAAGTCCGGCAATGACGGTGAGT
>CALQHT020000118.1 GCA_943330455.2 Nitrosovibrio sp. Nv4 | reverse complement strand
TGGTGGTCGTCCGGCCAGTGGCCTGAGGCGGCAACCATGTCTCGGCGCGTCACCATCGGTTCCAGGTTTACCGCTTGCGGCGAACCAATTGAGGGACCAAATTAGATGTGTGCCCTGTTTTCGTGTCTCACCGATGGGGTTCGCTCCACTGCTGGTGGATGAAAGCAGGGGTCACAGAGAACACCGAGTGCACACAGAGTTTCACCGAGAAGAATTTTTGGCGCTTCGCGTGGGTGGGGTTGCTCGGGTGCCTTTCTTGGGGCAGGCCTGGGATGCTCGGACAATGGCGGTTGCGCATATAGGGTGATGGGCAGAATTCCATCCGCTCGGCGTGGCGGCTTCAGGTCTGACCAATTGCGGCTTTCTCCCGCGCGAAGCGCTATCATTCTTCTCGGTGAAACTCTGTGTGCACTCGGTGTTCTCTGTGACCCCTGCTTGCGTCGTTGCCGCCAGCACCGGCCCGACCCAAGGGGACGGCGACGGCCGAGAGCCCGGATCGATCCCGCCCGGACCATTTCGGTTTCCCCGACACATCTGGACAGCAACGGAACGGCGCGGTCAGATACGATCCGCTGGCGTGACCCCATATCGCAGGCAGGGTGGACGCGGGCCGATAAACCGGTTCGGGCGCCGTCCGCCCACGATCAGGAACCCGTATCCGGCGACGGAGAGAGGAAAACGATGCCGGCCCGAACCCGAGAAAGAACGCCTGGATGAGCAGCGGACCGGCCCCGGTCATTGCCTCGAAAACGCCCGACCCGCCGGCGATCGTGGCCGACGCCAAAGACCTGAAGGTGCTGCGCAAGGCGGTCGAGGATGCCTCCACGGTCGGGGTGGGGCTGTGGGTCAGCTATCTGTTCGTGCTGTTCTATCTGCTGGTGGCGGCGGGGAGCGTCACCCACAAGGACCTGTTCTTCGAGACCGGGGTCAAGCTGCCATTCCTCGGCGTCGACCTGCCGTTGAAGGGCTTCTTCGCGCTCGGCCCGCTGCTGTTCCTGATCGTGCACGCCTATGTGCTGCTGCATTTCGCCATGCTGTCCGGCAAGGTGCGCGTTTTCGACACGGAGTTGCGGGGACAGATCGACGACGGCGACATCCGCACCCGCCTGCGCCGGCAACTGCCGAGCAGCATCTTCGTGCAGTTTTTGGCGGGGCCGAGCGAGGTGCGGGACGGGACTATGGGCGGTCTTCTGTGGCTGATCGCCATGGTCAGCCTGATGATCGGCCCGATCCTGCTGCTGATCTTCTTCGCGCTCCAGTTCCTCCCCTATCACAACGAGGCCATCACCTGGTGGCAGCGAGGCGCGGTTGGCGTCGATCTTTGGCTGATGTGGGTGTTCTGGCCTCGCATTGCCGTGCTGGATGGCGCGGCGGAGGACCTGGCCAGCGCGACCCAGCGCATGATCGTCTTGCAACGCCGCCTGGGGCGCGGCGCCATGTGGGGCTTGACCGGCGGGTCCGCACTGCTGCTGCTGCTGTTCGCGACCTTCCCGGGGGAGACTATCGACGAGGCGCTGTGGCAGCCGAAAGGGTTTCTGCCACGCGATTCCGGGGCGGCGCAGGGGGTGAAGCCGCCGGCCTGGCAGGAGGAATGGCCGTTTCCGAAGGCCGGCCGGTGGGTGAGCCATATCCCCGGAGCGGTGCGTGCGTTCTTGGTGGAGGGAGCGGTGCAGCCCGCATCTCGCACGCCGGAAAGCTTGTGGTCGAACCGGCTGGTGCTGCCGGGCCTGGATATGGTCGTGCATCTGAAATTGGACAGCGAGGACAAGATCAAGTTCCTGCCCGAAACGGTGTCGTTGCGGGACCGGGACCTGACCAACGCGGTGCTGATCGATGCCGTCCTGCGCAAGGCGGATTTCACCGGGGCTCGGATGGGTGGGGTGCTGCTGGATCGGGCCGATCTTCGGGGCACGAAGATGGGATGTGCGGACTGGCTGCATGGTGAGAGGATGCGGGATGGGACGCGGCGGGCGGCGATATGCACGGACCTTCGGGGCGCCTCGCTCGTCGAGGCCCAACTCCAGGGCGCCTTGCTCGGCGGCGCCCAACTCCATAGGGCCTCCCTGAGAGGTGCCCAACTTCAAGGTGCCTCCCTTGATGGTGCTCTACTCCAGGCAGTGGACCTGAGTAACGCTAAATTGCAAGGGGCTTCTCTCGATCGCGTGCAACTCCAAGGGGCGTTGCTAGATCAAACACTGCTTCAAGGCGCGTCCCTTAAAGGCGCCCAGCTTCAGGACGCCACTCTATTCCACGCCCAACTTCAGGGGGCTATTCTCGACGGCGTACAGCTTCGCGATGCTCGGCTTTCCAGCCTTCGACTCCAGGGTGCCTCACTTGTGCGCGCGCAACTTCAAGGGTCTGAGTTTATTGATTTCCAACTCCAAGGCGCTTCACTGAATGATGCTCAACTTCAGGGAGTGACGCTGGTCGATGCAAAGCTTCAAGGTGCGTCTCTCGTTGGTGCCGAACTTCAGGGCGCCATTCTCTACAGACCGCAACTTCAGGGAGCCGTACTGGATTACAGTCAACTGCATGGTGCCGCGCTCTTCGATGCGGACCTTCGAGGTGCCTCGCTCGACTTCGTCCATCTCGAGGGATCTCTAACCGTCGGTGCTCAGTTACAGGGTACTTCATTGCGATCAGTGTTTGCGTGGAGGGCCAATGTCCAGTCTGCGACTATCCATGATACCTGGGTCCAATCGGTCCATCCCTACACATCGGCGGAATGCGCCAGCCCTGAAAGGCACCGCAGTTGTGATTGGACAGTCCGAAACCGGGACGACTTGGTTGCAATGATGAAGCAGAAGGTGCCCGACGGAAGGGCTCGCGAAGCTGCGTTGCAGCGGATTGACCAACACCTGGACCCGTCGGTTCGAATGCCGTCTGCCGTTGACGCAGCCCTGGAGGCATGGTGGACCTCCGAGGCCTCGCGCCGACCGCCGAACGCTTCCTTTGAGGCAGAGCGCGCCAAGCAATGGCAATCTGTGGGCTGCTCAGCCGACGGCGCGCCATACGTCATAGTCGGCATGGCCCGTCGCCTAGATCCAGCGGTCCCGAAGAATCCGCGCGCTTTCGGGGTCGCCCCCTTCTCCGCCAACAGCCCCGAACCCGCCAAACTCGCCGCCGCTTTCCTGGATGAACGGTGCGAGGGCGCCCGCGGCCTGTCGGACACTGACAAGGCGATCCTGGTGAAACTGCGCGGCCCGGTCGCCGCCACGCCGCCATCCCCACCGCCCGCTGCCGGGCAGAAATGACGTGCGCGAGTGACAAGGCGCCGTCCGCCGCGAGGACAATGCCGGTCCAGCCCATCCGGTCCGACCTGCTGCGACCCCGCCTGCCGCCATCCACCTGGGCGCGGACTCGGGTCCGTATCAGCGGTGATGCCGCTCCACATACTCCCGCACGCCGCGTTGATCCGGGTCTGGTAGCCCGCGCCGTCGCGCTTGAACCATTCCAACAGGTCGGCATCCAACCGCAGGGAGGTCAGACGCTTCACCGGCCGATGCAGCCCGCCGCGCACGGCCCCGGTCCAATCCGCCACCTCCGGCATGTCGGAGGTGTCGATCGCGCGGTCCGGCATCGCGGCAACCGTATCGAGGGCGGCCTGTTCCTCAACCGTCAGTTTTCTAGTGTTCTCCACCTTCATATGCTTTCCGCTCCTTTTGGGTTGCCTTCTGAGCGCTGATGATGCGGCCGGGCATCTGGTCGTTGTCGGGCCAGGTATGGACAATGAACAGGGTCACGCCGCCTACCTGGCACAAGGTGGTCCACCGATCGCCATCCGGATGAGGGTCCGGCCGGGACAAGGCCAATGGATCGGCAAGCGCGACTTCCCCGATACTCAGCGGCAGAATATGCTTGCGGCGATTGACCGCATCCTTGTCCGGGTCTCATGTCCAATGCATCACTGCTGCCCGTAGCTACGAATAGGCAAATACGAATCAGCCGTATGTCAAGCTGGCGTCGAATGGCCCTGACCAACCGCCAGAACGCACCATCCGCACCGCCGCCGCGGCGTTGTCTGATGGCGGAGGACCCACGCGGGATGTCGGACGCTGGTCGGCCGAACCTGACGAAGCAGCGCGGCCCCGTCGCCGCCTCGCCCGAGTTCTCGTCCGGTCGCGGCCCGCGACACCGCGGCGGTCCGTGGCACTCCGCCCCAATGCGGTTTGGGGCGCGCCGGCCACCACCCCGCCTCTCCGCTACCAAACCGGTCCAGCGCCGGATTCCCCCGCTCGGCCGGCCAGATTGCCCGCGAAGGAGGCGAAATGCGCGGTCCGAGGGCATGGGTTAACCGCAGGGAAGTGCAACGATACCCCGGGTTAACGCCATGGGTTCGTAACGAAAGCCCCGGTTAACGGCAGGGTTTCGCAACAAGCGCGCGCCACCGCCGCTCTTAAAGTGAAATCTGAGGAACGGAGAAATTCGTTGTGGATTCAGCCACATGCGCGGCGATTTCAACCGTCCGTCTCAGCTTTACGACCGGCGAGCGGGACGGGGGATTCGGAGCAAAGGCGAAAGAGGCCGCGCGGCGTTAACCCATGCCTGAAATGCAGGCAAATCCCCGAAAATCCGCGATTTTCCGTCCCCAAACCCCGCCCAGGACGGTCGATCGAGGCATTTTCCTTGCCTCGGACGGGCGCGAACCATAGAACAAAAAGCAAACACAAAAGACCGCCAACCATGGGTATTTCCGCCGTTTTCGCCCTTCCCGCACCGCTCCACAGCCCGATAGCGCCCCTTCGCGCGCCATCCGGGCACCCCGGGCCGGACCCGATTTGCGGTTTTTCGCATGTAGAGGTGCGAATCCGGGTGTCCGACAAGTGGGACGCGCGGAAGCCGGACGGAACCGCGCGGGCAACGGGCGAGACGGACGCACAAAACCCCAATCCGGTTTCGGGCGCCCCAATCGATCCCGCCTTGCTCCGGGCTAACGCCCTGCGGCATGGTCCCGGCGTGCCATTCGGTCAGGAGGCCGCCATGCCACAACGCCTCACCCGCCAGGAGTTTGTGGCATGGGCCGAAACCCAACCACGTCGTTATGAACGGATCGACGGGGAGCCCGTCGCGATGCCCAGGCAGCCAGCCGCCCATGTCCGGATCAAAAGCCGCATCTGGGCCGCGCTCGACCGCGTGATCCAGCGTGCTGGCCTGGACTCTGAGGCGCTGGCCGACGGAATGACGGTCGAGATTGATGCCGATACGGATTACGAACCCGACGCGCTCGTCAATTGCGGCCCAAATGTCCCGCCAGAGGCAACGGTGGCGTCCAATCCCGTCATCGTAGTGGAGGTCCTGTCCCCGTCCACCCAATCCATCGACAGCAATGCCAAGCTGGCTGACTATTTCCGCGTCCCCTCCATCCAGCACTACCTGATCCTGCAAACCCGCAAACGGGAGGTCATCCATTACACAAGGTCTGGCACGGAGATCATCGCCCGTGTCTTGCATCTCGGCACCATCGCCCTGCACCCGCCCGGCATCGAGTTCGACCTGACCGAGGTCTACGGCCCCGACACCGCTAACCCCTTGACCGATTCCCCGCTTCCCCCACACTCCGGCCAACCATCGACCGGGGGAACACGCCCATGACCGACCTTGCCACCTTCCGCGCGCAGACCCGCGCCTGGCTGGAAGACAACTGCCCGCCCGCCATGCGCACCCGCATGCCGGAAGAAGAACAGGTCGCGGGCGGGCTGCGCGCCGAATATGTCCGGCCGGAGCAGAAAATCTGGCTCGACCGCATGGCGGAAAAGGGCTGGACGGCGCCGACATGGCCGAAGAAATACGGTGGCGGCGGATTGGGCAACGACGAAGCGATGATCCTGGAAGAGGAAATGCAAGACCTCGGTTGCCGCACCCCGCTCCGCGGCATGGGCCTCTCCATGCTCGGCCCCGTGCTGCTGGAATACGGGACGGAGGAGCAGCGCCAGACCCATATCCCCAAGATCGTGAAGGGCGAAATCCGCTGGTGCCAGGGCTATAGCGAGCCGAGCGCGGGGTCGGATCTGGCGAGTTTGTCGACAAGGGCGGTGTTGCAGGGGGAGCATTTCCTGGTCAACGGCCACAAGATATGGACGTCGAACGCGCATCTGTCGGACTGGATTTTCTGCCTCGTGCGGACCGACCCGACGGTGAAAAAGCATGACGGGATCAGCTTCCTGTTGATTGACATGGTGGACCCCGGGGTGCGGCCTCGGCCGATCAAGCTGATCAGCGGCAAGTCGGTGTTCTGCGAAACGTTTTTCGAGAATGTGCAGGTGCCGGCCAGCCATCTGGTTGGGCAGCTCAACAAGGGCTGGACGATCGCGAAACGCCTGCTGGAACACGAACGCAAGGGCATTGGCGGGATCGGCAACCGGCAGGCGGCGAAGTTCGAACTGCCGCCCGAAGCGGTGGCGAAGGCCTATGCCGGAGAGGACAACGGCCGCATCGCCGAACCTGCCCTGCGCGACAGTATCGCCAAATACTCGATGGACGCGCATGCGTTCCAACTGACTCGGCGGCGCGCGGCGGAAGAAGCCGAGGCCGGGACGCCTCCCGGCCCGATGTCGGCGATGTTCAAGTATTACGCCACGGAACTGAACAAGACCCGCTATGAGATGCTGCTGGCGGCGGAAGGTTTTCAGGGTTTGGGCTGGGAAGGAGACGGGTTTACCGACGACGAAATCCGCATCACGCGGGAATGGTTGCGCTCGAAAGCAAATACGATCGAGGGCGGCACATCCGAAGTGCAGCTCAACATCATCGCCAAGCGCGTCCTGGCGCTCCCCGATTGATGCGCCCCCATCAAACCATGACCGGCATGATGATCGTCCGGGATGAGCCTCTCCACCAAACCCCCTCTCCCTGCTGGGGAGAGGGCCGGGGTGAGGGGCCAACCTTCCCCGACTCCCTACCCACCGCCCAGGACCACACAGCATGACCCTCGTCCTTTCGTCTGAAACCCAGATGGTGCGCGACACCGCGCTGGAATTCTTCCGCGAACGCAGCCCGGTGATCGAGCTGCGGAAGCTTCGTGACAGCAACGACCCCGACGGCTTCTCCCGCGCGTTGTGGCGCACGATGGCGGAACTCGGCTGGACGGGGTTCCTGGTGTCGGAAGAACACGGCGGCACCGGCTTCGGCGTGTCCGGTCTGGCGCAGGTGATGGAGGCAGCGGGGCGTTCCCTGACCGCATCCCCCCTGCTGTCCACGGCGTTGTTGGGCGCGAGCCTGATCGACATGGCCGGAACGTCCGAGCAGAAGGACAACCACCTGCCCGCCCTGGTCGCCGGGGACCGCATTTTTGCCCTCGCGTTGGAGGAAACCTCCCGCCACGCCCCCACCCGAATTGCAACGACCGCCACCGCGACGGCCAGCGGCTACACGCTGAACGGGCAGAAATGCTTCGTGCTGGACGGGCATATCGCGGATGTATTGATCGTTGTGGCACGTACGTCCGGGGGACGGGATGACCGGCAGGGGATCAGCCTGTTCCTGGTGCCGGGGGATGCGGCGGGGGTGAGCCGTACGCGGACCATCATGGTGGACAGCCGCAATGCCGCGCTGGTGAAGCTGGACAATGTGCAGGTTGGCAAGGACTCGGTGTTGGGGCCGGTCGGCCAGGGTGCCGACATCCTGGAAACCGTGCTGGACCGCGCTCGGGCGTGCCTGGCGGCGGAAATGCTGGGGTCCGCGGCGGAAGCCTTCGAGCGCACGGTGCAATACTTGAAGGATCGCAAGCAGTTCGGCGTCGCCATCGGTAGCTTCCAGGCCCTGAAACATCGCGCCGCACAGATGTTCTGTGAGGTGGAGGTCACTCGATCTGCCGTTATTGCCGCCTGTTCGGCTCTGGACGACAACGCGAACGATGCCGCCGCGCTGTCCAGCCTGGCGAAGGCGAAGGCCAGCGACACGCTCTATCTATGTGGCAATGAGGGCGTGCAGATGCATGGCGGCATCGGCATGACCGATGAGCACGAGATCGGGTTTTTCATGAAGCGGGCACGTGTTGCTCAGGCCACGTTCGGCGATGCTACGTTCCACCGCGACCGTTATGCCGCCCTGCTCGGATATTGAGGGAGGACTGGGATCGATCGTGTAACCGGATGGTTTCCATATCCCGTTATTTTGAAACCGGCGGCGGATTTCTTGGTTCGAGCGTCCGTATCCCCCTTGCCAGGCGGCCACCCGGCGGGCCTAACGGCAAGGATGGGGTCTGGAGCGGGCAAGCATGCAAATCAATCTGATCAACCGAACCAATCAGGATGTCTATCTCCGGTTCGGAACAGCGACCCCGATCGGCACGTTCAATGGCGCAAGCCTGAGCAGTGCCGACAGCTATTTGGCGCCGGCCTCCAGCACCACGACGGGCCTGAATCTGACGGATTTTTCCGGGGGGAAGATGCTGTTCTCCCTCGGCCAGCCGCTCAGCAGTTCGCTGCCGGACTTCCAGTATCAAAGCGGCGATCCCGACTGGCAGATCCGCTGGGACAAGATCGAACTGTCGCTTTACTCTGACACGACGAAGGTCAGCGTCGCCAACCTGAGCGCGACCGACTTCTTCGGTATTCCGCTGAAACTGGAGACGTTCGGTCCGGGGTCGAGCACGCCGATCGACACCCTGACCTGGAATGTGCAGACGGCGACGATATTCTCGTCATTGGCGCAGATCGCGAACCACAATCCGACGACGTTCAACAATGCGATCGTTCCGGGTTCCAACGGGCTGTCGATCCCGACCTATGGCAATATCCTGCGGGTGATCGCGCCGTCGTCGCTGCCGCCGCCGGCGATCGGGAATTACCAGTCGCCGCAGCCTTATATCGATTACGTCGCAGCCAACGCGATCGCGACGCATGTCACCGGGCAGTTCTCGGCGGCGGGCGGATCGGGGCCGACGCAGACCCAGACTTACGACTTCCAGGCGACGATCCCGACCAGCGGAGTCAATACCGGGGCGCTGGTGATGACCGGATCGGGCTCGGTTGTCGGGGGTGCCAAGACGATCATCGTCGCGGCGGCGGACCTGGCGACTGGGATCATCTCGGAAAACCCGCCTTATACGGTGAATGGCGCCGCGGCGAATATCGGCAACAACGATGTCTATGCGGCTGTCGTGCGCGACATGTTGGCGGCATTCGGATTCGGGTTTGTCGGCAGCACGGAGATCAATCCGAACACGGGACATCGCTATATCGATGATCCAACCGGCGATTGGTATTTGCCGCCGCCTGGGCAATCGGTCGCATATGAGAACGCGCAGCCAACCAATAACGGCTTCTACAGCCAGTATGCCGCGATTATCGCGAAGGTCTCGGATGCCTATGGGTTTCCGTTCACCGATCTGATCGGCGCGCCCCTGGCTGACATCAACCCGAACCTGGTCGACCACGTCAACATCACGATCCTGGCGGACACCGATGGCCTGGGGGCGGTTCCCTGCTTCGTGACGGGGACGTTGATCGAAACAGACCTGGGGCCGATCACGGTCGAGGCTCTGGCCATCGGCATGCGCACCACCACAATCCTGGGCCGAGGTCTCGCCCGCATCGTCTGGATCGGTCACCGCACCGTCGATTGCCGGCGCCATCCCAACCCGAAGTCGGTTCGTCCGGTGCGGATCGCGCAGGATGCGTTCGCCGCGGGCATCCCGACCCGCGACCTGCTGCTGTCACCGGACCATGCGGTGTTTGTCGACGATGTGCTGATCCCGATCCGTTATCTGGTGAACGGAACGACGGTCGCGCAACTCGCCGCGGAGCAGGTCACCTACTGGCATGTGGAGTTGGAGCGGCACGACATCCTGCTGGCCTCAGGCCTGCCGGCCGAGAGTTTCCTCGACACCGGCAACCGGTCAGCCTTCGCCAATGGTGGGGCCGTCGTGGCGGCGCACCCGGATTTCGCGCGTCTGACCTGGGAGGGGCAGGGGTGTGCGCCGTTGATGATCGTCGGGCCGATCGTCGAAGGTGTCCGGTCTCGTTTGGCCGATCGGGCAAGGGTGCTGGCGGTGGAAGCGAATTATAGCATTCACACATCCCGGTGCTCGGAGGCTTTGGAGAAAACCCTCCCCCTCCCCTTGCGAGAGAGAGCCGAGGGGAGGAGTTTCACGTAACATCCGTGCGGTATTACCCCTCCCCCCAGCCCCCTCCCGCAAGGGGTGGGGGAGAATTTTCTCCGGCACCAATATGTGTGACCGCGGTGGCTGACGCAGGGAAGGGCGCCTGAACTGAGCATAAGACGCGGCCTGACAATCCACATGCGCTCATCGAAAGCCCGCCGGTGGCCGGCCCCGGACAACCATGCCGGCAGCCGGGCTCGTCCGCCAACTCAGCCGGTCAGATCGCCGACACTACCCCCTGCCGTCGGGTGAAACCTTGGCCCCCAACACCTTCGCCCCGGACACCTTCGCCCACGTATCGCGCAGCCCGACCGTGCGGTTGAACACCGGGCGGTCCGGTGTTCCGTCCGAATCGGCACAGAAATACCCCATGCGCTCGAACTGCACCGCCTCTCCCACCGGGGCTTGCAGCAGAGCGGGTTCGATCAGGCAGCCCGTCAGGACTTCCAGGGACGCCGGGTTCAGATCGGCCATCACATCGCCGTTTGCCCCCGGATCGGGCCGGCCGAACAACGGGTTGTACAAGCGGATCTCGGCCCGAACCGCGTCCGAGGCCCCGACCCAGTGCAACGTACCCTGCACCTTGCGTCCGTCCGGAGAATTGCCGCCTCGCGACGCGGGATCGTAGGTGCAACGCAGCTCGACCACCCGCCCGGATGCATCCTTCACCGCGGACTGGCAGGTCACGAAATAGGCATAGCGCAGCCGCACTTCCCGCCCGGGCGACAGTCGGAAGAACTTCTTGGGAGCGTCCTCCATGAAGTCGTCCTGCTCGACATAGATTTCCCGTCCGAAGGTGATCGGACGCTTGCCGGCGGACGGATCGTCGGGGTGGTTGATGGCTTCCAGGGTTTCGGTGTGGCCTTCCGGCCAGTTCTCGATCACCAGTTTCAGCGGACGCAGCACCGCCATCCGCCGCACGGCGCTTGGGTTCAACGTGTCGCGGATCGTCGCATCCAGTTGCGCGATATCGACGACGCTGTTGGCGCGCGCCACGCCGACTCGCCGCACGAACTCCCGCAACGCCGCCGCCGGCACACCCCGGCGCCGGATGCCGGCCAGGGTCGGCATCCTCGGGTCATCCCAGCCGGTCACGTGCTTGTCCTGCACCAGCCGGGTCAGCACACGCTTCGACAGCACCATGAATCCGATATTCAGCCGCGCGAACTCATACTGCCTGGGCCGCGACGGCACCGGCAGATGCTCGATCAGCCAGTCGT
Source organism: Nitrosovibrio sp. Nv4 (assembly GCA_943330455.2). GTDB lineage: Bacteria > Pseudomonadota > Alphaproteobacteria > Acetobacterales > Acetobacteraceae > Rhodopila. The sequence goes on along the minus strand of CALQHT020000118.1, from coordinate 6,490 downwards.
ACAGCGGTTTGTGGTCCTCGAATTCCAACGTGCACACGGAATGCGTGATGCCCTCGATCGCATCGGACTGGCCGTGCGCGAAATCATAGGTCGGATAGATGCACCAGGCATCGCCGGTCCGAGGATGCGTGGCGTGCAGGATGCGATACAGCACCGGATCGCGCAGGTTCATGTTGCCGGACGCCATGTCGATCTTCGCCCGCAGCACGCACGTTCCGTTCGGGTATTCGCCCGCCCGCATACGGCGGAACAGGTCCAGGTTCTCCTCAACCGAGCGATAACGGAACGGGCTGTTCTGACCAGGCTCGGTCAGGGTGCCGCGCTGGGAACGCATCGCCTCGGGCGGCGTGTCGTCCACATAGGCGTGTCCGGTGCGGACCAGGTGTTCGGCCCAGTCGTACAACTGCTCAAAATAGTCCGAGGCGTGGTACAGGTGCTCGCCCCAGTCAAAGCCGAGCCAACGGACGTCGCGCTGGATGGCGTCGATGAATTCTTGTTCTTCCTTGACCGGGTTGGTGTCGTCGAAGCGCAGATGGCATTGGCCGCCGAATTCCTGGGCGACGCCGAAATTCAGGCAGATCGACTTGGCATGGCCGATATGCAGATACCCGTTCGGCTCCGGCGGAAACCGCGTGACCACGGATTGCGCGCGTCCGGCATCCAGATCGGCCTGGATGATATCGCGGATGAAATCGCGGCCCGCGTCGGTGGTCTCGGGTTCGGCCATCATGCACTCCAGTTGGCGCGTCACAGTGGCGCGCAACCTACACCGTGGCGCGCGTTTGGGGAGCCGATTTCGTGTTCGGCGGTTCAGCTATCGGCCGCCACCGGCCTTGTCTCGCGCCCGCACCCGTTCGCGATGGGCGGTGTAAAGCCCGCTGGCGATGATGATCGCCGCGCCCACCAGGGTCCATCGGTCGGGCAGGTCGTCGAACACCAGATACCCGGCCAGCACCACCCAGGGCAGTTGCACATAGGCGAACGGCGCCAGCAGGGAGGCCGGGGCGTGGCGGTGGGCCAGCACGGTGATCCACTGCCCGACCGAGGCCAGGACGCCCAGCATCAGGGTCAAACCCAGTTGGGACCAGGTCGGCCACACCGCCTCGAACGGCAGCAGCACCGACAGGATCACCGTGCCGACGCAGGCCGACCACAACACGGTGGTGGAGGGATGGTCGGTGCCGGACATTTTCCGGGTGATGATCAGCGCCAGGGACCAGCAGGTGGACGACGCGACGCCGAACAGGGCCGCCGGCTCGAACCCGTTGGTGCCGGGGCGCACGACCACCAGCATGCCGATCAGGCCTGCCACGACGGCGGCCCATCGGCGGATCCCCACGACCTCTCCCAGCAGCGGGATCGACAGGATCGTGATCAGCAGCGGCGACAGGAAACTGATCGTGGTGGCCTGCGCCATGGTCATCTGGCGGATGCCGTAGACGAACAGCACGGAGGAACCGACGACACACAGGCCGCGGCAGATCTGCAACGCGGGGGTGTTCGGCCACAGCGCCCCGATCGGCGCTCGTCTGGCCAGGATAGACGCCATGGCGAGGAACACCATGTAGCGGATCCAGGTGATCTCTATGATCGGCAGGCCGGCGGTCAGGTATTTGGCGGTGATGTCGGCGATGGCGAACAGGACGGTTGCGCCGAGCGACAGCGCGATTCCGCGCAACGGATCGTCGGTCTGCGCCATACGCCGGCGCCTAGCCGCAGCCGGACGCGGCTATATCGCGCCGGCAGGGAGCAGGACGGTAAATCGGGGTCAGACGTCGGTCGAGGCGTGGGACCGTGGCGCGCGCGAGCGGGTTACTGGCAGAGGAAGGCGGCCCGCTCCTTGCCGTCCCCGCGGACATTCAGGCTTTCCAGGACGGCGGTGCGGCCACCGAACAGGGTGCATTTCTCGACCGCCATCTGCTTGGCGGCTTCCCCGTCGGCGGGGTTACCGCGTGCGTAGTCGATGAGCACGGTGCTGCTGTTGGCGGCGACAAATTCGACGCTGGACGCGCCGGCCATCCCGCCAGACTGGTTGCAACCGGCCGCGAGTAGCGCGGTGGCCCCGAAAATCATCACCGCGGCAGCCCTAATCATCGTCGGATTCCTTTGGTTGCGCCAAACAGGCCCGGTCACAAGCGTCCGTTCGCATAACGCCAGCGGACCGCCAAGGCAAGGTGGATGTGGCTTCCGGTGGTTGGGAATTCATCGTACGTTGTGGGAAAGCGGAGGGCGTCATGGCGGAAATCGCACGAATCCCCATCAGCAATGTGCTCACCGAAGGCAAATACATGATGCGGATCGCGGTGGGATCTCCGTCCCAGCCGATCGGCGTCTTGTTGGACACCGGCAGCAGCATTTTGGCGGTCTACCAATCCGCCTACGACAAATCGGCCGATACGGATTCGGTGACGACCCAACTGCTGCAGACCGAGACTTTCGCGTCCGGAGCCTTTCTGGCGGCGGTGGTGCGGACTCCGATCGGTCTGCTGGATGGAGGGTCCGCGGTCGTGGCCAAGGTTCCCGGTGCCAATCTGGCGGTGGCCTACAAGAGCGTGCACCGGATGTTCCTGGGCGCGCGCGGCGTGTTCGGCCTGGCCCCCGGCGCGCGGAACCGCGCCTACCGGATGCCGCTGGATACCTGGGATGCCGAATATCGCAAGGACCAGTTGGATCTTGGCCAGGCGGTGGACCTGGACCCATATGTGGCGCAACTCGGGACCATCGGCATCGACAAGTTCGCCTTCGCGGTGCAGCGGTCGACGGTCTGCACCGCCATGCCGGACCCGAACCAGGACCCGTTGAACCACGGTCTGTGGGTTGTGGGGGATGGGGTTTCGTGCACCGATCTGTATGCCGAGCCGATCGCCACGGTCAGCGTGGTGCAGGGCACTCATTACAATGCCAACCTGATCGCGCTGCGCGTGGGGACCCAGGTCATCGATGTGACCCCTGGCGCATCGGCCGCGACCCCTGGCGGCATGGCGACCAATGCGATCATCGACAGCGGCGCGAACAAGCTGCTGCTGGACCCGGAGGTTTACGACAAGGTCGTGGCGGCGTTCGGTGCGCTCAATGCGGGGTTCATGGCGGCAATTGCGTCCGGGGCATCCCAAGGGTGCGACCAGACCACGATCAATCTGGCGACCTGGCCGACCTTGGAGGTCATTTTTCAGAGCCCCGACGGGGGCCAGGCGAGCATTGCGATCCCGCCGAAAAACTATTGGCAGTTCGACACGATCAAGCGTGGCACGGCTCAGTGGGCCCTGGGCGTCGCGTCCATGCAATCCAACGGTCCCGCGATCCTGGGGCTGCCGCTGTTTGCCGGGCATCTGGTGATGTTCGATCGATCCGCCAACAACGGTCAGGGCACGATCGGCTTCGCAACGCTGGTCGATATCGGCGCGACGGGCGTTTGAGGCCCGGCCGAGGGACCGGGCGCCTTGAATGCGCCGCGGTCCCCTTGTTGGCCGGACAGTGCTCCGTCAGAGCGTCTTCATATACTCGACCAGGGCGCGCCGTTGCGGTTCGGTGAGGCGCGCGTTGCCGTAGTCATGGCCGGCATTGGAATTGCCCTCGATCGTCACGCCGGCATCATCCTGGGTGCGGAACCGGAACTCATTGCCCAGAGTCGCCTTGTCGGATTTGAACCCAACGAGCGCGGGATCGAATTCCCGTGTGCCGAGGTAGAACTCTTTCATGCGCTGGGCCGGCGGCAGCAGCAATTCCCAAAGATTGGCGACCGACCCGTTGTGCATATACGGCGCGGTGGCCCAGATGCCCTGCAAGGGCCGGCCCTTGTAGACCATCTTGGGGTTGGCAGAGTCGGCCTCCTGGTAGTCTCGGCATGCCTGGGCGCGGGCCTGCTTCTTGTCGAGCCCAGCCGCCATTGGCACCGACCCGGGCAGCGGCAGGTCCTTGGCAAAGCCGAAGATCCCGGTGATGGCATTGGTGGCCAACTGCGCCTTCCGGCCCAGCAAGGCACCGACCGCGGCATTTCCGGTCAGGGTGAAACTGTCGGCGGTGGCGGGGATGGTGTCCGACCAACTGAGGAATGTGACCAGATTTCCCTGGAAACGCCCGCTATTGGCATTGGCCATGATCGCGTTGCAGGCCATCCACATGTCGGTCCCGACCGGGTGCTGTCCGCCAACCGCGTTGATTGCGGGTTGCAGGTTGACGGTGAATTTCTCCGTCAGGCTGCCCGGGGCGGACGGGATCGTATGGCAGGAAGCGCAGTCGCGCTTGAACAGGCCGCGACCCGCGTCGGCCAGCGCCTTGTCGATCGGCGGAAAGATCGAGGGCCAGGAAGGTGGGCGCAACTTGGTCAGACGCGTTTCCATGCCGACCAGGTGCGGCAGGTTGATGCTGGAGACATAGCCCTCAAACCGGCCAGCCTTGGGCGTGATGGTGATATCGGCGAACACGCCGATGACTTCGCCGGTGTTGCGCACGAGCGCGCCGGCGCGAAGGTCGTTGGCGTCGATGTTCGGGGCGCTGCCGTTCCACTCCACCTTGTTCAACTGGGGAACGTTCCACAGGAACGGATAGCTGACGGGCGCGTCGGCGGGATTGGCGATCTGGTTGTCGATATTGTCCGGGGTCGCGATCAACGACACCTTGTTGAAGATGTGCCCGATCGCGTCCAAACGCCCGAAACCGTAGCGCAAATCGCCGGGATCGTTCAACACCGCCAGCTTGGCATACCAGTCGTTCCAGAGTTTCATCGATGCAGCGAGCATTTTGGCATCGTCAGGAGTCGATTTCGTGCCGGCAAACAGCTTGCCCGCGAACCGGTCGAATTTCTCCTTGTTGGACGCGGTCTGGCGCATCGCCAGCTCCAGCGCCTCGGTCATCCCCTGGAAATCGGCCAGGGTCGGCGCGCCATCCACCCGGATGGTCGTGGCCCCGAAGGTGATGTCGTTCGTATGACAGGCGGAACAGTTCAGGCCGACCCAGGGCTCGCGATCGGTTTGCCCGGTCTTCCAGCGCAATTTGGTGTTGCTGAGCGGTTTGTCCGACTGACAATCGACGGTGAAGCCCAGGGGCAAGGTCTTGTCGAGCGGCAAGGTTTTGTCGGTCGCGCAGGCCATCGTGGTGAAACCCGCCGTCGGATTGGGCAGATAGCGGAATTTCTGGATGTGATCCGGGTCCAGGAACAGGGCGGTGCCGTTCGGCTGCTCCAGAGCACGCAGCCAGGCCAGGGGAATCAGCCGCGATCCTTGCGTCGCCGTGTACCAGGCGACCCGCTCCGCCGGACTCCAGCCCTGGGGTGCATTGGTCAGACCGGCGGGAGAGGGCGGTGGCGCGGTCAATCCTGGTCCCGCCAGGATGAACGCCAGGGGGGCCGCCAGGGGGGCCGCAAGCAACAGGGATCGGAGGAACCGCTTCATGACATGCTCCCACTCGGTCGAGCATGCAACGATTGCCCGACACAATTGTTGTTGTCGCTGTTTTTGTTATGCGATCTGACGCTAGCAGGCGCGTACCGGGGTTGCAATGACGAGGGCGGGACTTTCCGGATCTTGGGACGGATCCTGGTTATCTCAACGGGATGGGTGTGGCATTGGGGCTCCGGCCTCGTAATAATATGGCAATGACAGCAACACCATCGTAACATCCTACCCACACGCGATCCTGGGTATCGGTGCCGACTTGCCGTATACGCCGAACCTGTGAAGCTGACCGGAAGGTATTTCCCATGACCCCAGACGTCGATCTGGATCCCCTGGACGCCTATCTCTCCTCGGACGGCGCGCCCGAAGGCTGCATGGACTTGTCGGAGCTGGATGGCTTCATGGCCGGTTTGATCGCTGGTCCGGCGGGGATCGAAACCGACGAATGGCTGGCTTTGGTCTGGGACGGCGATACGCCCGCTTTTGACTCCCAGCAGCAGCGCCAGGTCGTGCTGACGACGATCGCCGCGCGGTTCCATGAAATCTCGCAGGGACTGGAGGCGTCGCCACCGGAGTATGCGCCGGTGTTCTGGGAGGATGTGACCGGCACCACCATCGCCGAGGATTGGGCAGCCGGCTTCATGCAGGCGGTGGCGTTGCGCCCGCGGGCCTGGGATGCGGTACTGGCGGGGGACAGTGCCTCGTTGTTGATCCCTATCGCCGCGATCGCCGGGCTGGCCCTGCCGTCTGATGCGGGCGGCGACCTGGACATGCCGGAGGAGATGCTGGACCGGCTGATCCGGGACGCCGAAAGCATCTTGCCGGCCTGTGTCATCGGGTTGCGCGAACATTGGCGAGCCCGTGGGGTCGCCGGGGCGTCCATGGGGGACGCCCCAACCGGCCGGCCGCACTGACGGTTGCGGCCACTTGGTGAAGGAAGAAAGGCCCCGGGGCTCTGCCCCATCAGCGTTAGGATAAGCTTTTGGCGGAGAATATCCTTTGCCTGACCCGCCTCCTTCGCGATTCAGCAAGCCGGCGGCAGATCCGGCCCCGTGCGTTGATAAAGTCCGCCAGGGTGAACGTGTCAGGCACCAGAG
>CALQHT020000117.1 GCA_943330455.2 Nitrosovibrio sp. Nv4 | reverse complement strand
GCTACCCATTTGCCCGTCTCGGCCGAAAACGGTCGCACGTTGCCTCGGAGGATGGAAATCAGGCGCAATTACGCAAATTCTATCCAGGGTTGTCACGTCCGATAGAATTTCGCGCATGATTGGCGTCGAGTTTTGCAAGTGGCTCTGATGACGCCGGAATTTTCCCCTGGCCCGAATGGGCTGCCGATGCCGCCGATCGCGATGGCCGCCGTGGGGCCGCTGATGCTGAAGACCGCCGCGCGGGTGGCCGACAGCGTGCGACTGCATAGTTTCGCCACCAGGAAATACCTGGAAGACGTCGTGCGGCCGATGCTGGTCGAGCAACTGACCGCATCCGGCAAGTCCTTCGAAACCTGCGAGATCACCGGCGGGGGCTTCATTGCCACCGGCCCCGATGAGGCAACCGTCAAAGAAGCCGCCGAGAAAGTGCGCTACCGGGTGGCCTTCTACGGCTCGACCCCCGCCTATCGCGGCGTGTTCGATATCCACGGACTGACCGATCTCGGCCTGAAGCTGACGGCCATGGCCCGCCAGGGACAGTGGAAGGAGATGGCCGCGCAAGTGTCGGACGATGTGCTGGACCTGTTTGTCGCCCGCGCGACCTATGATGGTCTGCCCGAAGCGATTGAAAAGCGGTTTGGCGGCATCGTCGATAGCGCCTCGATCGATTTCGTCCCCGGTACATCCGCCGCGGTCCGCCGCTCGACGATCGAGGCGATCAAGCGGATTCCCGCCGTGTTCAAGGGCTTTGCTGGCTGAAAAGGGTTTGGCGCATGCGTCCGTTCACCGACTCGACCGATCTGGTTCAGGATGGGGAGGCGCTGGCGGAGCGCATGCGCCGTGACGGCTACTTGTTTCTGCGCGGGCTGATGCCCGCCGACGCGATCCGTGACCTGCAACGCCAGATCGGCGTGATCGCGCTTGATGCCGGGTGGCTGCGGCGTGACGCCCCGGTGGACCAGGCGATCGCCGATCAGGATGGATTCTGCGTCGATCCCGATCCGACCTATCTGGCCACTCTGCGCCAGATCAACCGGTTGGAGGACTACCATCGGCTGAAACACCACCCGGCGCTGATCGGCCTGTTCGAGCGGATGCTGGGTGGCGAGATCCTGCCGCATCCCAGGGTGCTGATGCGCAACATCTTCCCGGCGCGGGAGGACTTCACCACCAAGGCGCACCAGGATTATCCCAACGTCCAGGGCACGACGGAAGTCTATACGGCCTGGATGCCGCTGATCGACTGTCCGATGGAAACCGGTCCGTTGCAGGTGGCGGAAGGCACGCATACCGGGGAGGTCTATGATTTCGATATCGGCACCGGAGCGGGCGGTATCGAGATCACCAACGGCTTTCAGGACCGCTGGGTGTCGGGTCCGTTCTCGGTCGGTGATGTGCTGATCTTCCACAGTCTGCTGGTGCATAAGGGCGTGCCGAATCGCGGCCACCACCTGCGGATGTCGATGGATGTGCGCTACCAGCGCGCCGACCTGCCGTTCAATCCCGACAATGCCAACGCCGACGGGCAGCCTTTGGCGTGGGAGGACATCTATGCGGGCTGGCGGTCCGACGCGCTGCAATACTACTGGCGCAAGCTACCCCTGATCGAGGCAGCGTTTGACCCGCGTTGGTTCGACAAGCGCGACGACCGCGCCTTTGCATTGGCGGAAGCGGGGGACGCCCGCGCGAAATCCGTCCTGCAACGCATCGTCGCCCGAGACTCCGATCCGGCAAAGCGAAATCGGGCGCAAGCACTGCTGGACGCACTGTAAACAATTCCGCCACCCCGCCGCGAACAGGACTCGCCAACCCCCGAAACTGCGCTAACATCCTCGAACGAGGGCGCACCGGGCGCCCGAATGCCACGGGGTCACGCCCGGTCAGCGCCTTCGCTCAAAGAAGGAGGCGCGGCCATGTCAGAAAGCAGAAACGCCAGAAGTCCCCGCTCGGTGGCTCTGGTGGGGCCATACAGCAGCGGCAAATCGACCTTATTCGAGGCGTTGATGGAAGCGGCTGGTGCCGCGGTGAAACGCCCGGCCGATCCGCGCAACCGCCCGATGACCACCGAGATCCGACTGGGCCATTGCACCTATCTGGGTGACCGATGGTCGATCCTCGACTGCCCGGGTTCCATCGAATTCGCGCATGAAACCCGGTCCGCCCTGGCCATGGTCGATATCGCCGTCGTGGTCTGCGAGCCGATCCCGTCGCATGCCATGATGGTCGGCCCGTTGCTGAAGGCGCTCGGCGATGACGGTGTGCCGCATATGCTTTTCATCAACAAAATCGACCGGTTGGAAGGCAGCATCGGCGACACCCTGGCCGCGTTGCAGACCTATGCGGCCTCGCCTTTGGTGCTCCGGCAGGTGCCCATCGTCGAGGGCGAGACCGTCAGCGGCTATGTCGATCTGATGAGCGAGCGCGCCTATCGCTATCGCAAAGGGCAGGCGTCGGAACTGATGCAGATTCCCGCTTTGATGCAGGCGGAGGAGCAACACGCCCTGGGTCGGTTGGTCGAAGTTCTGGCAGACCATGACGACGCACTGCTGGAAAAAGTGCTGGAGGATCTGAAGCCGACCCCTGAAGAACTCTATCGTGACATGCGCAAGGATCTGCTCGCCGGCGCGGTGATCGAAGTGCTGCTGGGTTCCGCGGAAAACGCCAATGGCGTGCGGCGCCTTTGGAAAGCCTTGCGCCACGACACGCCGGAAGCCGCCGAGACCGCGGAGCGCAAGGCCCTCGACGCAGACGGACCGCCGCTCGCCCAGGTGTTCAAGACCGCCTATGCCGGGCACACTGGTAAGCTGTCCTATGCCCGGATCTGGCGCGGCGCGATCAAGGACGGCGCGATGCTGGGTGGCACGCGGTTGGGCGGTATCTACCAGACCAATGGCTCCGACCTGACCAAGGTACCAGAAGCCACCGCCGGGGACATCGTCGCCCTCGGGCGGCTGGACGGGGTCCATACCGGCGCCGCCGTGACTCCAGGCGCCACCGCGGAGGCGTTGCCGTTGCCGAACCCGCCACCCCCCGTCTATGCCCTAGCCATCGCCACCACCGATCGCAAAGACGACGTGAAACTGTCCGGCGCCCTGCACCGATTGGCCGAGGAAGACCCGTCGCTGGCCATCACCCAGGATCATGACACCGGGGAAACCGTGCTGCACGGGCAGGGCGAGATGCATCTGCTGACCACCGTCGACCACCTGGCAAAGAATCACGGGCTGAAGCTCGTAACCAGCCGGCAGAGCGTGGCGTATCGGGAAACGATCCGTCGTCCGGTGCAGGAGCACGGGCGCCTGAAACGCCAGACCGGCGGGCATGGCCAGTTCGCCGACGTGAAGATCGACATCGCGCCGCGGGAACGTGGGGCCGGGTTCGAGTTCATCGACAAGGTCGTCGGTGGCGCGGTGCCACGCAATTTCATCCCCGCGGTCGGCGAGGCGGCGGAGGAAGCGGCGAAAAAGGGTCCGTTCGGCTATCCGGTTGTCGATATCTCGGTAACCTTGGTGGATGGCGGCTTCCACGCCGTGGACAGTTCCGACATGGCATTCAAGACCGCCACCAGCATCGCGATGAAGGAGGGGTTGGCAAAGGCCGACCCGGTGCTGCTGGAACCGGTGGACCACGTCACCATCAGCGTCCCGAACGAATATACCCCGCGCGCGCAACGACTGCTGACCGGGCGGCGCGGCCAGATCCTGGGGTTCACCCAGCGCCCGGGCTGGTCGGGTTGGGACGATGTGGAGGCGTTGGTGCCGGTAGCGGAAATGCATGACCTGATCATCGATCTGCGCTCTCAGACGATGGGCTTGGGAACATACCGCAAACGATTCGACCATCTCGCCGAATCGCGCGGGGAAGCAAAACGCGCCACAGGCTGATCGATCCTGGCCGCGAGGCAAGAAGGCTGGATCAAGGTTGCATCGGTGGAAAGCCAGGTTGGCGTGTATTCCGCCGTTGCGACTTTGCCGGTGCATCGGCGCTGGTCACGGAGAGCGGTGCTTGACCATGGTGGCCCGCGCGTCTACCGGATTTTTATGGTCAACTCGATCCGTCATGATTTATACGCACCGGCGGAACCAATGACCCATCGGCCATGCAACCCCGTCACGGCGGTCGCAGGGCCGCCATACATGACTTCGTGGGTGCAGCGTCCCTGGAAAAGTAGCTACGGGTAGGAACCGATAAGGTTGATCGCATCGCGCCCCAGCCACCCTGGCAAAACCCGGCTCCATCGCGGCTTCCCATGGATCTTGGGACTGGCGCTGATGTGTCTGTTTCTGCCTTGGTCCTCGGCCAATAGTCAGAACGCGACCAAACCACGGCTGCGTATCCAGGCCATCCAGGCCGGCACGGCGGTTATGGATGAGATTGTCGCGGACGTTGCCGCGCAAGGCACGTTTGGGGTCCAGGCCACGGTCGAGCCGATCCCCTCGGTCACGACCATCAGGAATTTTTGTCACGGCGGCCCGGATAGCCCTGACCTGATCATGAGCATTCACTACCTGCACCCATCTATCGTCAGGGAGTGCGAAGAAAATGGGGTGCTTGAGGTCGTTGCGGTTGAACTGGGCCGGATAGCCCTGGTCCTGGCGACGCACAACGAAAGTCCGGTCAAGAACCTGACCAGCCGGCAGGTCTATCTGGCGGTTGCCCGGGACGTCCCGTACAAGCAGGAGTTCGCACGAAACGCGTCGGTGCGATGGTCGGATATCGAGCCATCGTTGCCGCAATTGGATATCCGGTTTCAGTTGCCCACCCGAGAGGAAGCGCCGCGGCAATTGTTCAACGCGATGGTGCTCGAAAAGGGCTGCCGAGCGGAGGCGTCGATCAAGCGGATCTATGAGGCGGAGGCGCGGACCCAGAAGTGCATTTCGGCCCGCACCGATCGCATACGGGAAATTCAGCAGCCAAATGCGTTGCAGGCGCTGCTGAGCGCGCCCTCCGGCACCATCGGCGTGCTTTCACTCCAGGATATCGCGGCATCGAACGGGCGGCTCGTCGGCGTCGCGCTGGACGGAGCGGTCCCGACATACGACTCGATCATGCGGGCGGCCTATACCAGCGCGACCTCGCTGTGGATGTTCGCCAAGCGGCGGCCGGTCGTCACGGACGATGACGCCAAGATCAACGCCGCGGTTCAACAGATCGTCAATTTCACCCGGGATGACGCGATCATGGGTCCGGACGGTCTGTTGGCGCGCAATGGCGTGGTCCCGTTGCCGCCGGCAGAACGAGAACAGCAACGCACCACGGTCTATTCCGCCCCGTCCACCCTGCAACCCGAAATCTCCACAAGCTGGATTTCGGCCGTCGCCATGGGGCTTTGGCAGGTGGTCTGGGCCGCACCCGCGCCGGAACCGACCACCGTCTCCAGAAGCCCGCAGCTCGATTTGACCTCATTGATGGATATCGCGGGCTACAAGGTGAGTTCGCTCGATTCTTCGTTTGGCCTGATCCCCGGCGCGAGTATGACCTTCGGCATCGCGCGGGAAATGTCCAACTCGGATCAGGAGTATCTGGATCGGGTGTTGTATCTGGATGCGCGCCACCGCGTTGGGCTGGTGGCGGTCTTGCAACGCCGGATCGTCCGCGCCGTGCTGGATGCTATCGAAGGCGGCGGGCTGGAAGTTCGCAGTGTGACGGTCACCTTTCTGCCGCTGCCCAATGTGTCCCTGTCGGTATCGCCCAAGGGATCGGAGTGACCGACCTCGGCTTTCACCACCGGATATCCGCCGTTCGCGCGTTCATGCGATACGTACGGCTCACCACCCCCTGGTCAGGCAACCACCATGGCGCTTGAGGTTCCATATTCCCGGACATTCAAACTGGGGTTGCTGGGCTTCGGCATCCTGGTGATCGCGATCGTGGTGGCGGCCTTTGAGGTTCGTCCGCCGCGGCATGTGACAATCGGTGTCGGACCGATCGGCGGCAGCTTCCATCAGACCGCGCTGAAGTACCAGACAATCCTCGCGACCCGCGGCATCGACCTGGTCATCCGATCGCGGGCGAACTCGCTCGACATCTTACCGGAACTGCAAGACCCTAAATCCGGTCTGGATATTGGGTTCGAGGCGCAAGATGTAAGCCAATATCTCGAAGGCAACCTGACAAACCTCGGCAGGATCGAGCTTCAACCGCTCTTTATCTTCGCCGCTGGCAAGCTTGGTCGGCGAACCGTTCTGACCGACCTGAGGGGCCGGCGGATCGTGATGCCCCCCATGGGCAGCGCGACGAGCGACGCGGCCATCCGGATGTTCAAGCTCTACGATATCTCTGCCGAGAATACGTCCTTCTCGTTCGCTCCGCTGGCGGAAGCGGCGCGCCGTCTGCGATCCGGAGAATTCGACGCCGGGGCGTTCATGCTCAGCCCGGACAACAAGGTGATCCGGGAGATGGCATTGGACTCCGGTCTCCGTTTGATGCCGATCCCGGAGGCGAAGGCGGTGTCGGACCATCTGCCATTCCTGCGGCCCGTGGTCATCCCTCGCGGCATCTACGACATCGCCGACGGAATCCCACCGGTCGATACCGGGTTGCTGGCCGGGCGGGTCAATGTCGTGGTGCGCGAAGGGCTTCACCCGTTTGTGATTTTCGCGCTGCTGGACGCGATGGCCGAGGTCCATAAGGGTGCGACGTATATCAGCGAGCCCGGCGCCTATCCGACGATCGTGGGCTCGGAATTGAATGTGAATCCGTTGGCCGCCCAATACACCCGGTTCGGCGCGCCTTGGGTTTTCGATAACCTTCCCCCCTGGCCGGCCAGCTTTGTCGAGAAGCATTTCGTCGTCGGCGTGGCACTCGTCATTCTGATCTTGCTGTACGCCACGGCAAAATATCTGCTGGAAATCGTCTCTGGGCTGATGGAAGCGCTGGCGATCACATGCCTGGTGCGGATCGATCGCGCGGTGGCGCGGACCGGCTCGATGACGCCCATGCAGAGGGTTACGGCACGGTTCGCGGAACGCGCGATGAGCCGTCCTGCCGACGCAGGTGAGATTGAGGGCCTGATGAAGCGCCTGCGGGCGCGCAGCGCGGAAAACCCCTGAACAGCGGATCGGTCGGGACCGCGACATTTTCGGTTATATCCCCCTTAATACCTCCATGGCATCGTTGCGCCGAACTTGCGGATGGAGACCGACCCTGACCAACCCTCTTCCCGACGGTGAGCCCCTTCCGTCCCCCCCGGTCGGCTCGGATCCATTTCGGCCCAGCGGACATACGGGCTTGCTGCTGAGCGCGCTGCGGCGGTTCGGCGGGACTGCCCCGAAGCGATCCGGGCTGGACATGGGTGTTGGCAGCGGCGCCGTGCTGGGGATGCTGGGGGTCGAACGTTTGTACGGCGTGGATATCGACCCGGAGGCATTGGCCGCCACCGCCGACCTGATGGCCCAGATCGGCCTGGCGGATCGGGCGGATCTGCGGTTGGGCTCTTTGTGGGAACCCGTGCTCCACGAACGGTTCGACATCATCGCGTCCAATCTGCCGCAGTTCGCCGCGACCGAACCCGCCGATCCAGAACACTCCCCGTATTGGAGCTTCGGGGGGGCGGATGGCCGGCGCTTCATGGACCCGTTCCTGGCCGGTCTGCATGATCATTTGAACGAAACCTCGGTCGCGTTCATCACGCATAATCGGTTCCTGGGGATGGAACGGACGGAGGCGTTGCTGCGGGAGACCGGATTGGAGGCACGGGAGGTTCTCAGCGCGGCTGTCCTGTTGCATCCGCTGAAGGCTGCGCTGTTGCACCCGGACGTCCGCGCGCAGGCCCAGGGAGTCGGGATCATCCGGCTCGGGCCCTACGAATTCGTCGATGTGCAGATCCTTGAAATTCGGCCGCGGGGTTCTGCTTGAAGCATGGTGGTTGCCGCGGCTGGAGTCCAAATGTCAGTCGCCTGATAGGAGGCGGCCGTTCAACCGACGTTTGGAACCCGAGAGTCTGGATCGTCAGCCTCAACCGGCATATCGCGATCCGGTCGCTGATCGTCCTTCTGCTCGCTCTGGCCTGCCCGCTTTCAGAGGTCATGGCGCAGGAACCCACGTCACAGGAACTGGCGCGATCCCCGTCGCTGATCGCCGGGAAAGCCTTGTTGCAGGAGGCCCGGGATACGGCAGCCCGGGGATGCATATCGACCAGCGAGGTCCTGGTGCGCATATTATGTGCCGGGGAGATCAAGATCGGTCTGCGCACCGACTATTCTCGCTTTTCCATGCGCGATACCACCGGCACGTTCCGCGGCTTCGAAGTCGATCTGGCACGGGCCATCGCGAAGTTCCTGGGGGTCCGGCTGGTTCCCGTCGCGGTTGAGCCGAAAAACCGTATTCCCATGCTGGCCTCCGGGGCGGCGGATCTGGTGATCGCGACGATGGGCCACACGCTGCTGCGCGACGCCCAGGCGGTGTTCATCCAGCCGCATTACTATCGGTCCCGCACGGTGATCGTGGGCGCGCATGATACGCAGGTGTCGAACTGGGACGATCTGCGTGCCGGCCGTACCGCCTGTGTGCCATTGGGTGCCAGCTTCAACATCCTGCTGGCCCAGCGTCACATCCGGCTGATGACGTTCGAAACGCCGCAACAATTGACCGATGCGTTGAACTTCAATCGATGCGCGATCATCGTCCACGACGACACCTATTTCATGTCGCGCCTCGCCGATGCCAACTGGGCCGGCCGTTTCGGCATCAAATTCGATTTCGCGACCTTACCCTGGGGCATGGCCGTCGCACGCACCGGCACACAGGAGTTCGCCGAACTCCTCACTCTGCTGAGTATCGCGTTTCATGCGGATGGCGTGTTCCGCGACCTGGCCGCCGCCAACGGGCTGGACCTGTCCTTCCTGGACCAGCAGCGCGCGCGCTGGTCGACGCCGGCCTGCGTCGGCCCGAACGGGCTGCCATCCCCGGATTGCCTCGTCCCGCCGACCGATACCTCGACCGACGATCGTCCGACCTCGTTCGCGGACACTCTCACCGGCATTGAAAGCAATGTTCGGAACTGGCTGGGGATGGGGCTCGACCTGTCGATCCTCAAGAGCACGGCGACCTTCGGCCTCATGATCGAGGGCATTTACTACTCGCTTGCGCTGATCTGCGGTTCGATGGTGTCGACCCTGTGTTTTTCGTTCGGCTTCGCCTGGGCTGGACGGTCGCCGATTGCACCGCTGCGGTGGCTGGTTTTCGGGTTGTCCGCGGTAGGCCAGTCAACGCCTATGCCGTTGCTGATGTTCTTCGGCTACATCGTGGCGGGCGGACTGACCTATTACTCCCCCACCATCGCCTTGCTGACGGCGATCATGGTGTTGGGTTTCTATAACGGCAGCTACACAGGGCGCGCGCTGATCGAAGCGCGCCACGCCCTCTTGGCCGACCCGGCTCGGCTTGGATCGGACGCGGTGCACGACGGCACCGCGATCCGCCGCGGCACCATCGTGGTGGCCTGGTCGCAGTTGGTTTCGTTCATGGTCAATGCGACAAAGGGGAGTCCAGCCGCCGACATGATCGGCGTGCCGGAGTTCCTGGCGGTTCTGACCGATCTGACAGCGCATCTGCCGGACCGTGTGGGCGTGTATCTGGTGTTGCTGGTATTTTACTCGGCGCTGGTGCTGCTGGTGATCCAGGCCCTGGCGATCATCGAACATCGCGTGATCCGCGTGATGGCCCACCCACGATGATCGCGGTGCTGGAGGCGTTCCTGCCGCAGATGTTCGCCGGCTTCCTGGTCAACCTGCAGGTGGCGTCCATCGCGGTGGCGCTGGGGATGCTGGGTGGGTTCCCATTGGCACTGCTGCGACTGCGGCTGCCGTGGTCGATGCGCATCATCCGGCCGTGCATCATGTTGATGCAGGCGGCACCGGTCTACGTCATCATGTTCTTTCTGCTGAACATGTTGCCGCACGAGATGCACCTGTTCGGTCTGACCGTGCCGCTGACCGCGTTGACGGCCTTGATCCTGTCTCAGGCAATCAACATGGTCGCGTATATGGCCGAGAACGCCTATCCGGCGCTGGTGCATCTGCGGCGGCGGGAACTGCCTCAGGCTGTGCTGTTCCTACCCAACGCGATGCGCGGCTTCATCGTCGTGGTGATGTCGTCGGGGCTTGGCGCGGCGATCGGTGTGCCGGAAGCGGTGGGTGTGACCTTGGCGCATTCGCAACGCCTGCCGAACCTGGGCGATCGCGTGGTGCTGTTTCTGGTGGTGATGGCGTTTTTCGTGACGGTGTTCGGGACGGCGAACCTGCTGTTGCGGCAGGTCGTGCGCCGCCTGTCGAGCCGTTAGCGATGCCGCCAGGGGGATGCCATGTGGTGGGCCTATGGAGAATGCCCAGGGGCTGCTGAGGGAAGGCGAATGGCCGAATATACAGGCACTCCCTGACGGACAATGAGAGTTTTTGGCCCACTAACACAAAATATCATCATGTTGTGCCATCGTTGTGGGCTCTTATGAGGTTGCGTGTTGGGGTTCGCCGACCCGGTAAGCGGATAACTACGCGAAGCGGCGATTTGCGCCTCTGGTCAACTCTGTGTGCACCCGGTGATCTCTGTCTCCCATGGGTCAATCTTTCGGCCAGTTGGTTGCAGTCAGCTTGGGGACCAAATCCACCGATGGCACGGACGCAACCAAGAACACCTGCCTGTCCGACAGAAGGCGGTTGCCTGGGGCCACCTTGAACCGAGGCTCCGCGATTCTCCACCACGAAAGCCACGAAGAAGGATTGGGCGTACCAGCGTCG
Source organism: Nitrosovibrio sp. Nv4 (assembly GCA_943330455.2). Taxonomy (GTDB): domain Bacteria; phylum Pseudomonadota; class Alphaproteobacteria; order Acetobacterales; family Acetobacteraceae; genus Rhodopila. The sequence continues at coordinate 7,376 of CALQHT020000117.1, read as the reverse complement.
GCGGTGGACGCCGCCGGGCCGCGGGCAGAAGCCAGTTTCCCAACAGGTAACGCTATAGGAGCCATGATAATTGCTGCTGACCGCATGCAAGGAGAGGCCGGGCGGTTAACGGATCACGGCACCGGATCGCATCTTCTTCGATCGATCAGCAAGCAAGGTCCATAGAGGTCAACGAGTGTACACAGAGCGACGCCGAGCGGAAAGTTGACGTTTCGGGTCTTTGTCCGGCGGCTCCGTGCGACCCCGTGGAGCGAACACAGGCGGCATGGTCGGCCTCCAATTCTGTGCCACCAACAGATAGCGTGACGAGCGCCTTGTAGAAGGGCGATCGGTGCCATTCCGCTCCTGCGGTCAGCGGTCCTGATGGCGGGCTTGGCAGCATGACCCATCCGCCGAACAGAAGCGCAACCTGCCGGTCTCCCCCAAGATGTTCGGCAACCCCATGTGCCCCGCATCCTACCGCCGACCCCGCTTGCGGTGGACGGTCACACAATGAGACCATCCGGAGGCGGTGCCAGTGCCCGTATCCGCCACACCAGGTCGTTCCGAATATGGATTGTCCAATGGCCGACGGTCCGCTTATTGCAGATACCACATCCCATATCGGCATCGGCCCGTCCCCGCCGCCAACCCGCGGGTGCCACCAGGTCGATCGTCGCAACGAAGGAGATGCTAGCCATGCCACCGATCCCGGGCGATGAAGCCCTCGACTACCTGCTGGCCGCGTCCGGCCTCACGATCAATGCGGAACAGAAAGCCGACCTCCGCACCACGCTGGAAGCGTTGGAGGTCATGAAGGCTCGCGTCCGCCTGCCACGTGGACGCATGGCCGAACTTGCGCATGGTTTCGGCTTTACGGAGGAAGACCTGTGAGCATTCCGACCATCGCCGAAGCGGCCGCCCTGATCGCCGCGCGCAAATTGTCGCCGGTCGAACTGACCAAGGCGTGCCTGGACCGGGTACACGCCCTCGACAACACCCTGCACGCATTCGTGCTGCCGACCGAGGAGCGCGCTCTGGCCGAAGCCCGCGCTGCCGAAGCGGATATCATGCGCGATGGACCGCGTGGGCCGATGCATGGCATTCCCATCGGATTGAAAGACATCGTCGATACCAAGGGCATCGCCACAACCTGCCAATCGAAGATCTTGCAGGACAACATCCCGGACGCGGACGCGGCATGCGCCGAGAAACTCGCCCAGGCCGGCACCATCATGATGGGCAAGCTGACCACGCATGAATTCGCCGATGGCGGCCCGTCTTTCGACCTCCCGGCCCCTCCGTCGCGCAATCCGTGGAATCCCGAGCATTTCACCGCCGGTTCCTCCAGCGGCACCGGCGCCGCGGTGGCCGCGGGCATGATCCTGTGCGGCATCGGCACCGACACCGGCGGGTCGATCCGCGGTCCGGCCGCCTTGTGCGGGATCGCCGGTCTCAAGCCGACTTATGGGCTGGTGTCCCGTGCTGGTGTGGCACCCGCCGCCTATAGCCTGGACCATATCGGCCCGATGGCATGGACGGCCGAGGACTGCGCCATCATGCTGCAAGTGCTGGCCGGCCACGACCCGCGCGACCCCCATTCCGCCAACCGTCCGGTGCCCAACTACACCGCGCAACTCGGCGCCGGCGTGAAGGGGATGCGGATCGGCGTGATCCGGCACTTCCACGAAACCGACCACAAGGTTGCCGAGGCCACGCAGGCCGGCATCGACAACGCGATGGCCGTATTCCGCGACCTGGGCGCCGAAGTCGTCGATGTGACCCTGGCGCCGTTGCAGGATTGGCATGCCTGCGGATCGCTGATCTCCATCACCGAGCGCGCCGCCGCCTACAACGAATGGGCCCGCACCCGGCTCGGCGATTTCAGCGAACGCGTCCAACGCCGCCTGATGCTCGGCGCGTTGGTGTCCGGCATCGATTACGTGCACGCGGTGCAGCGCCGGCGCGAACTGCGGGATGAGCTGCGCGCGGCCATGCGGACCCTGGATATCGTGGTCACTGCCGGTGCTCCCGGCGAGGCACCGAAGATGGATGGCGTGCCGCGCTGGGATTCCTTCGCCGCCCCAAGCTTCACCATGCCGTTTAACGTCACGGGCTATCCGGCGATGTGCGTGTGCTCGGGATTCGGTCCGGCGGGATTGCCGGTTTCCGTCCAGCTGGTCGGCAAGCCATTCCAGGAGGCAACCGTGCTGCGTATGGCCGATGCGTTCGAAAAGGCGACCACCTACAAGGGCAGCCGCCCCGCGATGGTGGCCGCCTGAGCCGACCGGGAGCATGATCGGGTTGGACGGACAACCCGATCCCGGGATCGATTGATCCAAAGACGAGGAGTTGACTGAGATGACCACCCACTCATTGCGCGCGACGCCGGAAACCGTGCGCATCGGGGTTTTCGACGCGGAATTCCCCTCCATCATGACGATTGAATCCGGTGACACCGTCGAGGTTCAGTGTGTGTCGGGTCGGGAGGAAGTGCTGCCGCCGCCTGGCTCGCCGCTGACCGTGCCGTCCGAACTGGCGGCGATCATCGCCGCCAACCCCGGGTCCAAGGCCGGGCATATCGTGACCGGCCCCATCGCGATCGCCGGCGCGATGCCGGGGGACATGCTGGAAATCCGCATCGAGAAGATCGTGCCCGGTGCTGACTGGGGCTACAACATGATCCGTCCGCTCGCCGGCACGTTGCCGGAGGATTTTCATGAGACCACCCTGATGCATATCCCGGTCGATCGCGACCGCGGTGTATGCACTCTGCCCTGGGGAACCGAGCTGACCCTGGCGCCGTTCTTCGGCGTGATGGGCGTGGCGCCGCCGCCGGCGTTCGGCCGCATCGCGTCGAAGGAGCCGCGCATCCATGGCGGCAACCTGGACAACAAGGAACTGACCGCGGGCAGCACGTTGTTCCTGCCGGTTTGGGTGCCGGGCGCGAATTTCTCGGTCGGCGATGGGCACGGCGTGCAGGGCGATGGCGAGGTCTGCGTCACCGCGCTGGAAATGTGCCTGACCGGCACTTTCACATTCACCCTGCACAAGGGCGAAGGTCCGTCGCGCCCCGCCTTGCGTATGCCGCGCGCCGAGTCGGCGACGCATTACATCACCATGGGACTGAACGAGGACCTGGACCAGGCGATGAAGCAGGCGTTGCGGGAGATGATCGCCTTCATCTGCATGCGCACCAACCTGTCGCGCGAACAGGCCTATGCGTTCTGCTCGCTGGCGGTGGATTTCCACGTGACGCAAACCGTGAACGGCGAAAAGGGCGTGCATGGGCTGCTGAAGAAGGGCCTGCTGTTCTAGGGCGGGCTCGCCGTTGCCGGTACCGCGGCGGCGTTGACATATCCCGGGACGGGAGAAAATTCTCCCCCTCCCCTTGCGGGCTTGGGCCGCGAAGCGGACCGAGGTTGGGGGGAGGGGTTTCACGCAATATTCGTGCGGCATTACCCCTCCCCCCAACCTCGGTCCGCTTCGCGGCCCAAGCCCGCAAGGGGAGGGGGAGGACTTTCTCCACCACCGAGATCTGTCAATGCGGCCGACCGGGACCGGGAACCGCGCGCCAACTCTTGGTTTCGGATCCCGATTCAATCGCCGATTCGGTGCCGATCAGCCTAACCATGCACGAACGAACGGACCCTGCCGATGTCTTTGAACACCCAATCTGGCGCCACCGACCCGGCGCTGATGACCGCGACCGAGGCCGCCGCCAAGATCCGGTCGAAGGACCTGTCCTGCGAGGACCTGGCACGCGCCTGCCTCCGCCGGATCGAAAAGCGTGACTCGCTGGTGCGCGCCTGGCTCTGGATCGATCCCGATCACGTGATCCGGCGCGCCCGGGAACTCGATAAGCTGGCGCCGAAAGGGCCGCTGCATGGCGTGCCGATCGGCGTCAAGGATGTGATCGACACGGTGGATTACCCGACCACCCAGAACTCGCCGATCTACGATGGCGTGCGGATCGGGCGGGACGCGGCCTGCGTCGCGGTTCCCCGGGGCCTCGGCGCGCTGGTGCTCGGCAAGACCGACACGGTCGAGTTCGCGTCCGGTGGCCGCAAGGCGCTGACCCGCAATCCGTTCAATCCGGCGCATACACCGGGTGGGTCGTCATCAGGGTCAGGCGCGGCGGTGGGGGATTTCCACGTGCCGCTGGCGTTCGGCACGCAGACCGGCGGCTCGTTGATCCGCCCGGCGTCCTTCAACGGCATCTATGGGATGAAGCCGAGCTGGAATTTGGTGAGCCGGGAAGGGGTGCGGATGTCATCGATGACCCTGGACACGGTCGGCTGGTATGCGCGCAGCGTGGCTGACCTGGCGTTGATGGCATTGGCGTTCGGAGTGGAACCCGACCTGAACCCGGTCGAGGTCAAGGGCATGCGGATCGGCGTCTGCCGCAGCCCGGTCTGGAACGAAATCGAGCCAGCGGGCACCCTGGCGTTGGACACGGCGGCACAACGGCTGGCGGCGGCCGGCGCGATCGTCGAGGACCTGGAACTGCCGGCGCCGTTCAACGGCCTGCATGACGCGCACACCGCCATCGTGAACAGCGAGGGTCGGTCGTCGTTCCTGCCGGAATACATCAATGCCCATGCCATGCTGGCGCCGGATTTGCGGGCAAAGGTCGAAAACGTCCTGCAAATCACCTCGGAGCAACTGCTGAAGGCCTATGCGCTGGCGGATGCCTGCCGCCCGGTTCTGGATGGGATGTTCGGGCCGTCGTTGGACGTGATTCTGACGCCGAGCTCGAAGGGGGAGGCGCCGGTCGGGCTGCATACGACTGGGGACGCGGTGTTCAACCGGATGTGGACCTTGTTGCATGCGCCGAACGTGAACATCCCCGTATGTCGCGGCCCGACAAATCTGCCGGTTGGGGTCACGTTGGTCGGCAAACGCCTGTCGGATGCGCGATTGCTGGCGATTTCCCAGGCTCTGGCGCCGGTGATCGACACCGATCCGGGGGCAAACGCGCGGGAACTCTGGTCGGCGGCCGCCTGACCGCCGCTACCAATATCGGCCTCTCGGTGGTGGCGGGTGGCCCGAAAGGGTCACCCCACCGTCATTGCCGCACTTGATCCAGCAACCCGCCCCTGCCGATGAAGCGCGGGTTACCGGGTCGAGCTCGGCAACGGCGGAAGGGGTGGAGGGGGCGTGCACCGGTCGTTTGGACATACCCCCTAGACCCGTGCTCCACGGCAGATGACGTTGCTATAGTGTGCGGTGTCTATGTGGCGGCGGCGTAGACGGATTTTTCGAACCGATCCAACAGGTCCAGCACCGTCTTGTCGGCGAACGGCAAAACCTGAGTCATCAGGACGCCGGCGATCTGTTTCTTCGGGTCAAGCCAGTAATACGTGTTGTTGATCCCCGCCCAGGCCAGGCTGCCGGCGCTGCGGCCGCCCGCATAATCCTGCGTGTTGATCAGGAAGCTCAGGCCCCATTTCTTGACCATCCCGGGGAACAGATCGACCGGGTTCGACATACGAGGATTGAAAGTCCGCATCGGCAGGACGTCCAGTGCACCCATGCTGTTCTGCCCCATCAGGGCGACCGTCTCCGGCTTCAGCACGCGTTTCCCGTTCCCCTCGCCGCCGTGGATCAGCGCCTGCAAGAACAGCAGATAGTCGTTGGACGTGGAAAACAGCCCGCCGCCGCCGGCAAAGAATTCCGGATTTTCAGCCGGGGGAGGCGCCTCGAACGGCACCAGCGACCCGTCCGCCTCTCGGTTATGCAGCGTGGCCAGCCGGTCCTTCCACGCCGGACGCAACACAAAGCCCGTGTCGTGCATCCCCAGCGGTTGCAGCAGGTGTTCCTGCAGATAGGCTTCCAGGTTCTGGCCGCTGACGATCTCCACCATCCGTCCGGCGATGTCGATGTTGATGCCGTATTCCCAACGCTCGCCCGGATCGAATCCCAACGGCGCCGACAGCGCCGCGAGCTTGCCGGTGCGGGCCGCCGGCAGCCCGGTCTCCCGCGCGTAGCGGTTCATGTCCTTGTTCCAGGTGTCGTAGACGAACCCGGCGGTATGGGTCAGCAGCTTGCGCAACGTGATCGTCCCACGCGCCGGCCGCAGACGCGGCTTCCCCGCGTCATCGAACCCTTCCAGCACCTGGGGATTGGCGAGCGACGGCATGATCTCCCCGGCCGGTTGGTCCAGGCTCAGCTTGCCCTGTTCCACCATCTGCATACAGGCGGCACCGGTGATCGCCTTGGTCATGGAGGCGATGCGGAACACCGTATCCTGGGTCATCGCCACCGACCCGCCCTGCGCCCGCTTGCCAAACGCGCCGCCGTAGATCTGCCCGCCCGCATTCGCCACCGAGGCGGTGACACCGGCCACCTGGCCAGACTTTACCGCATCCGCAAGCACCTGATCGATCCGTGCCGTGTCCACCATGGTCCCGGTCCCCTCCCTGATGCGGTCCGCAACGGCCGCTCCGTGAAGTTGGTTGCACATCCCTGCTGGCCGAGGCAACACTGCCGCTGAATCGGAGGAGCATCCAGATGTACGAACAACATGTGATCGTCACGACGAAACACGGCCAGATGCCGGCCTTCGTGGCCTGTCCGGATGGCGCCGGACCGTTCCCGCCGATCATCTTCTACATGGACGCGCCCGGCACTCGCGAAGAGCTCCGCAACATGGCTCGCCGGATCGCGCGCCATGGGTATTTCTGCATTCTGCCCGACATGTATTACCGCCTTGGCACCGTGCTGTTCGATCTGCCACGCCGCACCGATGCGATGTCCGCGGTGATTCGTGCCTCCATGAACAGCATCACCAATGAGCTTGTCACCGACGACACCTCCGCGATGCTTGGGTGGCTGGACGCCAACGACAAAGTAAAGCCGGGACCGGTCGGATGCGTCGGCTATTGCATGAGCGGACAGTATATCACCACCGTCTCGGCCCGGTTCCCGCACCGGATGGTCGCCGCGGCGTCGCTCTATGGGGTTCTGATCGTCACAGATAAGCCCGACTCGCCGCATCTGTTGGTGGATAAGATCAAGGGCGAACTCTACTACGCCTTCGCGGAACACGATGCCGGCGTGCCGGATCACGTGATCCCCGACCTGCGTGCCGCGCTGGCAAAGACCGATGTCAAAAACACGATCAAGATCTTCCCCGGTACGCAACACGGCTTCGCCTTCGCCGAACGGGCTGTCTACGAGACGGTGGCCGCGGAACAGACCTGGACCGACATGTTCGCGATGTGGGACCGCTGCCTGAAATAGTTCGGCCGACGCAGCCGGCTTGCGGTGCCCCCAGCGGCCCCCTCGCATCTCGGAATCAGGGACGGATGGAGAAAATTCTCCCCCTCCCCTTGCGGGCTTGGGCCGCGAAGCGGACCGAGGTTGGGGGGAGGGTTAAAACCGCAATGGCCGTG
>CALQHT020000116.1 GCA_943330455.2 Nitrosovibrio sp. Nv4 | reverse complement strand
TAGTCGCTCGCCTCGGCGGGTGGTCCGGCTATACCTCCCGTGGTTACCGGCCGCCGGGGCCCAAGACTATGCATCACGGTTTGCTCCGTCTTGACCCGATATTGCTCGGATGGCGACTGGCAAATCGTTCCGCACTTGTGCGACTCCCGTAGCCGCAAGGGGAGGGGGAGAATTTTCTCCCCACACGCGATATCTGGCCTCCGTAGGCTCTATCCCCCTGGCGATCATCCCGGCAGCCTGCTAGTGGCCGTGGTCGTCCGGGCGCCATGGTGGTGTGAAGGCGGTCGGCCAATCATGGGCGCGCCGCGGTTCAGCGCGTCCGAGGATCAGGAACACGTCGCATGACCGAACCCCAGCGGGAACTCCAGCAGCCCCCGACATCCCCCACGCCCGTCTGGCTGCGGCAAGATGTCGCGGCCGGACTTGTGGTCATGGGGGTCGCCGGTTTCGCGTTGTGGCAGGGGGCGAGCCTCGCCACCGGCACTTTGGGTGCGATCGGCTCCGGCATGCTGCCCCGTGCCCTGGCCATCCTGTTCGGCGCCCTGGGTCTGATGCTGACGATCGGGGCCCTGACCGGTGACGGCACCCGGTTGGAGCGCTGGACTCTGCGCGGCCCGGTCATGATCCTCGCCGGCGTCGTTGCGTTCGGGCTCGCCGTTCGTCCCCTGGGTCTGGCCGTCGCGGGGCCGGTGATGGTCCTGATCGGAGCCTCCGCCAGTCCGGAAACCCGCTGGACCGAGACCCTGATCTTCAGCGCCGTCATGACCTTGTTTTGCGTCGGGCTGTTCAAATTCGCGCTGGGCTTGCCGATCCCGCTCGCCCCCTGGCTGTTGGGATACTGAGCCATGATGCCGGACCTGATCGCCAATCTGAGCCTGGGTTTCGCCACCGCCTTTTCTCCGTCGAACCTTCTGCTGTGCTTCACCGGCTGCCTGGTGGGCACGTTGATCGGCGTGCTGCCGGGAGTCGGGCCCATCGCCACCATCGCGATGCTGATGCCGCTGACCTTCAAGGTGGACCCAACCGGGGCGCTGATCATGCTCGCCGGCATCTATTACGGGGCGCAGTATGGCGGCTCCACCACCGCGATCCTGATCAACATCCCGGGCGAGGCGACGTCGGTCGTTACCGCGCTGGACGGCCATATGATGGCGCGTCAAGGCCGAGCGGGGGTGGCTTTGGGGATCGCGGCGATTGGATCGTTTATGGCGGGGACGGTGGCGACCCTGGTCATCGCGGCGATCGGCGCGCCGCTGACCCGCCTGGCGCTGCTGTTTGGACCGGCCGAGTATTTCGGTCTGATGGTGCTGGGCCTGACCTTGGCCGTGGTGCTGGCGCGCGGCTCGGTGCTGAAGGCGATCATCATGATCGTGTTCGGCGTGCTGCTGGCGACCGTCGGCACCGATCTGGAAACCGGCGAGGAACGCCTGACCCTGGGTCTGGACGACCTGTCCGACGGCATTGATTTCGCCGTCCTGGCGATGGGGGTGTTCGGCATTTCCGAGGTGATGCGCAATCTGGACGCCCCCGAGACTCGCGACGTCGTGCGTGCCGCCATCGGACGGCTGCTGCCGTCCCGGGCCGATTTTCGCCAATCCCTGTGGCCGATCGTGCGGGGCACCGGGCTGGGCTCGATATTGGGTATCCTGCCGGGCAACGGCGCGGTGCTGGCGCCCTTCGCGTCCTATACGTTGGAGAAGAAGCTCGCCGCCGATCCGTCCCGCTTCGGTCGGGGTGCGATCGAGGGCGTGGCGGGTCCCGAATCGGCCAACAACGCTGGTGCCCAGACCGCGTTCATTCCGCTGCTGACCCTGGGTATTCCGCCCAACGCGGTGATGGCGCTGATGGTGGGCGCCATGACGATCCACGGGGTGATCCCGGGCCCGCAGGTCATGACCAAGAACCCGAGCCTGTTCTGGGGTATGATCGCGTCGATGTGGATCGGCAATCTGATGCTGCTGGTCATCAACCTGCCGCTGGTCGGATTGTGGGTGCGGCTGCTGCGGGTGCCCTACCGGTTGATGTTCCCGGCGATCCTGCTGTTCTGCTGCATCGGCATCTACTCGATCAACAACAACCCGGCCGATGTGTATTTCACCGCGTTCTTCGGCTTCGTCGGTTACGTGCTGATCAAGTTCGGGTTGGAGCCGGCGCCGATGCTGCTGGGGTTCGTCCTCGGCCGGTTGCTGGAGGAGAAATTGCGCCAGGCCCTGGTGCTGTCGCGCGGCAGTCTGATGACGTTCGTGGAGCGCCCGGTGTCCGCCGGTCTGCTGGTGCTGGCGCTGGTGATCCTGGTGGTCGCTCTGCTGCCGTCGGTGCGGCGTGGGCGCGAGGATGCGTTCCAGGAGTAGCCTTGGCGATCGGTTCGGTTCGCGCGCGGCCACGCGTTTGCGCCCGTTCGCGACGATGCCGATCCTTGACGATCCGGCCTCGGTGACGGCAATCACCTTTCGGTGCGCATCGCCCCGCCACCACGGGGCGGTTGCGTCCGGGTTCCAAGTTCGAGACCACGATCATCGGCCCGATCGTGCTCCTGCCTGTGAAAGGTCTCCCATGACGAAGCGCCTGTTCTGCCTGCTGGTCCTGTCGGTGCTGCTGCCATTCGCGGCCGTTCAGGCGCAGACCTATCCCTCCAAGCCCGTGACCATGATCGTGCCGTTCGCGGCCGGCGGCCCCACCGACATCATCGCCCGTATCGTCGGCGAGCATATGTCCAAGACCCTCGGCCAGCAGATCGTGATCGAGAACGTGGCCGGCGCTGGCGGCACCACCGGCAGCACGCGTGCCAAGTCGGCGGCGCCGGACGGATATACGATCATGATGGGTCATATGGGCACGCATGGCGCGGCCCCGGCGCTGTACCCGAACCTGCGCTACGACCCGACCAAGGACTTTGAGCAGATCGGCCTGGTCGCCGGCACGCCGATCCTGATCGTGACGAAGAAGGATTTTCCCGCCGCCGACCTGAAAGAATTCGTCGCCTATGTGAAGGCGAATTCAGGCAAGGTGAACCAGGCGCATGCGGGGGTAGGCTCGGTGTCTTTCACCACCTGCCTGCTGCTGTCGGCGCAAATGGGTGTGAAGCCGACCGCGGTCGCGTATCGCGGCACCGGCCCGGCGCTGAACGATCTGGTCGGCGGGCAGGTCGACTATATGTGCGACCAGATCGTCAATCTGGTGGAGCAGATCAACGGCGGCGCGGTGAAGGCGCTGGCGATCGCGACGGCGGAGCGGTCCCCGGTTCTGCCGAACGTGCCAACGACGACGGAGGCCGGGCTGCCCGAGTATCAGGTCAGCGCCTGGAATGCGATTTTCGCTCCGAAAGGCGTGTCGAAAGAGATCGTCGCGAAGCTGAACGCCGCGCTGGGCGCTGCGCTGGACGATCCGACGACGCGGAAGCGGCTGCTGGAACTGGGCAGCGTCATCCCGGACGCGGCTGGGCGGACTCCGGAGGCGCTGGCCACGCTGGTGAGTGCCGAGGTCGCGCGCTGGACGCCGATTCTGAAGGCGGCGGGGGCGGTGGCGCAGTAGGCGAGGAAGGGCGGGGCTTCCGCCCCGGACCCCGACCAGGGCTCTGCCCTGGACCCGCCAAAGGCACGGCCTTTGGAATGCGATTCTTTTGGTGATGTTTCCCTGGGGGCCAACACGGACGCTGAGAGGTCCGGGTTGGCCCCCGGGGAAACACCACCAATGGTCCGGTTCCAAGGGCCGTCGCCCTTGGTGGGGTCCAGGGGCAAAGCCCCTGGTCGGGGTTCCGGGGCGGAAGCCCCGCCCTTCCCCAGCCCCCTCCGTCCATGCTACCCGCCCCGGCGATGAAATCACTGTTGCGAACGCAACTGGCCCAGGCTCTGCTGGCTCGCCTGATCGGCTGGTATCTGGCCTTCGCACTGCGAACCACGCGCTGGACGGTGGACGGCGCCGAACACCTGGCGCCGTTCGCGGCCGGCGCCTCCGCCGTGTTCGCGTTCTGGCACGAGCATCTGCCGTCGATCCCGGCGCTCGTCATCGTCTCCCGCCGCCAGGCGAGCTACCGGGCGATTGCGATGCACACTTTGGTCAGCCAACACCGGGACGGCCGCTTCATCGGCGACATCGTGCGCCGCTTTGGCATCCACCCGGTCTACGGCTCCTCATCCCGCGGGGGAGCGGCCGGGTTTCGCCAGTTGAAGCGCCTGTTGGAGAAGGGGGCGATCATCGGCATCACCCCGGACGGCCCGCGCGGCCCGCGGCGTCAGCCCGCGCCGGGCGTGGCACAACTCGCCGCGCTCGGTGGAGTCCCGGTGCTGCCCTGCGCCGCGCGCACCGTCTGGTGCATGCGGTTGCGCACCTGGGACCGCATGACGATCCCCTTGCCGTTCGGCCGCGGCGCGCTGGTCTGCGGCCCGACCATCGATGTCGATCGAGCATCCTGGTCAACCGCCCTCCCGACCATCACCGAGGCCCTGAACCGTGCCGCCGACCGCGCGGACCACCTGTGCGTGTCGTGACCCGGCCTGCCTTGGGCGCTCTTTGGGCCGGGACCGCGACCATGGCGGCCCCGATCCTGCGACGCCTGCTCCGCCGTCGCGCGGCCCGCGGCAAGGAGGATCCGGCGCGTCTTACGGAACGGGAGGGCATCGACGCCACGCCTCGCCCCGCCGGCAAGTTGCTATGGATGCACGCCGCCAGCGTCGGGGAGACGATTTCGATCCTACCCGTACTGGCGGCCCTGATCGCCCGTTCGGCCGACCTGCACATCCTGCTGACCACGGGCACATTGACATCCGCCACCTTGCTCGCCGAACGCCTGCCCGCCATGGGCCTGTCGGGCCGCGTGTCGCACCGCTTCGCGCCCCTGGACGTGCCAAGCTGGGTCCGGCGCTTCCTGGACCATTGGCGCCCGGACGCCGCCTGCTTCGTGGAAACCGAGCTGTGGCCCAACCAGTTGCACGCCTGCCGCAAGCGCCGGATCCCGCTGTTCCTGCTGAACGCCCGCCTGTCGGAGCGTAGCTACACGAGCTGGCGGCGCGCGCCCGCGTTTGCCCGCTATCTTCTGCAATCCTTCCAACATGTGCAGGCGCGCACGCCGCTGGACGCCGAACGGTTTCGTGGGCTTGGCGCGCAACAGGTCGACAACCCGGGAGACCTGAAACTGGCCGCCCCGGACCTGCCGGCGGACCCGGCGGAACTCGACCGCTTGCGTCGCCTGCTGGGGGACCGCCCGGTTTGGCTCGCCGCCAGCACCCATCCCGGCGAGGAAGCCCTGATCGCCACCGTGCATCATCGACTGGTGGCGGAGCATCACGACTTGCTGACCCTGATCGTGCCGCGCCATCCCGAACGAGGCGCCAGCATCGCCGCCGACCTGAGCGCACCAAGCCGCTCCACCGGCGACGATCCGCCCGCCGGCCCCGGGATGTGGATCGCCGATACCCTGGGCGAACTGGGCCTGTGGTTCCGCCTGGCTCGCGTCGTGTTTGTCGGCCGTAGCCTGATCGCGCCCGGGGGCGGGCAAAACCCGTTGGAGCCCGCGCGTCTCTTCTGTGCCATCGCCACCGGACCCCATACCGGCAATTTCCTCGACCACGTCGCCATGCTGCGAGAGGCCGGTGGGCTGGCGGAAGTCGCCGATGCCGAAGCTCTGGCGCAATTCGTGTCCCGTATGCTGAAAGACCCCGTCCAGCGCGATGCCATGGCGCAACGAGCGGTCAACGTCGCCCGCGCGCATGGTGGGCTGGCGGATCGGACGGCGGACCGCCTGCTAAACCTGCTGCGGCAGGACTGACATGCCGGCCGCCCCCGCGTTCTGGTCGCGCGACGGCATGTGGCCCACAATCCTGTCCCCGCTATCCGCGATCGTTGCCGCGGTGACGGCGCGCCGCGTCGCCCGACCCGGCTGGCATGCGCCGGTGCCGGTTATCTGTTGCGGTAATGTCACGGTCGGTGGAGCCGGCAAGACCACCCTCGCCATCGACCTCGCAACCCGTCTGCTCGCGCTCGGCGTCGCGGTTCATGTCCTGTTGCGCGGCTATGGAGGGTCTTCCCGCGGGCCGAGGCAGGTCATGGCGGACGATCCCGCCACCCTGGTGGGTGATGAGGCGCTGTTGCTGGCCCGCATCGCACCGACCTGGATCGGCGCCGACCGAGCTGCCTCCGCCCGTCTGGCCGTCGCGGCGGGGGCGCGGGTGCTGCTGATGGATGACGGGTTGCAGAACCCGGGTCTGATGAAGGACCTGTCCATCCTGGTGATCGACGGCGAATCCGGCTTCGGCAACGGCCGAGTCCTGCCGGCCGGTCCGTTGCGCGAACCCGTCGCGTCCGGCGCCGCCCGCTGCCAGGTGGCGGTCCTGATCGGGGACGATGTCTCCGGTGCCACATCCCAACTGCCGCCGAATTTTCCCGTTTTGCGCGCTCGTCTGGTGCAGGACCAGGCCATCGATGCACTCAAAGGCTTGCCCGTGCTCGCCATCGCCGGCATCGCGCGCCCGGCCAAATTCTTCGATCCTCTGGTCCGGGCCGGCGCCCAGGTCGTGGAGACGCGGGAATTCCCCGACCATCATTCGTTTAGCCGAGCCGAACTGGAAGCGGTACTGCAACGAGCCGCCGAGAGAGGCGCGGTGGTCGTTACAACCCCCAAGGACGCGGTGCGCCTGCCTCCGGACCTGCGCGCACGCTTCACCATCGTGGGCGTGCGGCTGGACTGGGATGACCCCGCGCGGATTGAGGCATTATTGACGGATCTGGTCGGTTCCAACCGGACTTGACGACCCCCATCGGCCGGTTGGTATCACTGTGTTTGCGGACCTCGCCGGATGCGTTGAAAGGAACCGAGACGCGGAGACCGGCAGCGCCGACCTCGCGTTAAGGATTCCTTCACAGGCGGCGGTGCAACCTGGCCCGATGTGGTGGTTTACGACCCTGTTGGTGATGCTGGTCTCGGCACAAGCGGCCGCGCAGCCGGCGGATTGTGCCCCGTTGACGCAGGTGCCGCCTGACGCTCCGGAGATCGCCGTTCCGGTGCTGCCATTGGCGATCGACCTGGCGCGACGTCCGGGTGTGCCGCGCGGTCTGTCCGGTCAGGTCTATGTCGGGGTGCCGATCGCGCCCAACGGAACTCTGGAATGCGGACCGGCTCTGCCAGGGCCGCGCGATATCCTGCACGGACCGCCGGGCGACGCGCTGCATGGCCCCCCCGCGGGCAACCTTCTGCGAGGGCCAGGAGCGCCGGTGGTGCGCATGGAGCCCGTGACGCGGTAGCCAAGCCGCCAGATGGCGACCGCCCAAAGGGCGAGAAACAAAGCACTCGGCGTGCGCCACCTGTCCCTGCCATCGATGTCGCACCGTCAACCAACTCGCCTCGGGCCGGCGTTTATCGTGGGCTGGACGCCGCCGCGCACCCCTGCCAAACCGCTGAAGGCGGATAAGTCGAAGCAACCGGGGAGCGTCGAACATGACGGACAAGCGGGTGGCGCTGGTGATCGGCGCCGGTGATGCGACCGGGAGCGCCATCGCGCGACGGTTCTCACGCGAAGGCTTCACGGTCTGTGTGACGCGACGGACGGTCGAAAAGCTCCAACCGCTTCTCGCCGAGATCAGAGCCTCGGGCGGTGAGGCCCATGGCTTCGGCAGCGATGCGCGCCGGGAGGAGCAGGTGATCGAGCTGGTCGCATCGATCGAGCGCGATATCGGCCCGATCGAGGTTCTGGTCTTCAATGTCGGCGGCAATGTCCGCTTCGGGATTCGCGAAACGACCACGCGCGTCTATACGAAAGTCTGGGAGATGTGCGCGCTGTCCGGCTTCCTGATCGGCCGGGAAGTGGCGCGTGTCATGGTGCCTCGTGGTCGCGGCACCATGCTGTTTACCGGCGCCACGGCCGGCATGCGGGGCGGAGTCGGATATGCGGCCTTCGCCGGCGGCAAACACGCGTTGCGCGCGCTGGCGCAAAGCATGGCCCGTGAACTCGGTCCGGAAGGGATCCATGTCGCCCATATCGTCATCGACGGCGGCATCGACACCGCCTTCGTCCGCGACCGGCGGGGCGCGGACTTCGATGCCCTGAAGGAACAAGGCGGCATTCTCGATCCCGACGCCATCGCCGAGAACTACTGGAACCTGCATGCCCAGTCCCGAACCGCGTGGACGCATGAGTTGGACCTGCGGCCCTGGATAGAGAAATGGTAAGTGATGCCAAATAGCTCTGATCGTTGACCGATGCACCGACGCCGTCACCGCACCCCCACCGCCCCCCACCGTCATTGCCGGGCTTGACCCGGCAACCCGCGCTTCAGCGGCTGGGGGGGGGGGTGCCGGGTCGAGCCCGGCAATGACGGTGAGGGATGAGGGCGGTAGGGAGCCGGGGACGGTGGCCATGCAATCGGTCAATGGCTCTACCGGCTGGTATCAAACGCTCCCTGGAACCGACAACCGAGGACCCAATTCATGCCCCGACCCTCCATGCCCGGACCCTCTGCGACTAGACCCGCCACGACCGGACCCTTGGCAGGCATGCGTGTCATCGATCTGACGACAGTCATCTCGGGGCCGGTCTGCACCATGTTGCTGGCCGACCAGGGGGCCGATGTCATCAAACTGGAACCCCTCGGCGGCGACATCGCGCGCCGCACCTCCGGTTCGGGCGAGTTCACCGCGATGTTCGTGTCGTCGAACCGCGGCAAGCGCTCCATGGCCCTGGACCTGAAGCAGCCATCCGCCATCGACGTGGTGCGGCGCCTAGTGGCCGGTGCCGATGTGCTGGTGCAGAACTTCCGGCCCGGTACGATGAAACGGCTGGGATTGGATGAGCCGTCTCTCCGCGCGCTCAACCCACGACTGGTCTATGTGTCGATCAGCGGCGTGGGGGAAACCGGCCCCTATGCCAAGAAACGAGTCTACGACCCGATCATCCAGTCGCTGTCCGGCCTGGCCGATGTGCAGGCGGAACCGTCGACCGGCCGGCCGGGGATGGTACGCACGATCGTTGCCGACAAGACAACGGCCGTGCACGCGGCGCAGGCCGTCTGCGCGGCGCTGTTCGCGCGGGAACGCAGCGGGCAGGGCCAGCATGTGCGCCTGTCGATGCTGGATACCATGATCGCCTTCATCTGGCCCGAAGCCATGACCCAACACATGGTCGTCGGACGCGAAGCCACCAGCACCAACCCCACCGCTCGGCCTGACCTGATCTACCAGACGCAGGACGGCTACATCACGGTCGGATCTGTTTCAGACTCAGAATGGAGAGGCCTCGCCGGCGTTCTGGGCAAGCCCGAATGGATCGACGATCCGCGTTTCGCCACCCCGGCCCAACGCGGGGCGAACGCGGCCGAACGGATCACCCTCGTGGGGGAGATTCTCAAGACGAACACCAGCAAATACTGGCTTGAACGGCTCGACATCGCCGATGTGCCCTGCGCGCCGGTGCTGACCCGTGCCCAGGTGGCGTCCGATCCCCAGGTCGTGCACAGCGAGCTGATCGAGGTCCTGGATCAGCCAGGCTTCGGTCAGGTCCGCCAGCCCAGGCCGGCGGCACGGTTTGAGCGGACGCCGGCGGCGATCGGCGGGCCGGCGCCACGCATTGGCGAACATACCGACCGGATCCTGACCGAACTTGGCTATTCGGCGGATGAAATCGAGGCCCTGAAGGCAACCGGCGCGGCACGATCCGCGGCTGCAAACCCTGGCAAAGAGAGCTGACATGACCGAGCATAAGCGTCTCGTTCTTTGGGGTGCCGGCACAGGGCGCGCGCTGCGGGCGCATTGGGCGCTGGCGGAACTGGGCCTGGATTACGAAAGCCGGCCGATCCAGCCTCGCACGGGAGAGACCAAGACACTGGAATATACAGCACTCACCGCGCGTCAAAAAATACCGCTGCTGCAAGACGGCACCTTCACGATCACCGAAAGTGCCGCCATCATCGCCTATCTGTCCGACACCTATGCGTCCGATGAAAACGCGCTGATGCCGCGTGCCGCGCAGGAACGCGCAAAATGCCTGGAGTGGTGCTTCTTCATTATGACCGAGCTTGACGCCGGATCGCTTTACGTGATCCGCCGCCATCGTTATTTGTCCGAGATATATGGACCGGCGCCAGATGTCTGCGACTCGGCCGCCGCGTATTTCGGCCAGCAGATGCGCACGGTGGAGCGGCAACTGGCCGAGGATCGCCCCTACCTGTTCGGCGATCGGCTGACGGCGGCCGATATGCTGCTTGCGACCTGCCTGAGTTGGGCGGTCAACTACGGCGTGCCCGTCGATCCTCGCGCGATGGCCTACAATACCCGCATGACCGACCGACCGGCCTATCGTCAGGCGGTTGTCCGCAACACGCCGCCGAAGCCATAACATCCCAAGCCAAGGAGTCGCCCGATCCATGACGACCAACCTGGAGTTCCATTTCGATTTCGGCAGTCCCAACGCCTATCTCTGCCACAAGGTGCTGCCGGCCATCGAGGCGCGGACCGGCGTCCGATTCACCTATGTCCCCGTGCTGTTGGGCGGCGTCTTCAGGCTGACCAACAACCAGTCGCCGATGGTGCAGTTCAAGGGCATCAAGAACAAGAACGAGTATGCGCGTCTCGAAACCGAACGTTTCGTTCGCCGGCACGCCCTGTCGCGGTTCCAACGCAACCCGTATTTTCCCGTCAACACGATGCAGATCATGCGCGGCGCGGTGGCAGCCGACAGGGACGGGTTTTTCGAACGTTACGTCGACGCGGTGTTCGCCCATATGTGGGAGGAGCCGAAGAAGATGGACGACCCCGACATCATCCGCCAGGCGCTGGACCAATCGGGCATCGACGGCAAAGCGCTCCTCGCCGCGACCCAGGACCAGGCGATCAAGGACCGGCTGATTGCCAATACCGAGGATTCCGTCGCGCGCGGCAATTTCGGCAGCCCGACGTTCTTTGTCGGCACCGAGATGTATTTCGGCAAGGATCGGCTGCGGGACGTCGAGGAAGCGATTCTGGCCGCGATGCCCCGGTCTGGCTGACCCGGGCACCGCGTTCCGATCAGGCCGCCAAAATCTCCGCGATTTCCGCCAGCTTCGGCACCCGGCTCGCCGGACCCATCGTGGCCAGGGTCGGGGTGCCGCGGAAATGGCGCACGGCCGCGCGTTGGATGTCCTCGGGCGTTACCGCGTTTAGCTTGGCGACGGTTTCCGCCGTCGGCACGACACGGCCGAAGATCTGGATTTGCCGAGCGAGTTGCTCGCACCGGCTGCCGGTGCTTTCCAGCGACATCAGCAGGCTCGCCTTCACCTGGGCGCGGGCGCGAGCCAGTTCGGCCTCGGTCACTTCGGTCTGCACCTTGCGCAATTCGGCCAGCGCGACGGGCATCAGTTCGGCGGCCTCGCTTTCGCCGGTGCCGGCGTAGATGCCGAACAGCCCGCCATCCACATAGGGCGCGCTGAAGGAGTAGATGGAATAGACCAACCCCCGCTTTTCCCGCACTTCCTGGAACAGCCGAGACGACATGCCGCCGCCCAGCAAGGTGGACAGCAGCAGAGTCGGGTAATAGTCGGGATCGCCGAACCCGGCGGACGGGAAGCCCAGGACGATATGGACCTGGTCCAGGTCACGCTCCTCGTGGAACTCCCCGCCTTTGTAGGTCGCGGTGGACATGGACGGCGGCGGTTCGGTCGGCAGGTCGCCGAAATGGCGCCCGACCATGTCCAGGATATCGTCGTGATGCAGGTTGCCGGCGGCGGCGATCACCACGTTCGGATGGGCGTAATGCCGCTTCATGTAGCCGGTCAGCATGGCGCGCGGCATGCCCTTGATCCCGTCCTCGGACCCCAGGACGGGCCGGCCGAGCGGCTGGTCGGGGAAGGCCGCGTGTTGGAAATGGTCGAAGATGATGTCGTCGGGGGTGTCGTTGGCCTGGCCGATTTCCTGCAGGATGACGCCGCGTTCGCGCTCCAGTTCTTCGGGCTCGAAGGTGGAATGGGTCAGGATGTCGCCGACGATATCGGCGGCGAGCGCCGTGTCTTCCTTCAGCACCTTCACGTAATAGGCGGTCTGTTCCCGGGCGGTGTAGGCGTTCAGGTGACCGCCCACGGCCTCGATCTCTTCGGCGATGGCGGCGGCGGAGCGGCGTTCGGTGCCCTTGAACGCCATGTGTTCCAGGAAGTGGGACACGCCGTTTTCATCCGCGTGCTCATTGCGGGAACCGGTGGCGACATAGGCGCCGAAGGAGACGGTCTCGACCCGGTCCATGCGCTCGGTCACGACGGTCAGGCCGGAGGGCAGTCGGGTCAGTTGGATGGTTTCGGTCACGTGCGTTTTGGTCCCTGCGAATGACGGCTTGCGGCGCGGCTGCCGCCCGGGTGGGCGGCGATTTCGGGCAAGATAGCATAAATGGCACGTTCGTCTCGGGTTGCAACGCGGCGGCGGCTGGAGGAAGGGACGAAGGCCTTGGAGCTCCGCCCCAAGGCTAGGTCCCCCCGAACGTCCCGCCGAGCGTTTACCGGCGATTAAAGTTTGTCTGCGACCCTGGGTTTCTGACAACCGGGGATTTTCGACGATGAAGGGGCTGGATCGAACCCAAGGGCTCGCGATTGCGTTACGGCATCTGCAATCGGGCAAATGGTCCTACGCGGAAGCCGAATCCCGCGCGATGGTCTCCATCAACCCGACCGATATCGAGGCGATGCTGCTGCTGGGCCTCGCCATTGCCGCCACCGGGGAGGCGTCACGCGCCGCGCCGGTCCTGGATCGCGTGTCCCGCGCGCGCCCGAACCATCCGCATCCTTGCCGCGACCTGTCGGAATTGCGCCCGCCGGTCTCCACCGCGTTGATTGCGCGCCAGTACCGGGCCTGTCTGCGGCTGGCGCCGAACGACATGCGCCTGCGTCGGCAGTTCGGGGAGTTCCTGCTGGACAACGACATGCCGATGGACGCCATTTCCGTGCTGCGCGATGCGCTGGGAACCGCGGCGGCGCACAATCTCATGGGGCTCGCCTTGGCCGAAACCGGCACATTCGGCGACGCCATCGCGCATTTCCGCAAGGCGGTCGATTTGGACCAAGCGGCCGCCGGCGGCTGGTCCAATCTGGGGCTGGTGCTGAAGGTGGAGGGGCGGTTCGACGAGGCGATCGCCGCTTACGACCAGGCCGTGGCGCGGAGTCCCAAAGACGCGCGCATCCGGGTCAACCGCGCCGTGGCGCTGCTGCGGGCCGGGCGCTGGAAGGATGCCTGGACGGACTTCGAATGGCGGTTGCGGCTGCCCAGCCATCGGGCTCTGCCCGCCAGCCAGTTGCTGCCGATGCTCGATCTGATCGACGATCTGCGCGGCGTCCGTATCCTGGCGATGCATGAGGACGGGTTCGGCGACACGTTGCAGTTCATGCGCTATCTGCCGCTGCTGGCCGAACGCGGGGCGGAGGTGCACGCCGTGGTGCCGCCGGCCTTGATGCGCCTGGTGGCGACTCTGCCGGGCGTGAGCGTCGTGCGCGACCCCGGCCGGCTGCCGGACTACGATTTCCATTGTCCGTTCTTCAGCCTGCCGCGCGCGTTCCAGACCACGATCGACACCATCCCCGACCGCCCCTATCTGCGCGCCGATCCCGTGCTGGCGGCATCCTGGGCGCGGGAACTGCCGGCCGATGGGCTGCGGGTCGGACTGGTCTGGGCCGGTCAGGCGCGTCCGTGGGTGTCGGGATTTTCGACGCTCGATCGTCGCCGGTCGGCGCGCCTGGCCGCCTTCGCGCCTCTGGCATCGGTGCCCAACACGCATCTGATCAGCCTGCAAACCGGGCCGGCCGCGCGTCAGGCCGATCCGCCGCCCTGCGACATGGTTCTGCTGGACCCGATGGGGGCGGTGGACGATTTCGCTGATACGGCCGCGATCATCGCCAATCTGGACGTTGTCGTCAGCGTCGATACGTCGGTCGTCCACCTCGCCGGCGCGCTGGGGAAGAAGGTCTTCCTGCTGGACCGCTACGACAATTGCTGGCGCTGGCTGAGCGGGCGCAACGACAGCCCCTGGTATCCGGACCTGACGATCTTCCGCCAGGACCGCATCCATGACTGGTCCGGGCCGATGACGCGGGTGGTCGGTGCCCTGACCGCCATGGCCGCGTTCAGAGGGGCGAGCGCAGGGGCCGACCGTCCATCGCAGCCGAACCTGGCACTTGCAGATGCCGCATGATGGTGGGCGCCAGATCGACGATCCGGACCGGTTCGTCGCTGGTTGCGCCGGCGGAGAACCCAGGGCCGTCGATCAGCAGCACGGGTGACTGCTCATAGGGCGCCAGCCCGCCGTGCTGGCCGCAGCCGAGCCGGTCGTCCTTGCCCCAGCGCGGCTTGGCGGCGAAGGCGCGACCGGGGATGCCGTATTCGTTGGGCTCGTTGTCGCACGCCATCGAAACGGCGAATTCCAGCCCGTAATGGTCGGCCTGCCCGATCGTATCCAGCGCCTCTGCCGGCACCACCTGCCCGGCCCAGGCGCATGACCGCAGGAAATCGCCTATCCTATTCCGCCGGTCCGCATGGTCCGGATGCAGATAGATCAGGGTGGAGGTGCCGTTCGCCAGCGCCACCACATCCGCCGAGTCCGGCCCGGCCTTCAACCCCGCCCCGATCAGTTCGGCTTCCACGTCGATCACGCCCTTGACCGTCTCATGCCCGTGGTCGGAGCCGACGATCAGAAGGATTTCGTCCCCGCGCGCCCGTTCGGTAGCCACCGCTTGCATGACCAGGGCCGCGTTGCGGTCCGCCTCTCGCAGCACCGCCAGATGTTCGGCGGATCCGAGGGGAACATTGTGCTGGATGTGATCCGGTTCCCCCAGCCACAGCACCGCTAACGCCGGGCGGCGGTCATGCATCACCTCGGCCACGAAGCGTTCGGTCATCTGGCGATCGCCGGCGGCGTCGAGGTCAACTGCCAACGGATCGGCGACCGGCACGCGCCCCGGGCCGAAGGAGCCGGTGCGGTGATAGACATGGCCGAACCCGTCCGGATCATGCGCATAGGCGGCGCCGGGGGAGACGTTGTTGAAGATAATGGCGCCGCCATGCGGGGCCAGGAGTTGCGCCATGGTGGGCACCGCCAGCGAGTGACCGGTCACCGCGCGTTTGTGTTGCAGGAAGTCCGGCCGACCCACATCGTGCGGGGTCAGCACGCCGTCCTCCATCAACGCCATGGCGTTGCCCTGCAAGGTGTGGCGCGCCGGATGGCAGCCGGTGGCGAAGGTCGCGGACACGACGCGGGTGGCCGACGGAAAGGCGCTGCGGAAATGGGGAAACCTTTCTGCCTGGGCCGCGAATCGCACCAGGGACGGGGTGCGGTCCGCGTCGACGAAGTCCCGGCGCAGACCGTCCAGAATGACCATAACCGCTCGACGCATGAATGCCTCCTTGACCGTCCTGGCGGTCCATGACAGCCGTGACCATGTGATACCAATCGACCTGACCATGGACCGCGGCACCGATATACCGATGTACATCCTCGTCCCCTCATCGTCATTGCCGGGCTTGACCCGGCAACTAGCCCCGCGCCGTTGAAGCGTGGGGTGCCGGGTCAAGCCCGGCAATGACGATGAGGGGACGAGGGAGCGATGCATCGGTGCCCCGGTCGGTGGTCAGGTCGGTGGTCAGGTCGGTCGGTATGAACGGTCGGCGGATTCGGTCGGCCTGTCCAGCGAGGTTACCGTGACACCAACCCATCGGAGCATGATCCCGGTATGAATGCGGCCGTCTCGCAAAAACCCCTGATCCGCGCCCTGCAAGGCGAGGCGGTCTGGCCGCCGCCGCTATGGCTGATGCGCCAGGCCGGCCGGTATCTCCCGGAATACCGCGCCATTCGGGCGACGGTGCCGGATTTCATCGCGCTGTGCACCACGCCTCACCTGGCGGCCGAAGTCACGTTGCAGCCGATCCGTCGCTACCAGTTCGACGCCGCCATTTTATTCAGCGACATCCTGATCCTGCCCTGGGCGCTGGGGCATGGCCTGGCGTTCAAGGAAGGGGAGGGGCCGGTGCTGCCCCGCCTGCGCGATGCCGCGGGGGTTGCGGCGCTGAACCCGGCTCGGGTCGCCGGGGCCGTGGCGCCGATCATGGAGACGGTGCGTCGGGTCCGCGCCGGTCTGACGGCGGAGGGGTTCGAGTCCACCGCTCTGATCGGGTTCGCCGGGGCGCCGTTCACCGTCGCCTGCTACATGGTGGAAGGCGGCGGGTCTCGCGATTTCGCCGCCACCCGAGCGCTGGCCTATGCCGATCCGGCGTTGTTTGCCCGCCTGATGGACGTCCTGACCGAGGCCACGATCGAGTATCTGGCCGCCCAGGCGGAAGCCGGGGCAGAGGCGCTGATGCTGTTCGATTCCTGGGCCGGGGTGCTGTCGCCATCGCTGTTCCGCGCCCATGTGGTGGCGCCGACGCGGCGGATCATCGCGGCGCTGCGACAGCGGTTTCCAACGGTGCCGATCATTGGGTTTCCTCGGCTGGCCGGTGTGATGCTGGCCGAGTATGCGGCGACTGGCGCCAATGCGATCGGGCTGGATACCGGCATGGACCCGGTGCGCGCCGCCGCGATGCTGCCGGCGGGGATTGCGCTGCAAGGCAATCTGGATCCGATGGCGTTGGTGGCGGGCGGCGAGTCCATGCTGCGGGAGGTTGATTCGGTGCTGAGCGCGATGCGCGGCCGGCCCTTCGTGTTCAACCTGGGGCACGGGATCGTGCCGCACACCCCGCCCGAGCATGTCGCCGCTCTGGTGGCCTCGGTTCGAGGTGCGGGGGGTTCGCATGCCGGATAGGGTCGCCATCGTCCTGTTCAATCTGGGCGGGCCGGATCGGCCGGAATCGATCCGGCCCTTCCTGATGAACCTGTTTTCCGACCCCGCGATCCTGCGGGTGCCGTTCTTCGTGCGGCCGTTTCTGGCCCGGATCATCACCCGGGCGCGCCTGAAACCCGCGACCGAGAACTATGCCTTGCTGGGGGGGCGGTCTCCGCTGCTGGAACTGACCCAGGCACAGGCCGCGGCATTGGAGGCGGCGTTGCCGGATATGGACGCGAAGTGCTTCATCGCGATGCGCTATTGGCATCCGTTCAGCCTGGAAGCGGCGCGGGCGGTGAAGGCGTGGGGGCCGGATCGGGTGGTGCTGCTGCCGCTGTATCCGCAATACTCGACCACCACGACCGGCAGTTCGCTGACCGCCTGGCGGGCGGCTGCGGCGCAAGTGGGGTTGATGGCGGAGACGACGGCGCTGTGTTGTTACTCCACCGATCCGGGGTATCTGGCGGCGACGGCGGCCCTGGTCCGCGAGGCCTATCAGGCGGCACGGGCGGGTTTGGACCCGGCGGTTGGGCTGCGGGTGCTGTTTTCCGCGCATGGCTTGCCGGAGAGCATCGTGAAGGGCGGCGATCCGTATCAGTGGCAGATCGAGCAGACGGTCGCCGGTGTGCTGGCTGCGTGGGGAGAGGCCGATCTGGACTGGTCGGTGTGCTACCAGTCCCGCGCCACGCCACAGAAATGGATCGGTCCCAGCACGGATGAGGAAATCGAGCGCGCCGGTCGCGACAAGACCGCGGTGATCGTGGTCCCGATCGCTTTTGTGTCGGAGCATTCCGAGACCCTGGTGGAACTGGATATCGAATACCGGCATCTGGCGGAACGATCCAGCGTGCCGGGGTATTTCCGGGTTCCGACCCAGTCGGTGGCTCCGGCGTTCATTGCGGCTTTGGCGGATCTGGTTCGGGGGGCATGCGCGCATGGGCCGGGGCTGTGCAGCCATCTGGGCGGGCAGATGTGCGCCGAGGGGTTGGGGCAGTGTCCGTTTGCCATGCGGCGGGCGGGGGGTGATGTCGCGGCTTGAGGGGAGCAGTTGGAGGCGGCGGCCATGGCGCGATGTCGTGGGTCCGAGACCTGTCAGACGTCCTGCACCTGCCTTGGCGAACGTGCGTCGGTGATCCTGACCCACGTGACGAATGGTCTGATTCCAACGGCCCAAATGATCGACCGACGCAGCGCCGCCCTCGTCATTGGCGAGCAGGATCGGAGAACCCGCGCTTCGACGGTAGGGGGCGGCTTGCTGGATCAAGTCCACGGCTGTCCGGTTTAAATAACTTGTACTTTCCATATTTATGGATTCGACTCGAACCCATCGCAACACCGCGAATCGGGACAGGGTCGAATCACATGGAACCGCACAGGAATACAGTCATACACAGCCTTCTCAAAC
>CALQHT020000115.1 GCA_943330455.2 Nitrosovibrio sp. Nv4 | reverse complement strand
TGGGTCGGCCGTGACGCCACCTCCGGGCCGATATGAAGCCAGTCAGGACGTGATCGGGGCGCCGCCGGCGGTCTGATGACCGCGCCGGCGCAGCCGAACAGCCGTCGTTATTGATCGAAAATCCCGAGTCCGACAGGCTGCTAGGCCGATCGGTCCCGGTCGTATCCAACCCGTCACTTCGTGTTCGATCATCCCTGTACGTCCTATCCGGCCGCCTCGGCTCGGTATGTGTGGCGTGGATCTGCCAGCCTCCCCGACTCCGGGAACACCGGTTCCGATCCGATTGGCGGCCCCCCGGGCGCGGGCCGCACGGCGGTGGCGAACCGCCTCCGACACAGGGCACCGGCGTCCCTACGGGTCTGCCGTCGACGGTGACCACCCAGGATCGAAGCAGGTCGATCGCCGCCTGTACCGCAAATCCTCTTCGTCGTTCGACATTACCCGCGGATGTGTTGCGAAATCGTTTCCGATCGCACGCAAGGATAGGCCGCCTGGTCCGTCCAGGGGCATACGGCCACGCGCGCGTCCACCGGCCGGGGAGACGCCGACCTACCCGCGCTCTGGCAGCCGAATGATCGCGCCCCTATGGTTCAGCGAACGAACCCGGAGCAACCCATGCGCATCGACGCCATAGCGATCGGCAAGAACCCACCCGAAGACGTCAATGTCATCATCGAGGTCGCCATCGGCGGGGAGCCGATCAAATACGAGATGGACAAGGCGGCCGGCACCCTGGTGGTGGACCGGTTTCTCTACACGCCGATGCGTTATCCCGGGAATTACGGCTTCGTCCCACACACATTGTCCGACGATGGCGACCCGATCGACGTGCTGGTCGCCAACACCCGCCCGATCATCCCCGGCGCGGTGATCAACGTCCGCCCGGTCGGCGTGCTGAAGATGGACGACGAAGGCGGCGGGGATGAGAAAATCATCGCGGTCCCCTCACCCAAGCTGACCCAACGCTATGTCAACGTGCACAACTACACCGACCTGCCGAAGATCACGCTGGAACAGATCCAGCACTTCTTCGAGCATTATAAGGACCTGGAACCCGGCAAATGGGTCAAGGTGATCGGCTGGGGTGACGCCGCCGAAGCGCGCGCCATGATTGTCGCGGCGATAGAGCGGGAAGCGCGGACTCACGCCAAGGACTGATCCTTGGCAGGTGCATCTCTCCGGACCAGCGACACGCGCCGATGGTCACCGCCCAGGAGCGGCCGGTGGCGAGCGTATGGGGACGCAGCCACGACGTGCAGACCCTGCTCATCGTCGATGGCGCGATCGTCGTGACCGCGGCCGGCTTGAACCCGCCCCGCACCATCCAGGCCTTGGCACTCTTTGTCGCCGACACCATCAAATGCCGCCTGGCGAGCCTGATCAATTGACGGATGCTCGCCGGCCCGCCCGTTCCCGGCGCGCCCCTCGCTGGCCATACCATGCGGACCCGTCTATGCAGAACCAGGGGGTTAGCCCGTCGGGTTGGGCTTCACGCGGGAGAAGGCCTTAAAATGACCGACACCCTGCCGGACATGGGTCGGCGTAAGATACTGATGCTGTTGGGAAGCCTGCCGCTGGCAGGTCGAACCGGCAGCGCTTGGGCGACCGCCGTCGAAGCGCCGATCGACGTTGCGACCATGCTGGTCGCCGGCCCCGATGGTGGCAACCTGGATCGCTGGGGACGAGTGGTGCAACCCGCCCTTGCCCAGGGATTGCCGCCGGCCGCGATCCTCCGACTGACCACCGTGGGGGCCGCCGACGGCGTCACCGGGGCCAATCAATTCCTGGCACGCGGAGAACCGGACGGACGAACCGTCATGCTCGCCCCGGGCGACGCGGCGATCTCCTGGTTGGTCGGCGATCCCCGCGCCCAATACGATGTCGGCCAATGGGTGCCGGTCATGGCCGCGGTTGCTCCGGCAACCCTGATCGCGCGCGCCGGCGCATTTTCCCCCAATCGCCCAATTCGACTGGCCGCGACCGGACCGGCCAGCACCGACCTGCCTGCGATTCTGGGCATCGACCTGATGGGCGCCCGCGCCGTGCTGGTGCCACCGCGCTCACCGGAGGCTCAGATCGCCAGTTTTGAGCGTGGCGAGGTCGATGCGATCTTCCTGCGCGGACACCAGGTGGTCGAGCATTCGATGGCGCTGCTGCCCGCGGGGGGCGTGCCGATGTTCAGCTTGGGCGCGCGGGATGAGACCGGCAAGCCGATCCGTTGTCAGTTCCTGCCCGACGTCCCAACCCTGGCGGAAGCTCATGCGGCCAACCGCGGTCCCATTGGCGGCCCGCTTTACGACGCCTGGCTTGCCGCTTCGGTCGCGTCGCAACTGGAATTCATGCTGGTCTTGCCGCATCTGACCCTTGCCGCGGCGGTGGCGTTGTGGCGGCGCGCCGGGGCCGAGGCAATGGCCTCGCCGGACGTGCAGGCGGAGGCGCTGCCGTTGGGCGTGCGGGTGATCGGCGGTGCGGAGGCCAGCGCAACGGGCGCGGCCATTGCGTCCGGCCAGGCCGCCCGCAGGGACTTGCGGCGCTGGCTGGAGAGCCGCTTCAACTGGCGTCCGGCATGAGGCGTCCCAACACCCCCCCGATGATTGCGCAGGACCACGAACCAGAGGCATGCGACAGGAGCTAGACCGTGACCTTAAACGACACTGACATCGAGGCCGCGGCTCGGCTGCTGATCGAGCATCGCGACCTCCGGACACCGCATCCAGTGGCGAGCATCCGTTACGTGCCGCCCGACCTGGCGACGGCCTACCGGATCCAGTCCGCGTTCGAGACCATTCTGGTCAGCGAGCGTGGCGACCGCGCCATCGGTTACAAGATCGGCGCGACCAACCAGGTGGCGCGGGCGCATTTGAAGATCCAAGCGCCGTTCTTCGGCCGCCTGTATCACTCGATCACCAGCGCATCACCGGCGCACCTGCCAAACGCCCCTGGCTTCTTCCGTGCCCATGAACCGGAAATCGGGTTGCAGATCGACCGCGACCTGCCCCCCGCGCAGGCGCCCTACACCGCCGAACAGATTGCCGCCGCGACGCGGACGGTGCTGCCGGTGATTGAGGTCGTCGGGTCCTGCTTCTCCCCCTGGGCCGAGGCCGGTGCACCCAACCTGGCCGCCGACAATGCGGCGCATGGCTATTGGGTGACCGGGACGCCGATCACCGATTTCGCCGGTTTGGATCTTCCGTCGATCGCGGTTTCCCTGTCGGTGAACGGCGCGGTGGTCGCGACGGGCGAGGGCCGCAACGTCGATGGCGGACCGTTCGGAGCGGCGGCCTGGCTGGCCAATACTCTGGCCGGAATGGGCCGCGGCTTGAAGGCCGGCGACTTCATCAGCACGGGCACCGTCCTGCCCCCCTACCCGACCGACGCCGGCCAGGACGTCACTGCCGATTTTGGACCGCTCGGCCGGGTCGCGCTGCGGATGGGCGGCTGAGGGCGGCCGAAGCCGCCTTCTACCCCATCACCACCACGCCGGCCGCTGCCATATCGGCGATCTCCGCCTCGGAGTATCCGTGTTCGGCCAGAATCGCGGCCGTATGTTCTCCCTTGCCGGGTGCGATCGTACGAGGCGCCCCGTCGGTAAAGGGCGGCATTCCGATCAGATTCGCCAGTGGGATCTGTTGTGGCACATGCGGATGGCTGGTCCAGGCGACGGCGCCGCTTTCCGCGACATGCGGCTGTTTCAGGAAATCGCTGTAGCTGTTCAGCCGCTCATGCATCACTCGGTTCGCCGCGAGTTTGGCCGACCAATCCGCCGTGGGCGCGGATGCCAGCAGCGGTCGCAGGATCGCGTCCAATGCGGCCGTATGCGGCTCCCGCCCCGTCGAGGTCAGGTAGCGCTCATCCGCCGCCAGATGCTCCTGGCCCACGGCCTTGCAGTAGCCCTCCCATTCCCACTGGCGGACCACGGTGATGTTGATCCAGCCATCCGCGGTTTTGTAGATGCCGCTGGGCGGGATCGACGGGCGCGCGGCGCCGCCATCCAGGTAAGAGCCCATCATGCGCACCACCTGCAAACCGGCGCCCCCCTGCATCAGACTGGCCTCGATGTGGCGGCCGAGCGGTTCGTCGCGGCGGGCGTGAAGGGCGGCGGCGACGGCGGTGAAGGTGAAAATGGCCGTGCTCATGTCGATGGAGATGATTGGGATGCGGTGCGGAATGCCGTCCTGGCCGACATTTTCCGCCATCAACCCCGTATAGGCCTGCAACACCGGATCCATTGCCGGGCGCTCGGCCAAAGGCCCGCGCTGGCCGAAGCCGGAGACGGACACGTAGAGCAGTCGCTTCTCCCGGGCCGAGACCGCGTCGTAGCCGAAGCCCAGCCGGTCGATCACGCCGGGACGGAAGCCTTGCAGGAACACATCGGCACCCTGGATGAGGCGCCAGACGATTTCCTGGCCTCGGTCGCTTTTCAGATCCAGGGCGATGGAGCGCTTGCCGATATTCGCGGGAATCGAATAGGCGGTGTGATCGCCATAGATCGTGCCCAAGCCTCGGGACCAGTCGCCGGTGTCGGTCGGCTCCACCTTGATGACATTCGCGCCGTATTGAGCCAGCATCATCCCGCAATACGGGCCGGCGACCCCCTGGCTGAGATCGACCACCTTCAGACCCGCATAGGGCGTCTCATAGCTCATGGCTTCGTTTCCCCGATCGTTTGACGCATCATACACAAGCGGCGCGCCCGTCTCTTGTCTACCCGGCCGATCACGGTCGGGTTCCACCCGTCGAGGCGGACGAGACTCGATCCAACCGCGTTCGGCGGCACGGCGTGTGCCATCGAACGGACTGCAAACACAAAACAAGGAGCAGACACCATGATCCACGTTCTGGCTTTCATCACCGCCAAACCGGGCAAGCGCGCGGAAATCCTGGCGGCCTTCCATGCCAACATCCCCGCCGTGCATGCCGAAGCCGGCTGCATCGAGTATGGCCCGGCGATCGATGCCGATGGCTCCCCCACCAAATACGGCGACGACACCTTCGTCGTGATCGAGAAGTGGGAATCGCCGGATCACCTGAAGGCGCATGCGGCCTCCCCGCACATGGCCGCCTATGGGGCGAAGACCCGCGAACTGGTGGCGTCGCGCGTCATCCACCTGTTGCAGGCGGGCTGAGTTTCGCCGATCGGCGCCTTTCCGGATCGGGAAGGCGCCGATCTCGCGACGGGGTCGGCGCGGCATCGGACTCGGCGTCGTGTGGACCTGTCGGGATCGATCGCCGACGGTGCCGACAGGACTACTTCCGCCCGCGCCCCAACCATTCGATCTGGACATCCGAACGCGGGCGTGCCCGACAGGCGAGGATTTTTCCGCTCGCTTTCTGTTCGGCGCTCAGCGCCCCGTCGCCATGCGCCAGCATCGAGACGTCTCCTGCCTTCAGGTCGGAAATACACATCGCGCAATTTCCGGACGCGCAGGCATAGGGGTAGTCGATCCCCGCATGGATCGCCGCATGCAGGATGGGCAGGTCCGAGGGACAGGTAATCGTTTCGCCCGTATTGGCGATGGTGACCTTGAAGCTCATACCGCGACCTCCGCCGGACGGCGGCTGGGGGAGGCCCGCGTGCTGGAAAACGCGGGATGGAACCAGACCACCGACGGGAAGCGGACCAAGGCATAGCCATACAGCGCCAGCCCGATGGCCGGTTCGTCGCCGATGACGACGGTGTCGTGGATGGCATGGTCGGTCATGACCATACCCAGGCCAGGAGCCACCAGCGACTGGCCGATTTCCTCCACCATGGCCCGCCCTGGCCGGCTGGCGTCATCGGTGCGGCGGAAAAATTTGTGCAGTTCCTTGCCGGAGATCGCGGCGTTCACACACCAGATGCCGTGGTCGTGCGGCGCGGCTTCTTTGCCCGGCAGCGCGATGGTCAGATAGAGACCCATGCCGTCCCCGTCCTCCACCGCCAGAACATGGTTGCGGCCTTGCGCGTCCGGCATGGGGAAATCGGCGGTCGGGAACAAGGTCGGCCCCTGCCCTGCCAGCGCGATCAGCAGGGTCTTGAGTTTCTGCAGCGCGGCCTCATCGGAACCCTCGGCATCGACGATGGCGCGCGCCTGCTGAAGCAGGGTCTTGCAGGCCAGGTCACGCTGCTTCGCGATCGCGATGACTCTTGGTTTGGCTGCGATGGTTGCTTTTGCCATGATGGAACCCCCTGATATTCGTTGTTGCCAGTCATAGACGGCAGCCCGCCGATCGGCCAGAAAATGTTGCCGGTCGCCAGACATGCCCGCACACCTGCCTCTCGTCGAAAAGCACATGTTCTTCGGCCGCGACAAGTCAACCTTTTTGGCGTCCGCCCAGGACCGCGCTACAATCCGTCCAACCAGACCAGGAGGAACCCATGGACCTAGCCCTGTCCGAGGAATACCAGGCGCTGCAGGCGGAAATCCGCGCCTTCATCGCCACGCATGGCCACAAATCGCCCAAGGTCGGCGGCGGGCGCAAGCGGCCCGATCAGAAGACCCTGGACTGGCAGAAACTGCTGGTCGAGCACGGTTACGCCGGCCGCACCATCCCCCAGGAATACGGCGGCTTCGGCGCCAAGCCCGACGTCATGGCCTCCGCCGTCATCGCCGGAGAGTTCGGACGCGCCAATGTCTATGCCGGCCTGACCAACCAGGGCATTTCCATGCTGGTGCCGACCCTGCTCGAAGTCGGCACCGACGAACAGAAGAAAGCCTATGTCGGCCCCACCATCCGCGGCGACATCATCTGGTGCCAGGGCTACAGCGAACCCGGCAATGGTTCCGACCTCGCCAACGCGCAAACCAAGGCCGAACTGAAGGACGGGTTCTGGGTGGTGAACGGGCAGAAGATCTGGACCAGTTCCGCTCATTACGCCGACATGATGTTCCTGCTGTGCCGGACGGAACCGGAGAAATCCAAGCATGAAGGCCTGTCCTATCTTCTGCTGTCCATGAACAGCCCCGGCCTGGACCGCCGCCCACTGAAAACCATGACCGGACGCAGCGAGTTCAACGAAGTCTTCTTCACCGACGTCAAAGTCCCGGAAACCCAGATCGTTCTCGGCCGTGGCAAGGGCTGGTATGTCGCCAACGTGACCCTGAAGCACGAACGGCTGATGATCGGCGACGCCGGCAAGATGACCGCGCGCCTGGAACAGTTGATCAAGCTGTTGCAGAAGTCCGAAATCGACGGCGTGCCGCTCATCCGCATCTCCGAATACCGCGACCGGCTGTTGCGCCTGCAGGGTGAGGTCATTGCCTGGAAAGCGCATAATCTCCGCCTGCTGACCGAGGCCGCGCAGGATGTCGATTCCGGCGTGAAGCGGATGATCGTCAAATACGGCGGCACCATGCTGGGCTTCCGCCTCTCATCCCTCGCCGTCGATGCGCTTGGCGCGGCCGGCCTGCCCTACGAATCCGCGGGCGAGGACGCGGAAGACGACGATGCCACCACCTGGAACATCGACTACATGTACGATGTCGGGCTGATGATCGGCGGCGGGTCGAACAACATCCAGAAGAACATCATCGGCGAACGCGGCCTGGACTTGCCGCGCGAGCCCAAGGTGCAAGGCACCGTTGCGATCGGGAGGGGTTGATGGAATTCGGGCTTTCCCTGGAACAACGCCAATTCGACGATTCGTTGCGCTCCTTCCTGAAAGACCGCCTGCCGATGGACCGGCTGCGGGCCCTGGCCGAACCCGGCATGGGCTTCGATCCATCACTGTGGAACGGATTGGCGGAACTCGGCCTGCACGGGCTGATCGTGCCGGAACGGTTTGGCGGCGCTGGCCTCGGCATCTTGGACGCCGCGGTGGCGGCCGAGGCGCTGGGCAATGCCGCCGCCCCGGTGCCGTTTGCCGGCAGCCTGGTGATGGCGCCGCTGGCCTTCATCGACAGCGCCACCGAGGCCCAGCAGGACGAGTATCTGCCCGGCATTGCCAGTGGTGAAATCCGCGTCGCGGTCGCCTTCTCCGGGTTCGGCGGCCAGACCGGAACCGCGCGCGCCTCGCTGGAGGATGGACGCCTCTCGGGCCGGATTACCGGCGTAATGGATGCCGCGTCCGCCACGCATTTCCTGGTCTATCTGCCCGATGGTCATGCCGCCGTCGTGGCGGCCGACGCGACAGGCGTATCGACAAAGGTCAACCGCAGCATCGATCGCACCCGCCCGATGACGGATGTCACCTTCGATGCCGCGCCGGCCGAACGGCTGGGCGCCGCCAACGCGCCCTTGGTCGCCGCGCAGACCGTGCTGGATGCCGGGCGGGTCGTTCTGGCCGCCGACACCATGGGCGCCGCGCAGCATATGCTGGATGCCGCCGTCGCCTTCGCCAAGGAGCGCGTTCAGTTCGGCCGCGTCATCGGCAGCTTCCAGGGCGTGAAATACATGCTGTCCGACTGCGTGACCGTGCTGGAACCCTGCCGTGGCATGGTCTGGTACGCGGCCCACGCCCAGGACGCGATCCAAGACGAAGCCCGACTGACCGCCTGCCATACCAAGGCGCATCTGGCCGAAGTGGCGCGCGATGTCGCCCGCATCACCACCGAAGCCCATGGCGGCATGGGGTTCACCGACCTGCTCGGCCTTCATTACTGGTTCAAACGGATCATGTTCAACCGCCAGGTCCTCGGCGGACCGGAACGCTGCCGCGAGGAAGCCGCGCAACTGCAAGGATGGACCCTCCATGCCTGATTTCCCTGGCGCTGAGATCGACATCGAACCGATCCGCGCGCAACTCGGCCGCAAGGTCGAAGACCACGACCTGGCCATCGCCGCCCCGCTGCGCGGCATGGTGGTCACGTTCGACCGCGACGAAACCGCCCCGGTCGAAGGCGAGCCCATCCCACCCGGCTGGCATCTGGCCTATTTCCCGGAACCCAGCCGTCTGGCGTCGCTGGGCGCCGACGGGTTGCCGCTGGAACGCGGCGGGTTGCCGAAGATGCCGCTGCCACGGCGCATGTATGCCGGAGCGACCCTGACCTTCCATGCCCCGATCCTGGTCGGCGACAAACTCCGTCGGGAAACCGAGTTCAGCGACGTGCAATTGCGCAAGGGCTCGACCGGCACCCTGATCGTCGCTACCCAGACCCGCCGTATCTACACCCCGCTCGGCTTGGCAATAACGGAAGACGCCGTCAGCGTGTTTCGCGAAGCCGTGCCGCCGGGCGCGCAATCCGGTATCCCCAGGAACGAGCCTCCACCGGGCGGCCAGACCTGGACCCGCACCATCACACCCGATCCGGTGTCGCTGTTCCGTTACTCGGCGCTGACCTTCAATCCGCATCGCATCCACTACGACCGTCCCTACGCGATGAACGTGGAAGGCTATCCCGGCCTGGTCGTGCATGGCCCGTTTTCGCAGCAATGCCTGCTGGACCTGCTGCGGGACAACACCCGCCGTCCGCTGCTGAAATTCGTGATGCGGGCACGCGCGCCGATCTTCGATGTCGGACCGTTCACCCTGGCCGGCGGGATGGTCAACGACAACGAGGCCGATCTGTTCGCCATGGGGCCCGGCGGCGGAATCTCCATGCAGGCCCGGGCCACCCTGGGATGAGCGAGACCGCCCCACGCTCCATCTACACACAGGTCGTGGATTGGGAGATGCACCACACCGAATGGGGGCCACTGGATGCGCCCCCGCTGGTGCTGTGGCACGGGCTGGCGCGCACCGGGCGGGATTTCGACGATCTCGCCGCCGCTTTGTCCGACACCTATCGGGTCATCTGTCCCGACACGATCGGTCGCGGCCTGTCGGAATGGAGCAAGTATCCCGACCGTGACTACTGCTTCACCGCCTATGCGCGACAAGCCGCCGCCTTCGCCGATGCGCTCGGCCTGGATCGCTTCCGCTTCCTCGGGACATCCATGGGCGGCGCGCTGGGCATCGCCGCTGGCGCCACCACGTTACGAGGCCGCATCAGCCACATGGTGCTGAACGATATCGGCCCAACCTTTCCGCAAGCATCCTTCGAGCGGATCCGCACCTATGTCGGCGCCCCGCCCGATTTCGCCACGGTGACGGAGTTGGAAACCTATTTCCGCACGATCTACGCGCCGTTCGGTGTCCATACCGACGCGCAATGGCGCCGGATGGCGGAAACCGGCATGCGGCGGCTGCCGAACGGGCGGGTGACCACCCATTACGACCCGGCCATCGCGCGCCAGTTCTTCGCCCACCCCCAGGATTTCGAGCAATGGGACGCCTACGACGCGCTGACCATGCCGACTTTGGTGCTGCGCGGCGTCAACTCCGACCTGTTGCTGCCTGACGTCGCCCAGGCGATGACACAACGCGGTCCGAAAGCGGTCATCGCGGAAATTCCCGGCTGCGGCCACGCGCCCGCGTTGAACGTGGCCAGCCAGATCGACATCGTGCGGCGCTTTCTGGCGCGATAGTCGGGGACGCACGCTCGGTCACCCTGACCAGGATGACCGAACGCATGTCGGACCATTTCAAAATCCGATCGGCGCGGGTTTGAGGCACGCGGTCAGGCTGTACCGCGTAGACAGACCGGCAAACCGGACCAGGTCAGGCATCGTCGGCGGCATGCACCGGCGGGGATCGAAGCTCGCGAGCCGGCTCAGCGACCGGCTCCCGTTCAAAGCGATCGCGCTCAATGCGCGTGTTGGGCGGCCGGGCGCGCGGCACCGGCCGCTTCGACAACAACTTCCACCGTCACCGTGCCGGCACGCTCGAATGTCAGGCTCAACGGGATCTTGCTGCCCTGGACCAAGGGTTGCGACAACCCGATCAGCATCACATGCAGTCCGCCGGGCCGCAGTTCGGCGCTGCCCCCGGCGGGCACGTCGATGGAGGGAACCGGGCGCATGCGCATGACGTCGCCGTCCTTGATTGTCGTATGCAATTCGGCGGACTTGCACACCGGCGAGTTGACCGACACCAGTTTGTCCGGTTGAGCACCGGCGTTGCGCAAGGTCAGGAAGACGCCCCCGACACCGCCTTGCTGGGCAACCCGGGTCCAGGATTTGTCGACGCTCATTGTGCCGGTTTGGGCATGGGCAACGGAAATGAGGCACAGGGCGAGAAAAGCGGCCGCATAAACCGCGGCTTGCCGACGTGAGATCATGATTCGGGTCCTTGAAACGAAAACTTGGGGGCCGTCGCGACAGGCCGCCACCCAAGGGTCGCGGGCGGACAGCGCATACGGGCAGGAATCGCGTCAGACGACGACCGGTGGCGCCCGCGATTGAGGCTTGAAGCCTGTCGGCCGTGGCACCGTCAGCCCCACCCGCGCCACGATCGCGGGGGAAGTCGCATAGGCAACCGGAACCGACACGCCCGTCACACGCGGCACCACGGCCAGCGAGGGACCGGAGCAGGCCCAACAACAGGCCTCGCCAATGGCGGATTCCGGGTCGGGCAAGCCCGGCGCGGTGTCTGGCCTGGCGCCATCGACCGAACAGACCTGGCCCATCGCACCGACGCCATGGGCCAGGTGCAACCCAGGCGCCGGCCCGCCAGGAGGGACTCCCAACGTCCACTGCAACAGCAGCAGGCCCAACACCCAAAGCGCGAACGAGGCCGGTCGGCGGAACATGGGCCGCGTTGTAGGGGATCGGGGCGCCGCCGTCACGCATTTGCCGCCCTGCCAGTCCCGCCGATTACGCACCCGAGGCGATTATTGCCCGGGGCATTGTCCGGGGCTTGCCGGAACCAACCCCCTCCCGTTGAATGCGGCCCGATTTGCAACAGGGAGATACGCCGGTGGGAAAACTTGATGGAAAGATCGCCTGGGTCACGGGCGCCGGCACCGGCATCGGGGAAGCCGCCGCGTTGGCCCTGGCCGAGGAAGGGGCCACCATCATCCTGACCGGCCGCCGCCTGGCGCCGCTGGAAAACGTCGCCGCCCGCATCCGC
Organism: Nitrosovibrio sp. Nv4; assembly: GCA_943330455.2. Classification (GTDB taxonomy): domain Bacteria; phylum Pseudomonadota; class Alphaproteobacteria; order Acetobacterales; family Acetobacteraceae; genus Rhodopila. The sequence continues at coordinate 6,546 of CALQHT020000115.1, read as the reverse complement.
CAAACCGGAACCGCCCATATCCAGCAGGCCGACCTGACCGACGCCGACCAAGTCCGCAAGGTCGGGGACTTCATCCGCGCCGAGATCGGCCGGCTGGACATCCTGGTCAACAACGCCGGCGTGAACATCGTCGATCGCAACTGGGACAAGCTGACCCCCGAGAGCATCCACTACATGGTCAGCGGCAACCTGATCGCGCCGATGTATTGCGTGACCGTCGCCCTGCCCTTCATGCGTGCGCAGCAGGACGGGGTGCTGATCCACACCGCCTCCATGGCCGGGCGGTTCATCGGCGGGGTGTCCGGGCCGATCTATGTCTCCGCCAAGCACGGCATCGTCGCCATGAGCCATGGGCTGAACATGCAGGAGTGTGTGAACGGCATCCGCTCCACCGTTTTCCTGCCGGGCGAGGTCGCGACGCCCATCCTGGACCTGCGCCCCAATCCGGTCGGGCCCGAGGTGCGGGCGCGCATGGTCCAGCCGGCCGATTGCGGCGACCTGATCCGATACGTCGCCTGCCTGCCCAAACATGTCGTGATGAACGAGGTGCATCTGGCGCCAACCTGGAATCGCGGCTACGTCGCCAACCTCGAACGCAAGCTTTAAGAGGGAACGCCCGCCATGGCCACCAACAAGCGCAAGGTCCTGCTGCCGCACACGATGTCCAAATCCGGCATCGACCTGGTGCGCGCGCGCGACGATATCGAGATGGTGATCTACCCCGCCGGGATCGCCCAGGCCGAGTTCCTGCCGCTGTTGACCGACTGCGCGGGCGTCGCGCTGTCCGGCACGCCCTACAAGCAGACCGAGATGGATGCCTCCCCCGCCATGCAGGTCGTGGCCCGCATCGGCGTCGGCTATGACGCGGTGGAGGTCCCTGCCCTGACCGCGCGCCGCGTGCCGCTGATGGTGGCGGGCACCGCGAATTCCACGTCGGTCGCCGAACAGGCGTTCCACCTGATCATCGCGCTGGCGAAGATGAACCGGCACATGGATGCGCTGGTCCGCGACGGGAAGTGGAACGATCGCCACCACGCGCCGCCGATGGAACTGGCCGGCAAGACCGTGCTGATCGTTGGGTTTGGCCGCATCGGCACGCGGTCCGCTCGCCGTTGCGCCGCGTTCGACATGAACGTGCTGATCAATGATCCGTTCATCGACCAAAGCCTGATCACCTCCGCCGGCTACACGGCCGAACCGAACCTGGACGCGGTGCTGGGCAGTGTCGATATCGTCTGCATCCACTGCCCGAAGAGCCCGCAAACCATCGATCTGTTCGATGCCAAGCGCCTCGCCGCGCTGAAAAAGGGCGCCTTCATCGTCAACACCGCCCGCGGCGGCATCATCAACGAGCCCGCTCTGTATGACGCGCTGAAGTCCGGCCACATCGCCGGCGCCGGCCTGGATGTGTTCGATGTCGAGCCCGCCCCGCCGACCCACCCGCTGCTGACCCTGCCGAACGTTATTTCGTCGCCTCACATGGCCGGCGTGACGGTTGAGGCGATGGATGCGATGGGCCTGGTCACCGCGCAGAACATTCTGGGCGTGCTGGACGGCAAGCCGAACCGCGGCAACGCGATCAACCCCGAAGTCCTGGACTGACCCCTCCCATGCCCCAGCCCGACCACATCTCCAAGCTCGGCGTTCCCGATCCCGCTGGCCTGGAGGACGATCTCCAGGTCATCTGGAAGAAATGCGTGGAAAAGCTGGGGTTCGTGCCGAATGTCTTCAGCACCTACAGCCTGAAGCCGAAACGGCTGCGCAACTTCATGGCGATGTACAACGACATCATGCTCTCACCCAGCGGTCTGTCGAAGCTGGAGCGGGAGATGGTGGCGGTCGTCGTTTCGTCGGCCAATCGTTGCTATTACTGTCTGGTGGCGCATGGCGCGGCGGTGCGCCAGTTGTCGGGCGACCCGGAGTTGGGGGAGATGATGGCGCTGAACTATCGGGTGGCGCATCTGGACCCTCGGCAACGGGCGATGCTGGATTATGCGTGGAAGCTGACGACGACGCCGAACCTGGTGGATGACGCGGACCGGGCGGGGTTGATGGCGGTGGGGCTGTCCGAGGAGGATGTGTTCGATCTGTCGGAGACGGTGGCTTTCTTTAATCTGTCCAACCGGATGGCTTCGGCCACGGATATGATGCCGAATAGGGAGTATCATCGGGCGGAGCGGGGGGCTTAGGAGTCGAAATCGACACGGGGTTCCAGGTTGTTCTTTGGCATACACCCCGACCCTGCCGGAACGCTGAAGGAATCGTTCGCCAAACGCCTCACAAGCGCTTCTGTCTGGTTGCATGATCTGGCGAGGAGCCACTGATAGAGAAGCGCTTTGACTGCGGTAGCTTGGCTGCTACATTCGTTATTGACAACGAATAGGGTGCATGCCTGAATACCCTTGTAACTCTACCAGGGGTATGAAACATGGCCTCCCAGTTTCTTGTCGACCTCGTCACCGACCTGAGATTGTCAGACACGGAAAGTGCCGTCCTGTTGCAGGCGGGCGTGCAATCCGCGGAAGATGTTGACAGTCTGTTGTCATCCTTTCCGTCCCTGGGCACGCCGCCCGGAGCAGGTGGGCCAGCGTTGCAAGTCGCCCGCATCTCAAACGCGGTAGCCCTGCGCGTTGGCGCCAGTTACACAACAGCCCGCGGACTGATGATGGCGGCACCACCCTCGGTTGGCTTCGGCGCACAACCGCCACCTCGTTCCGTCATGACGCTCGGCACTCAGATCGGCATGCCGGCACCGGCATTGCCGGCGGTTGGAGCGCCGCCGACATCGGGCGGCAACGTCGACCTGCGACTGGCGAATTGGCCCGTAAAGGATCAGGGGCAGCGTGGTACCTGCGTTGCTTTCGGCACGGCGGCTTGTTTCGAGCATCATATGGGACAGCCGCAACCCAGTGCCCCGTCCGATCAGTCGGAACAGTTTCTGTATTGGGCCATCAAGACGGCCCACGACCCGTATCCTAACAAGCATGGCACATGGCTTCGGTTTGCGCGGGATGGGCTGCGCTCGCATGGCATATGCCGGGAGTCTCGGCATCCCTACCAACAAGTGCCGTCAACCATGATTGCCGGCCCTAACCCCAGTAACCTGGCCATGCAGGATGCGGCCGCCAACAAGCATGCTGGAGCGACTCAGGTCACGAACCAAACGGCGCCGCGGCGTGGGTGCTTGCCGCTTTGCGGAGCGGAAACGTGGTCGCTGCATCTTTCCCGGTATTCAAGGACCCGTTGACTCCGTCGGGTGGTCCCACCAATTGGACGACCAGCGCGGGATACGCCTATGGTCGGGTTCTAGACCCACCGATGCATTCCGTCGTTGATGGCGGACACTGCATCTGCATCACAGGCTATGTGGCTGATCCGGGAGAGGAAGCTGGCGGCTACTTCGTTATCCGCAATAGCTGGGGCACCATCTGGGGCAGTCAGAACCCCCAAGCGGCCGTGTCCGCCGCCCCGGAACAGGGCTACGGCACTATATCGGCCACCTATGTCGACGGATATTGTTGGGAAGCCTTCCATATGTAGCGTATGGTCGCAGCTGGTCCTCATGACAGGTGCCACATGCACGAACTGCAGATCAAACCCATCGACCGCAAGCTGCGCATCAAATCCGTCGAAGCGACATGCAAGCCAGGTGACCTTGGTGCCGTGATCAGTGGCGACGACTTGTTGCTGCCGCGTCAGATCGCCGAGGCGTTCCTGAACCAAGGGGTGCGTTCGGCAGTGGACCTTGTCGCGCAGATTGATGCCTTTCCCGGCGCGACCGCTCGTGCTCTGGGGTGGACCCCCGCGCAGGTGGCCACGGGCCTTACCCAGCTTCGCACCACGCTCGCCGACGCGATCCCGTCGGCGTTACTCCGCCCCCCACCGCGTGAACGCCCCGGGATGGGGGCCATGGCGCCAGACACCCTTTCGGTCGTCACGTTGCCCAAGAAGCGAGACCCACACTGACCGTCCCAGTTGCCCGTCGGATCTGGAGCGGGAAATTGTGGCATTCCGTAATCTGTCCGATCGGATGGTGTCTGCGACCGATATAACGCCGCCCTGTCGTCGCGCGAGTCCTGGAGTGTAGGTCGTTTACCCCCTACGGCAACCACCCCAACAACCGCACCAACCACTTCGTCCGATCCGAAAACAACGTCGGCGCAAAGAACGATCCAACCGCCCGCTTGCCCGCCTCGGCCCGGGTCGGATACGGCGCGATCAACCCAGCCAACGCCGACAATTTCGTCCGCTGCGCGATCGCCAAGGTCCATTGCCCGATCATCTCTCCCGCATGAGGCGCCAGGATCCCGGCCCCCACCACTCTCCCCCGCGAAACGATCAGCTTCACCAGACCGACCGTATCCCGCTCCGCCGTCGCACGATCATTCTCAGCCAACGGCCAGCGCAAAATGGAAACAGCCAGACCGGCCTGCCGAGCCTCGGCCTCCGTCATCCCCACCTGGGCAAGTTCGGGGTCGGTATAGGTCACCCGAGGCAGCGCCCGGTAATCGACCTTCGCCGGCAACCGGAACAGCACCCGCCGGATGACGATCCCCGCGTGATAGCTGCCGACATGGGTAAACTGGCGCGGCCCAATCCCCTCCGGGTCCGCGATGTCACCCACCGCGAAGACCCGCTTGTTGGTCAGGCTGCGCAGCCCGCGATCGGTGGCGATCCCCGCCGCCGTCACCTTCACTCCGCCGGCCGCCAGATCGAGCGACTCCAGATTCGGCACCCGCCCGGTCGCGACCAGCAGATGGCTGCCCTCGATACGGCGTCCATCCGCCAGCACCAGGGTCGGACCCTGCTCGACTTCGGTCAGTTCGGCGCCCTCGATCAGGGTCACGCCACGGCTCAGCAGCGCCTCGCGCAGACCCGCGACCAGTTCCGGGTCCTCCCGCCCACCGATCGTGCCGCGCTGCACGACCGTCACCTGGCTGCCCAGGCCGGAGAACGCGTCGGCCATCTCCAGCCCGATCGGCCCGCCGCCCAGGATCAGCAGATGCGCCGGCCGTTCCGTCAGGTCGAACAGGGTCGCGTTGGTCAGAAACCCCACCTCCCCCAACCCCTTCACGTCCGGCACCGCCGCTCGGCTGCCCGCGGCGATCACAATGCGGCGAGCGGTCAGGGTGCGACCGTCCACCGATAACGTGTCCGAGGCGGTGAACCGCGCCTCTCCACGCATCACCGTGGCCCCCAACGCCCGGAACCGAGCCTCTGAATCCGTCGGCGCGATAGAGGCGATCACCCCGTGCACATGCGCCTGCACCGCATCCCAGTCGATCCGAGGTTCGCCCAGGAACACCCCGAACCGTCCCGCCTCCCGCGCATGACGCGCCGCATGGGACGCCGCCAGCATCGCCTTGCTCGGCACGCAGCCGATGTTCAGGCAATCGCCGCCCATCCGGTCCCGCTCGATCAGCACCACCTTGACGCCCAATTGCGCGGCGCCGGCGGTGACCGACAGGCCGGCCGCACCGGCACCGATCACGGCGAGGTCGAAATCAGCCACGCTCTTTCCTCCAGCGACGCCACAGGACCGGCAGCAGGGACAGGACGGCCAGGGCGAGCAACGGCCCCAGGATCGGCCAGGTGAAAATCACCGACAGGTCCGGCGTCCCTCCCGTCGCCAGGATCCCTCCCACCCCGGCGCCGATCGAGGCGAATACAAAGGTCCCCGGTGCGATGCCGATCAGAGTCGCGGCGGCATAGGGCAGCAGCCGCATGCCTCCCAAAGCCGCGGCCAGGTTGACCAGCCAGAACGGGAAGGCCGGGATCAGGCGGATCGCCAGAAGATAGGTGAAGCCGTCGCGCTGCAGTTCGTCACGCAGCTTTTGCAGGAACGGCCCGCCTTTGGCCGCCAGCGAGTCGCCCAACGCGGACCGAGCGATCAGGAACAGCGCAATGGCCCCGATCGTCGCGCCCAACACCGCCAACGCACCCCCCAGGACGGTGCCGAACAGCAACCCACCGGTGATCGTCAGCACAACGGCCTGAGGCAACGACAACGCCACCGCCACGGCATACAGCAGCACGTAGGCCGCCGCCGCGATCGGACCATAGCGATCCACCCAGGCCAACAAACTGGCCTGATGGCGAGCCAGCGCCGCCCAGTTCAACTCGCCCGCGATGCCGCTGGCCCAGATCGCCCCGATCGCGATGGCCAGGACAAGCAGCGGCAGAAAACGGCGGAGGCGCGGCATGGACGAAGCTTGTCTCACCCGTGCCGGTTTGTCGCGGCAATTCGGTTGAGAGGCATGCGGTCGCGGAGATCGTCACGGCGGGATCGGGCCAAGTGGTGACCGCCCCGAGGTCGCCGGGGCGCTTGTTCAAACCGAGTGGGATACGACATTGCACGGAGCAACATCGGCGACTCTAACCATGGGCCGATAGACTGGCCTCACCGATAGGGGTAGGGAAGGCTACCAACCTCCCCTCCCTCCGAACCGTGCTGGCGGTTCTCCCGCACACGGCTCTCCAGTGGCTGGTTATCCTCATCGGGGGTGTCTCGCGGTGTCCAGAGCCATGGTCAGGGAGAAGAGGTCC
>CALQHT020000114.1 GCA_943330455.2 Nitrosovibrio sp. Nv4 | reverse complement strand
CCCATTTGCCCGTCTCGGCCGAAAACGGTCGCACGTTGCCTCGGAGGATGGAAATCAGGCGCAATTACGCAAATTCTATCCAGGGTTGTCACGTCCGATAGAATTTCGCGCATGATTGGCGTCGAGTTTTGCAAGTGGCTCCGAAACGTAAAGATTTCAGACAGTCTCGGGCGGTTTCCCTCGGTCCAATGAGTCCCATCTGGTCGTCCATCGAATCTGTTCCAACCGCCGCGCGCTGAACCGCGCCGGCCTCGCCCGCTAAGTCCACGCAACCCGCCCCCGCCCGGGCGGCCGTGATCGGCCCGAATCCCCCATTGTCGCACCGCTGCGGGCCGGCGGATCGCGCCCGCGGCAGGCTTCCGCACGAACGCGACCCGTCCGGCCTCGGCGTAAATCCAGTGTCCCGATCCGATTGGGTTGCCTTGTGTGGCATCCGCCGGTGTCATTATGGTCGGCGCCGCCCGCCGATCCCGGATTTCGCGTTGCCGGCCGAGCGCTCGGGTCGCTCGGAGGACTGGTGGCGAGGGTGTTTGAGGCGTGGCCCGGAAACGCTTGCAATAAGAGACCAGTTCCCCAAATGACAGACGCCCCAGCCGCAAAACCCGCCCCCCGCTACTACACCGTCACCTGGGACCAACTGCACCGCGATGCCCGCGCTCTCGCGCAGCGCCTGCTTGAGTCGGAACCCTTTACAGGTATCGTCGCCATCACCCGCGGCGGCCTGATCCCTGCCGCCATCATTGCGCGCGAACTCGATATCCGCCTGATCGAGTGCGTCTCCATCGTCACCTACGACGAGCAAAACCGCGGAAATCCGGTCGTGACCAAGCCTCCGACCGCCGCCGGGGATGGCACCGGCTTTCTGCTGATCGACGATCTGGTCGATACCGGCACCACCGCGCGGGTCGTGCGGGGCCTGCTGCCCAAGGCGCATTTGGCCACGATCTATGCCAAGCCGGCCGCCACCGCGCTGGTCGATACCTTCGTGACCGAGGTCTCCCAGGATACCTGGATCCTGTTTCCGTGGGACACCGAGCCGCAATTCATCCCGCCTTTGGCAAAGCGCGGCCTGGGTTGACCCGCTGCCGCGACGGGGTGCTCTAATCCCACCCCGGTCATGGCATGCCGGCGAAACCAGCCTCTCCGAGCCGATGGAAACCGTCCGCTCCCAACATATATGGCACAGGCAGCCTCCTTGATTGCGGTGGCGACCGTCTCGACCTCCAGGAAAGACGGCCTGACCGGCCGGATCGAGCAACCCTCCGGGCGCGGCGCACACCTATACCCGCAACCACATGGCATCGAGAGTCACGGCCCGGAAGCGGCCGGTCACCGGCTGTAAAGAATCCCGACTCTCGACAATATCCGTGCGTCATCCCCTGCGTTGATCCGTGTCAATGCGCCGTGAACCCGCCTGGTGCGAACCAAAGTCGTGCGATCGAGTACACGCGTCACCGTCATCGCCGAGCTTGACCCGGCAACCCTCGCTTCAGCGGAAGGGGGGCGATCAAGTCCGGCAATGCCGGGGAGGCGAGGCTCTCGGTCCATGGTTAGAGTCGTCAATATTCCCTCGCACAATGTTAAATCGCACCCCGAACCCGCATCGCATCCCATGGAACCGCCGTCCGGAGGTGCCCCATGCTCGACATCCCGCGATCATGCCGATCGCCGTCGTGCAATGCGGGGGTGCAAGGCGGGATGACCTGGCGGTCGATTTCGTGGACTATCGATATCCGGACAAGCGCCGCGTTCGCGGGCTGATGCAAACCGGCATCAACGTCGCGTTCATGCGGACACCGGCAACGGAGAACGTGCAGCCGATGGCCAAGCATCATAACAAGCGCAAACCGATCCTGGACGGCCTCTCCCCCATCGGCTTCCTCGGCCGCGTAAGATGGCCCGTCGCATACGGCGCGGTGGGGGCGGCCTAGATGGCGGACCTGTCATCGGCGCCCCAGCCGCTCCCCCCCGACCGTCTGTATCGCGTGGCCGACCCGACGGTGCTGACCTTCGCGACGACGGCCGAACTCAGCCCGTTGCCCGGCCTGATCGAGCAGCCCCGCGCGCGCGACGCCATCAGCCTCGGCACCTGCATCGACCGGCTGGGCTTTAACATCTTCGCGATCGGCAGCGGGTTGGGGCGCATCCCGCAATCCATCCGCGCTCTGTTGCGGGAGGCGGCGTTCGGGCGCCCGACGCCGCCGGATTGGATCTACGTCAACAACTTCGAAACGCCGCACAAGCCCACCGCGATCTCCCTGCCCGCCGGCAGGGGCCCGGTCCTGGACAAGGCGATCCACGCGCTGATCGAGGAATTGAAGGTCTCGCTGCCGGCGCTGTTCGAAAGCGAGGACTACCAGAAGCGGCGCGGTGTCATCGAGCAGGCGATCCAGGGGAAAAGCCAGGCCGCGTTCGCCGTTTTGAACGAAAAAGCCACCAAGGCCGGCATCGCGATCCTCCGCACGCCGAACGGCTTCGCGATGGCGCCGGCGCGCGCCGGCAAGGTGGTGCCGCCCGAAGACTTCAACGCCTGGCCGGAAGCCGAACAGCAAGCCACGCGCGACGCGATCGAAATCCTGGAAAAGGAGCTGGAAGACACGCTCCGCGCCGTGCCGCGCCTGGAAAAGGAACATCGCGACGCCGTCCGCGCGTTGGAGCGGGAGACCGCCGCCTTCGCCGTGGCGCAGCCGTTCCAGGCGGTGCGCGATGCCTTCGCCGATCTGCCGCGCGTCTTGACTCATATCGACGCGATCCACGCCGATCTGCTGGAGAATGTGCAGCTTTTCATTGCTCAGGATACGCCGAGCGACAACCCGATGCAGGCGGCGATGCGTCTGGGCGGCACGTTGGAGCGCTACGACATTAACGTGCTGGTCACCCAGACCGACGCCGCGACTGGCGCGCCGGTGATCGAGGAACTGCATCCGACCCTGGCCAATCTGGTCGGCCGCGTCGAATACCTGCAAATGCAGGGCGCTTTGGTGACCAATTTCCGCCTCATCAAGGCCGGCGCGCTGCATCGGGCCAATGGGGGGACCATCCTGCTCGATGCGCGAGCCCTGCTGACGGAGCCGTTCAGTTGGCAGGCCCTGAAGCGGGCGCTGCTGAGCCAGGAGATTACCATTGAAGACGCCGGGCGCTTCATGGGCATGGCGACCACGGTGTCGCTGGAGCCGGACCCGATCCCGCTGGATATCAAGGTGGTGCTCTACGGCGACCGGTCACTCTATTATATGATGGCGCAGGCCGACCCCGATATCGGCCGCTACTTCAAGGTCCTCGCTGACTTCGACGACGACATCGACCGGTCGGCTGACTCCGAGGCCATGCTGGCCCGCCTGATCGCCGGCATCGTAGCGGAGGAGAAATTGCGCCCGCTGGACCGCGGCGCCGTCGCGCGCGTCATCGAACAGGCGGCGCGGGAGGCCGAGGATTCCGGCAAGCTGACCCTGGTGTCCGAACCGGTCCGCGACCTGATCACCGAGGCCGATCATCTAGCTGGCATCGCCGACCGCGCGGTCACGACCAAGGCCGATATCGAACGCGCCATCGCTGATCGCATCCGCCGCCACGCGCGGGTGCGGGAGCGGGGGCAGGAGATGATCCTGCACGACATCGCTTTGGTTGATACCGCGGGCAGCCGCGTCGGCCAGATCAACGGCCTGAGCGTCATGTCCCTGGGCGGTTTCTCCTTCGGCCGCCCGTCCCGTATTACCTGTCGCGTGCGTCCGGGCGCCGGGCGGATCGTCGATATTGAGCGGGAGGTGGAGCTTGGCGGCCCCTTGCACTCGAAAGGCGTGCTGATCCTGACGGGCTTCCTCGCCGGCCGCTATGCGCAGAACGCGCCGATGTCGCTGTCCGCAAGTCTGGTGTTCGAGCAGTCCTATGGTGGCGTGGATGGCGACAGCGCGTCCTCAGCCGAACTCTATGCGTTGTTGTCGGCGCTGTCGGAGCTGCCTCTGCGTCAGGATCTGGCGGTGACCGGGTCGGTCAACCAGCATGGCGTGGTGCAGGCGATCGGCGGCGCCAACGACAAGATCGAGGGGTTTTTCGACATCTGCGTGGCTCGGGGGCTCAGCGGCACCCAGGGCGTGATGATCCCACGCGCCAATGTGCGCCACCTGATGCTGCGCGACGACGTGGTGCGCGCCTGCGCGGAGGGGAAATTCCGCATCTATCCGATCGGGTCCATCGACGAGGGCATCGCCGTGTTGACCGGTCACCCGGCCGGCGAACGTGGGGCGGATGACGCCTATCCGGAGGGCTCGGTCAACCGCTTGGTGGAGGACCGTCTGGCCCGCTTCGCCAAACTGCGCCGGGACGCCGACAAGGATAGCAAGGCGGATATGACATGAACCAGGTGTATCGACGGCTGATCGTCGAACTCGGGCAGGGGGGCGCGGATGATGCCCTGATCCGGCTGGCGGCCGAATTCGCGCGCGGGATGGGCTTGGACCTGCATGGGCTGTTCATCGAGGACGAGGCCCTGCTGCATGTCGCCGCCATGCCCTTCGCGCGGGAAATCCGCCTGCCGTCGCACCAGTGGCAGGCGATGGATACCGGGCGGATGGAGGCCGAGTTGCATCTGGCCGCAGAAACCGCGCATCGGCGCCTGCGCCAGGTGGTCGCCGAACTCGGCATCCATGCGGCCTTCGAGGTGCGACGCGGCCAGCCGCATCTGTGCATCGCCGGCGTCTGCACCGCGGCCGATATCGTCGTGATGCCGGCGATCGAGGCGAACGAACCTGGCGGGCCGGATATGCTGCGGGCGGCCGAGGAATCCGCTGCATCCGTCCTGCTGGTGCCGCGCCATCCTGGCCGGCGCGCGGGGGCGGTAGCCGTGGTTGCCGGGCCGGCGGGCGATCCGGCCCTGCCGCTGGCGGCGCGGATCGCGGTGGCGGCCCATGACCGGCTGCTGGTGGTGCAGATCCCGGACGGGGGGGGCAGTGCGGCGGAACAACAGTTCCAAGCCTCGGAATTGGGAATTCTGCCCGATCGGATGACGGTTCGCAACGCCGGGGGCTGCGATGCCGACGATGTTCTGCGCGCGCTCGGCGATGCGGGGGAACGGCTGGTTGTCCTGACCCGAGCGGCGAGGGTGCATCTGGGGATCGACGATGCGTCCCATATCGCGCGGGCGCGCAACGTGCCGGTGTTGGTGCTGTAGGTTGTATGTGACGCGGGGAATTTGACGAAGAGGCTACTGACCGGTAGCTTTGGTTTCCAATACCAACCGGCCGAAACAATGACCTGTAAATTGCCCTCTCCGTCATTGCCGGGCCTGACCCGGCAACCCGCGCTTCAACGGCGGGGGGTGGGTTGCCGGATCAAGTCCGGCGATGACGGAGAGGTGACGCCGATCGGTCATCGTTTCGGCCGGTTGGTATAAAACAAACCTCAAAGAAGGAATGCGCCCATGAAGGTCGGGATTGCCCTGAACATGCTCAGCCAGGCGGACCGCCCGGATGTTGCGGTTCTGAACGAACACATGCAGTTGGGGGACCTGGCGGAGCCGCTGGGTTTCGACTCGCTGTTCGCGCTGGAGCACCATTTCACCGGCTACGCGATGTCGCCGGCGCCGCTGCAACTGCTGGCCTATTTCGCCGGACGCACCAAGCGCATCCAGTTGGGCACGTCGGTGATCGTGATCCCCTGGCACGATCCGATCCGCATCGCCGAACAGATCGCGCTGTTGGATGTGATGTGCGGCGGGCGCTGCCTGTTCGGCTTCGGCCGCGGCGCCGCGCGCACCGAATACGAAGGCTTCCGCATTCCGATGGACGAGGCGCGTCCTCGTTTCAAGGAAGGACTGGAAGTGGTGCAGCAGGCTCTGAGCCAGCCCAGCTTCGAGTATAATGGGCAGTTCTTCAAGATCCCCCGCACGTCGATCCGTCCGGCCCCGATTTCTCATCCGGAGCGGCGCTTCTACGGGTCTGCCAATAGCCCGGAATCGGCGAAGTTGATCGCGAGCGCGGGTCTGGGCCTGCTGATCGTGATGCATAACGAATGGTCGAAAGCAGCGCATGAGGTCTATGACTTCCATGCCCATGCCCGCGAGGCCGGCCATGCGCCGCGCCCACCCGTCATTTTGACCAATGTGTCCTGCGCCGTTTCCCGCGACGAAGCCCAGGACCGCGCCGTCACCTGGCTGGGGAAGAAGTGGGACTCGGTCGATAATCACTACCGGTTCTCGGACGGCGGGCTGTCTTCCGTGAAAGGGTATGAGGCTTACAACCGTATCGGCCGCACATATGCCAAAATGAATGACATGTCGTATCGCAACCGCATGACGGACACCTATGTGAAGATCCAGGTGGTCGGCACGCCGGACGACTGCATCGAGCAGATCGCCGAACTGCGCAAGCTGACCGGTCTGGATCATCTGGTGTGCGAATTCGGCTATGGCGGCCTGCCGCATCATGAGGCTGAAGTAAACATGCGCCTGTTCGCCGACAAGGTCCGCCCGGTACTGCAATCCGATCCGCTGTTCGCGGCGGAACCGGAGATCATTACGTCCCTGCCGGCGTTGGAAGAACAGTCCGGCGTGTTCGTGCCGGCCTGAGTTCGGCGCGCCAGCCTTCTGCCCGGTTGGGCGGGAGGCTGGCGCAACGAGCGGATCAACAGGGGACGCCGCCGTGGAAAATGTCCGGCTGCCGTTGAAAGAGGCGCACGCGCTGGCCTGCCGATCGGTCGAGGCAATCGGTCTGACCCCGGAAGAAGCGCGTCTGGTCGCCGATCATCTGCTGGAAAACGCCCTCGGCGGCTACACCTTTGCCGGGCTGCCACGCATTCTGGCGCTGGCGGACGGGCATGAGATCCACCAGCCTCGCCAGCCCATCCGGATCGAGCGGGAGACGCCGGTTTCCGCCATGCTCGATGGTGGCAATCATTGCGGTTACGTGGCGGTGCCTCGGTGTGTGGATATTGCCATCGAGAAAGCCAGCAAGGTCGGCATGGCCGTGGTGGGCATGCACAATTCCTGGTTCAGCGGTCGCAACGCGTATTATCTGGACCGGATCGCGCGCGCCGGGTTCATCGGCATCCATACAGTTGGCGGGACGCCGGCGGTGGTGCCTCCCGGGGCGACGAAGCGGTTTCTGGGCACCAATCCGATCGCGTTTGCCTTTCCGGCCGATCCCGATCCGTTCGTGTTCGATATGGGAACATCCGCAACCATGTGGGGCGAGGTGTTGCTGAAATCCTATCTGGGCGAGGATTTTCCCGACGGCGTCGGCGTGGACGCTCAGGGCCGCCCCACGAACTCGGCGGCCGAGATGGTGAAGGGCGGCGTGCTGCCGTTCGGCGGCTACAAGGGGTTCGGGCTGTCCTTGGCGATCCAGGCTTTGGGGTTGGCGGGGGGAGGCAGGTCGCCCAAGGACGGGGCGATCGACCGGGGATTTCTGTTCATTGTGTTCGATCCGGGCTTGTTGGTGCCGCCCGAACAGTTCAAGGCGGAACTGGGGGAGATGATCGCGGCGATCAAGTCTTTGCCGAAACAAGAAGGCGTGGACGATATCCGCATTCCGTCGGAGCGGGCGTATCGGGAACGGGCGCAACGCCTGGCGGACGGGTATATCGAGATCGGGCGGCCGGTTTATGAGAGGTTGCTAGTGTTGGCGGGGCGGAACGGTTGATCTTGGGTAGGCTGCGTGTGGTCAAACGGGCGGGCGAATGTAGGGCTCCGTCACGATCAGGTGCAGTGCTTCGGTCAGGGATTTGTCTTCGTGCATGCAGCGCCATTCGCCAGTGTGGCGGTGCCACCAGACGCTGAAGCGGTCTGGTCCGTCGTAGTCTATGCGGGCGTAGGGGCGCTCGAATTCCGGGCTTATCCGGTTTGGCGCTTCGGATTTGAATTTGGTGATGAAGCGGTATTTGTTACCGATCCATTTGCCGTAGATCGCGACGGGGTAGTTGAACTCGGTGGGACGGATTTCGGGTAGGTATTTCGGGATGATCGTTTCGGTGATCAGGGCCTCACAAGCTTTGGTGATGGCGGCTTTTTCCGTGGGCGATGGTTTAGGGGTGGGGCGGCGAGTGGGGGCGGCCATCCAGACTTTGGGTTTGCGAGGCATGGGTGGGGCCTTATGGCGTGGGGTTGCTGGAATTGGCGGTTGTGACCATGGGCTTATCCGGATGGCCTGGGGCCGCCGCCGGATTGTCCGTTGGTATTGACGACGAAGTCAATGTAGCGAAGCATCCATACCCAAGCTGGTCACGCGACCGACCAACGGCAGAACCCGCAAGGCAGCACGCGCCGCAAGCAGCACTATGACCGGCCGAGGCAGTTCCCTCAGCCGGTAAGCCACCTCCCGCCTCGACCCTGTGCCGGACATGTCCAGTCGCTTCTCCCGCGTGCCTATGTCCGAAACGATACCGCCATGATGCGTCGAGCGCAAAGCCATCGCCCAGCCCATCCGCTCGGCCGCCGGACAAGGGGAAGCGGGTGGGCTCCGTGGCACGCCGTGGTCCCCCGCGTGCTCCGTGTGAACCAGCGTTATCGCGGCGCCCCCGCCGGTCGGTGCGTTTCAGTACAGACTTGCGCGCGCCGACGGACCCGCAAGGGTTCACACGGAGAACACCGAAAGCCACGGAGGTTGTCCGTACCACCCACGCAACATGACCCCACACCGAAACGAAGTCGCGACCCTACCGGTGCCTGATCCCATATCGTCGGTCGAGGTCGAAGTCGAAACAGACTGCTCGGCTCCGCGCGGTGTCACATCACCGTCGGACCCGCCCGCACCAATCCGTCTCGCCGCGGCACCCCGCGGCCGCGGCCAACGGGACCAGTCCCGACCTCATCCGCCCAGACAGGCGCCACGCCCCAAACCCGATTGGGGCGTCCCAGCCGCGATCCGCGCGCCAACAGCACCCCCAAGCCGCCACCGCCCACCCGAGCCCACGCCACCGGTCAGGCGGACGGGTTGCCTAGGAAAGCGCCTCCCATGCCCAATTATCAGGCAGGGCAACGCAAAAGGTTAACCGCGCCTATCCGGAACAATACCCCCCGTTTTCCGCGCCTGACCGGAACGAACCCCCCCCGGTTTTCGCGCGAATTTGCAACGGATCAGACAAAGCGTCACACTTAAAGTAGAATCTGAAGAAACCGCAATTTTGCAACCAGATCCGACGTTTGCGGGCCAACTCTAAAGTCTCGTCTGAGGTCTGGCCGCGACGCGGATCATACGACAGGCGGCACTTTTCCCGCCAAGCCGACGTTTGTTAACCCATGCCTGGAAACCCGGCACATACAGTTAAAATCACCAATTTTTCTCGGCGCACCAACCCAGTCAGCACCGCCGGCACAGATTTCTCTTGCCAGAGGCGCCTCTCAAAGCGTAGAACAAACCACAAACATTGGACCGCCCCAATACCGCGTTTGCAGGACCAACGACCGCAAGAAGCCCACCCAAACCGCGGCTCAGCCAGGGTCGGACAGACGCGCCATCGCGCCGACCCGGCACTCACCCATGCTCAGACGTTGAAGCGGAACAACAGCACGTCCCCGTCGCGGACAAAATATTCCTTCCCCTCGACCCGCATTTTTCCGGTTTCTTTCGCCCCGGCCTCGCCCTTGCAGGCCACGTAGTCGTCGTAAGCGATGGTCTCGCAGGCAATGAACCCACGTTCGAAGTCCTTGTGGATCACCGCAGCGGCCTGGGGCGCTTTGGTGCCGCGGGTGATGGTCCAGGCGTGGGTCTCTTTCGGGCCGCAGGTGAAGTATGTCAGCAGGCCGAGCAGGTCGTATCCGGCACGGATGACTCGGTCTAGGCCGCTGTCGTGCAGGCCCAAGCCTTCCAGGAATTCGCCGCGTTCTTCGGGGGGCAATTGGGAGACCTCGGCCTCGATGGCGGCGGACACGATGACGGTTCGGGCGCCTTCCTTCGCGGCTTTCGCCTGCACGGCGGCGGAGAAGGCGTTGCCCTCGGCGGCGGAGGCTTCGTCCACGTTGCAGACATACAGAACGGGCTTCGAGGTCAGCAGTTGCAGGCGGCGGACGGCCTCTTCCTGGCCCTCGGGGATGGCGGTGCGGGCGGGGCGGCCGTCCTGCAACGCCGCGACCAGGGGTTCCATGATGGCGACCAGGCCGGCGCTTTCCTTGTCGCCACCGCGGGCGCGTTTTTGCGCGGAAATCAGGCGTTTTTCCAGGCTTTCCAGGTCCGACAGCATCAACTCGGTCTCGACCACGTCGGCATCGCGCTGCGGATCGATGGAGCCTTCGACATGCGTCACGTCGCTGTCCTCAAAGCAGCGCAGGACGTGGACGATGGCGTCGACCTCGCGGATATTGGCCAGGAACTGGTTGCCCAGGCCCTCACCCTTGGAGGCACCGCGGACCAGGCCGGCGATATCGACGAATTCCAGGGATGTCGGCACGATTTTCACCGACTTGCCGATGACGCCTAGCACATCCAGCCGAGGATCGGGGACGCCGACGCGCCCGACATTCGGCTCGATGGTGCAGAATGGATAGTTGGCCGCCTGCGCCGCCGCGGTGGCGGTCAGCGCGTTGAACAGGGTCGATTTGCCGACATTGGGCAGTCCGACGATGCCGCAGTTGAAGCCCATGAGCCTGTCCTTTTCTTGCGTCGGCTAGAGCGGTTTCACCCTGACTGACAACGGCAAACCGCTCTAGCTCATTGTTTAATCGCATGATTCACGCGCCGTCACGTTCCGCGCGGCGCGATCATGCTCTAGCCGACATCCTGGGTCAGCAGCGCGACCTTGGTCATGAAATCCGGCGGTTTGCCGCCGGCGAGCAGAGGGGCGGCATCGGCCACCGCATCCAGCAAGGCCACCAGCCAGTCCCGGTCGTCCTTGGCGAAATCGCCCAGGACATAGCTCAGCACACGGTCCTTGGAGCCGGGATGGCCAATCCCCAGCCGCACGCGCCAGTAGTCAGAAGCGCCGAGCATCCGGTCCATGCTGCGCAAGCCGTTATGGCCGGCCGCGCCGCCGCCTTGCTTCACTCGCAGCTTGCCGGGCACCAGGTCCAACTCGTCGTGGAAGGCGGTGATCGCCTCCAACGGCAGTTTGTAGAAACCGGTGGCGGCCTGCACGGACTCGCCGGATGCGTTCATGTAGGTCAGCGGTTTCAGCGCCAGGATTTTCTGGCCGCCGATATTGCCCTCGGCCACCAGCCCCTTGAAACGCTGCCGCCACGGGGAGAACCCGTGGCGGATCGCGATGACGTCCAGCGCCATGAAGCCGATATTGTGGCGGTTCCGGGCCATCCCCGGCTCCGGATTGCCGAGGCCGACCCAGAGCAGCATTCACAAACTCCGGCTCAGGGGATCAGCCCTTCTTGGCTCCGCCCTTGGCGGGGGCCTTGCCTGGTGCCTTGCCGGGTGCACGAGAGCCGCCCTTGGCGGGGGCCGCGGTGCCACCGGCTTCGGTGGGAGCGACCTCGATCTTGGTCGGCGGGACGACGGTGGCGACGACGAAATCGCGCGCGATGACCGGGCGAGCGCCTTCGGTGCCCTTCAGGTCATGCCAGCGGACGTTGTCGTTGAAGTCCAGTGGGCCCAGATCGGCGGTGAACTGCTCGGGGATCTTGTCGGCGTCGCACCAGACTTCGACGGCGTGGCGGACGACGTTCAGAACCGCGCCGCGCTTGATGCCGGGGCTGATGGCGTCATTCTCGAAATGCACGGGGACGGCGACCTTGATCGGCTCCCCGGCCACAAGGCGCTGGAAATCCACGTGTTCCGGGGCGTCGGTCACCGGGTGGTACTGCACGCCGCGGATCAAGGCGCGGATCGGATCGGCGCCGGTGTCGATCGCGTAGAGGCGGGATTGCCAGCCGGGACGGTGCAGTTCGCGGATTACCACGCGGGGGTCCAATGCGATCAGGTTGGGTTCCTGATTGCCGCCGTAAATCACCGCGGGAACCTTCCCCGCACGCCGAGTCGCTCGCGCCGCCCCCTTACCGGCTCGCAAGCGTGCCTCGGCCGATATCTCAACGATGTTGGCCATGACTTTGCTCCTGAATGCCAAAACGCCGGCCTCCAGGGGTGCCGGCGTGGCGGGGCGTGTAGCGTAGTGCGGCCCTCGGGGCAAGGAGTTCCGGGCGTGTGCGGCCCGGGAGGCTATCGGGGGGATAGAAAGCCTTGGGGCTCTGCCCCAAACCCCGCGAGGGCTTTGCCCTTCGAACCCACCAGGGGCTACGGCCCCTGGACCGCGATCAGTTGGGTCAGGGGGGAAAGGGGGCCGACCATGGCGTTTCAACGTCCGTGTTGGCCCCCCTTTCCCCCCTGACCCAATAAATGGCATCCAAGGCCCAGCCTTGGTGGGGGTCGAGGGGGCAAAGCCCCTCGCGGGGTCCTGGGCGGAGCCCCGAAACTTTCTATCCCTCCCCCGATCGCCCCGGGCCGCACAAGCCCGGGAATCCCTTTGCCCGGCGGCCTACTCCCGCATCGCCCGGGCTTTCTTCGCGGCAGGGCGATCCCAGCAGCGGGCCAGCCATTCCTTCACATGCGGCCATTGGCTCAGATCCATGGACAGGCCGCGAAACAGGGCGCCGGCGACGTTCAGGTCCGCCACCGAAAACGCGGGGCCGGCCAGCCACGGGCCTTTGCTCAGGGCGGTGTTCAGGACGTCCATTGCCGGCACGATCTCGGCCCAGGTGGCGTCCGCGATGGCCTTGTTGCGTTCGGCTTCCGGCAGGGCGGTGGTGTGGTTGGCATAGGTGGTCATTTGGCGGTCCAACCGGTCGGTTTCCCACAGGCTCCATTGCCACATCAGGGCTTCGTTCTTCGGGTCCGACGGATACAGGGCGCTGGCGTGCTTCTTCGCCAGATACATGTTGATCGCCATGGATTCCGACAGCACGAACCCGTCGTCGTCGATCACCGGCACGCGTCCATTGCCGTTCAGCGCCAGAAACTCGGGCGTCCTGGTGCCGGGCGAGCGTGGG
Source organism: Nitrosovibrio sp. Nv4 (assembly GCA_943330455.2). GTDB lineage: Bacteria > Pseudomonadota > Alphaproteobacteria > Acetobacterales > Acetobacteraceae > Rhodopila. The sequence continues at coordinate 5,515 of CALQHT020000114.1, read as the reverse complement.
GCCAGGTCGTGATGCTGGTAGGTCAGGCCCAGCTCCGCCGCCATCCAGATTGTGCGCACCGTCCGCGACCGTGCGGACCCATAAACCTGCAACATACAGTCTCCTCCCCTGCTGACTCTGACGGGAGTTTGCCCTTGCGGCGCCGGCTTCGTCCAGCCTCCCACGATCGGCTTCGGTGGGTTAGGATCGCGGCAACGAAGATCGGAGGAGATGACATGCGCATTCTGTTGGCGCTCTGCGTTGGCATTCTGCTGAGCGGCCGAACCATGGCCCAGCCGCACCCGTTCGGCCCGCCGGAGTTGATCGAAAAGGCCCGGGCGGAGGGCAAGCTGATCCTCTACTCGGTGAACTTCACGGAGACCGAGGCGCTGTGGATCACCGCGTTCAACAAGCGGTTTCCCTTCATCAAAGTGGAATTGCTGCGTGCGCCGGGCGGGCAATTGATCACCCGCATCCGGACCGAGGCGGCGTCCGGCAAGCTGCTGGCCGATGTCATCGATTACTCGGACCGCGGGCATCTGCTGACGATGCTGGATATGTATCAGGACTATCGCCCTCCAAACGCGGCGGATTTCGATCCTGCGGCCGTCACCGATCAGGCCAAGCTGTGGCCGCGCACGACGACCGGATGGTGCATCGCCCATAATACCGAACTGGTGAAGGATCCGCCGCGGTCCTGGCGCGACCTGACCGACCCGAAATGGAAGGGCAAGCAGATCGCCCAGGTCATCGCCGGCGGTGGCGGGCCGACCTGGAACCGCGTTCTGTTCGAACGCCAGGTGCTGGGCGAGGATTACTGGGCCGCCATCGCCGCCAATGACACGTTGCTGTTCCCCAGCGGCGCGCCGGCCACGGACTCGATCATCCGTGGGGAGAGCAAGGTCGGCGCCCAGCAGACCAATATCGTGATTCCGCGCCAGAAGGAGGGTGCTCCGGTCGCTTGTGTCATCCCGCCAGAGGGCGTGCCGCTGACCTCCTACGGCGCCGGCATTCCGAAAACCGCCGTCAATGTCAATGCCGCCCGCCTGTTTCTGAACTGGACCTTGTCGCGGGAGGGGCAGGAGGTGTTCGTGCGCGAGGCCGGGGGCTTCTCGGCGCTGGTCAACGGCCCGGTGCCGGATGCGTTGGACGTGAAGGCGATGAAGCCTTGGTTCCCGAAGATGGAGGACTATATCAACCTGCAGGCCGCCTGGGTGGATCAGTGGAACAAGGCCAACAACTATCGGCAGTGACGACGGCAGCCACAACCAAGGCAGTCTCCACCAGGGCGGACACGCAGTGTCTGGACAAGGACGCGACACCCAACATCGCATGAAGGAGCGCGTTATGGCCCAGTCGGATAAGAGCACGGACAGGACCGAAGACCTCGCCACCCAGGTGGCGCGCCTGCAAGCGCAGGTGGATGCCTTGATGGGGGCGCCGGTTGCGCCGGATTTGACCGGTTTCGTCGGCCGAGCGGAAGCGGCGATTGCGGATGCGGGTGGGGCGCTGCGGGAGGAGGCCTCGGCGATTTGCGAGCATGTGCGCAAGCAGCCGATGATATCGCTGGCGGTTGCGGCCGGCATTGGTTGGATCATCGGGCGGGCGATGCGTTAGTCCATGGCGCCGATGGAACTGGCTCGGATCGCGGCTGAGGCAGAATCGGTCCGTTTGCGTGGGCGAGCCAAGCGCGCGGTCGGTCAGATCGTTGCGGGCTTGGTGGGGTTGTCGTTTCTGCTGATCGCCATTGGATTCATGCATGCCGGGGTCTGGTTCTGGCTGCGGGAGGCACTGGGTTGGACCGGCTACGCGGCCTCGGCGACTTTGGCGGCGGCCGATCTGGTGATCGCGGGTCTGCTGGCGGGAATGGCATGGCGGTCCTCGCCCAGTCAGGTGGAGCGTGACGCGCGTCAGGTCCGGGACCGCGCCTGGCAGGGCATCCGAGATTCCATGGTGCTGGCGACGTTCATTCGACCGGCGTTTCGTCTGTTGGTCGGGTTGATCCGGCGCTGGCGGGATTGAGTTCCGTGGTCCGGGCGGCTTCTGCCGGGACGTTTGAATGGTGGTTGAAGCGGCTGATATCGTCTGTCCGGCTCTCAGCGCTCTATGCATTGGGAACTTATGGCGTTTGTCAGCCTCGGGGACGCCCGACGGCTGCGCTAACCTGCTACGATGCCGGCTTCGTGACCTTCGTGGTGGAGAATCGCGCTCCAGCAGGCCCGAGCGACCTATCCAATGGGAGGCTCCGGGACAGGTAAGGTGTCCTTGGTAAAGTCCGAGATTCTCCACCACGAAGGCACGAAGGTCACGAAGAAGCGACGGGCGCCCGCTGCCGGTGGGCATGATCTCCGAGCCAGGTGCACGGTCTATTTCCAAACCGTATCTAATACCAACCGGCCGAAACAATGGCCGACGCACCGCCGCGGCTTCCCCTCACCGTCCTTGCCGGGTCAAGCTCGGCAAGGACGGTGAGGGGAAGCCGGTGGGTCATTGTTCCGGTCGCTTGGTATAACTTGATGTCGCGCAGCTCTCCTTCGCCAACCCCGCGGTCGGCGCTGCCGAGCGTTCGCTTGCTCTGGTCGAAACGACCGAGCTCACCGCCACAAGGATTAGGGGGCCAACCGCGCCTTCCTGACCGCGGCCAGGCGCAATGCATAGTCGATGGCCTCGATCAGGCTGTCCTCGTTGGCGATGCCCTGGCCGGCGATGTCGAAGGCCGTGCCGTGATCGACCGAGGTGCGGATGATCGGCAGCCCCAGCGTAATGTTGACGCCGGACAATGCCTGCCATTTGCCGGTGACCGGGTCGATATTGAAGCCCAACAGCTTGACCGGGATATGGCCCTGGTCGTGATACATCGCGACCACGGCGTCGTATTGCCGAGCGCGCAGCTTCACGAACACCGTGTCCCCCGGCACGGGGCCGCTGATATCCATCCCCTCCGACCGGCATTGCGCGATCACCGGCGTGCTGATCAGGATGTCCTGCTGGCCGAACAGGCCGCCCTCTCCGGCATGCGGGTTCAGGGCGGCGACGGCGATCCGCGGCGTCTCGATGCCCAGGTCCAGCATGGCCTGATGCGTGATGTCGATCGTGCGGCGCAACCGTTCCGGTGTCAGCAGTTTCGGCACATCCTCCAGTGCCACATGCGTCGTGACATGAGTCACCCGCATGTCGCCATGCGCCAGCAGCATGATGGAGCTTTTGGTGCCGGTCAGCGCCGCCAGCATGTCGGTATGGCCGGCATATTTGTAGCCGGCGAGGTTCAGGGCTTCCTTGTTCAGTGGCGCGGTCACGATCGCATCGATCTGGCCCTGTTGCGCCATTCCAACGGCTCGCTCGACCGCGAGATAGGAAAAGCGCCCGGCCTCCGACGCCATCACACCGATCGCGATCGGTGATTTTTCCTCTCCGGCGGACAACAGGGCCAAAGGCGCGTCGCTGTCGTCGGCGTCCGGAATATCCAGGGTTTCCCCGAGTTGCGCGCGAGCGGCGTGCAAAGCCGAGCGGTGGCCGATGACGAGAAGCTGTAGCTCCCCGGCATCGATCCGCGGCTTCAGGCGGCGACAGGCCTTGACGATGATTTCCGGCCCGACCCCGGCCGGATCGCCCATGGTGATACCCAGACGGGGGGTGATGCCCAGACGGGGGGTGATACCCAAATGGGGCGCGATGCTCACAGCACGGCCGCCACGGCGTCGCGATACCGCTGCTGCACCGCCAGATGATCGGCGACCGACTTGCCGGCGATACGCTTATGGTGGCGCCGATTGAAGGTGTTGGTCAGGGTCAGATGCGTGGCGCCCGCCTGTTTCCAGAACTTCGCCTCTTCTTGCCAGTCCTTCTCGGTGCCGGCGCCGCCGGAGGTCCAGACCTCGACCCCGACGGCATCGGCCGAACGGCCGGCTTCGACGGTCAGACGGCGTAGCTTGGCGAACTCCGCCAGGGCCGTGTCGCCGGGCGGGTAGGCGTTCATGATCCAGCCGTCGCCGAGGCGCGCGATGCGGTCCAGGGTCTGCTCCACATGGCCGCCGAACCAGACCGGCACGCGGCGGTGAACGGGCAGGGGGTTGATCCCGGCATCCTCGATCGTGTGCCACCGGCCCTTGAACGTCACATGCGGCTCGGCCCAGAGCTTCTGCATCACCTCCACCTGTTCGGCCGACCGGCGGCCGCGATTGGAGAAATTCTCGTTCAGGCCGGTGAACTCGACCGGGTTCCAGCCGACGCCGACCCCCAGCCGGAAGCGCCCGCCGCACAGCACGTCCAGGGAGGCGGCCTGCTTGGCGACCAGCACCGCCTGGCGCTGCGCCAGGATCAGCACCTGGGTGGAGAACTCGGTGGTCGGGCGGCAGATGCCGGCCAGAAACGCGAAGCAGACAAACGGGTCGTGGAACAGATCGGCCGAGGTATTGCGGTCGCCCCAGTCGGGCCGAGTGGCGACATTCACCCCCAGCACGTGGTCGGCGAGTCCCAGATTGGTATAGCCCTGCGCCTCGGTGGCGTGGGCGAAGTCGCGCAGCAGGCCTGGATCGCCGCCGATATCGTGCAGCGGAAGCATGACGCCAAGTCGCATCGTCGGAGCCCTCATGGTTGGTTGAGGGAAGTGTAGCAGGAAAGCCCCGAGCCCGCGCTACGCCGCCGCGCCCGGATTCCGGCCCTGGTCCGGCGTTCCGACGCCGAGCGGGGCAAAATTGGGTCTTATGGGGTGATCAGTGGCAGTGGGCGGTTTCGGTCTGCCTGGAGACCAAATCTACCGGTGGTTCGGCCGCAGCTTCGCTTCTTCGTGCCCTTCGTGTCTGCGTGGTGGAGAATCGCGGACGCAACCAAGGACACATTGCTTATCCGGGAGCGTCCCGTTGCCGGATCAAGTCGGGCAATGGCGGGTAAAGAGGGCGTCATAGGTCAATCTTTCGGCCGGGCGGTCTAAGCGCCCAAATATTCGCGCGATCTTTGGGATTTGTTAATCCAATGATGGCTCAATCTCCGGACCGGAGCGCGATCCGTCGGCCTGCACCGCGGGTCGTGCTCCAAATTTTCCTGTGAGTGCCTGATCGGCGGTCTGGCCCCGGCCCGCCGCGCTCGATCATGTGCCTGGCTGCAACGACCTGGGTTTCGGAGGTATCATGCTCGATCGTCTATCATTCAGGGTCGTGTTGCGGGTGGTCCTGCTCGCCCTGGCAACCGTCGCGGTTCTGCCGGTGGCCTTTTGGTCGTGGCAGTCCTGGCGCTCGCTCGATGCCAGCGCTCGCACCCTGGCCGCGGCGGATGCCTCCGCCGACGCCTTCCGCGTGCTGATCAATATCCGCACCGACCGCAATACCACCCCACGGGTCTGGGCCGCGCCGGAGCCCATTTCGCCGGACATGCGAACGTATATGCAAAAGATGGCTCCTCGCTGTTTGGAGTGGGTGGTAACGATTTCATACTGGCAGCCTGAGGTCGAGCTTTCCGGCGATGAGATAGACCATGGCTTTGAGGTTACGGGTTGATCGATATCCGCGCGCCTTTGCCTTCGCGGCCTGGACCAGGCTGT
>CALQHT020000113.1 GCA_943330455.2 Nitrosovibrio sp. Nv4 | reverse complement strand
GCGTGCGGGCAGGTTTCCCAGAGCGATGTGAAATTCGGGGTGCGCGCCAGGCGGACGGCATTGTCGGCGCGGTCCTCGCGCCAGCCGAATCCGTCCAGGAGCATCAGCATTACGGGTCGGATCGCCTGTGCGGTCATCGGGGGAAACTCCTGCCTGTCGGTCTACCGGTGCGTAGCGCCCCATGCCGAACGGAACAAGTTGGGGATATGAGGATGGGGGCGGGAAAGCGCCAGCCGGGTCGCATTGCGATTGTATGGCGATGGTTCGGATGCCGGTTTCAATACTCCAGTTGGTACGTGATCCCGACTTTCGCGGAGTCCGTCCCGCTGCCACTGCCGGTGGCCGATCCGGTCCCATTGCCGACGGTGGTTTCCAGTTTCAGACCCTTGGCGATATCGATTTGAATGGTGGCCTCGGTCCCGCCGCCGGACGCGCTTTGCTTGGCGCCCAGATAGACCCCCGGCGCGAGATAGCGGCCGGCTTCCAGGGCGGGCGCACCGTTGGCGCTCGATCCAACGGACAGCCGGTCGAGCCCAAAGGACCGGCGCAGATTGTCCAACGGATCGCCAATCCCGCTGGTCGCGCCGGACAGGGACGCGAGGCCGGCGGCGAGTTGCGCGATCTGGAATGGGCTAAGTTTGGCCGTGCTGTTGTCGAACAGCAGGCGGGCCAGGATTTCATCCTGCGGCATCTCCGGCGTGCTTGAGAGCTTTACCTTTGGATCCCTCACGCTGCCGCTGATCGTCAGGTTGGTGGTAAGACCGGACCGCGCCGATGACGCGACCAGAAGCAGCGATGGGTTGGTCAGGCCGGCGCCGGCAAAGTCGATAGTGCCGGATGTGAGTGACAGCGTCTGGCCAACGACGGAGAACGTGCCGCGGCGCAATGCCAGGCCGCCCACCGGTTGCGGGGAGGACGCTGTGCCCTGGAAGACCACTTTCCCGCCGAGTTCGACGTCCAGGCCTCGACCCCGGATGAAAATCCGACCGGGGGCATCGAGCACCACGTTCAGGCCGATGCTCGGTGGCGGTATCGGCGCAATGGGGACAGGGGGGGCTGGCGTGCCGGCGATCCTGAACGGGATTGTCACCACGCTCGATGGCAACCGTTCGGGGATGCGGATGTCGGCCTGGGTGACCCGCAACGTCCCGCCGATCGCCAGGTCGGCGTTGGGGCGGCCGGTCAGGGTCATATCGGCGTCGATCAGCGCGGTCACCAGATCGCTGGAGAGCGGGCGCGCCTTGGTGGCGAGGATGCGCAGGTCGATTGGGGTGCCGTCGGTGAGGCCAATGGTGCCACGGACCTCCACCGTGCCCGGGCCGGCGCGTCCGGTCAGGGGCGCGATGCGCAAGGTGCTGCCGTCGGCCTGGATCGTCGCGTCGATGTTGGAAATCCGGACGCCGAGGGCCGAATCCTGGATCTCTCCGCCGGTGACGCGGGCGGATCCTCCCAGTTTCGGGTCGGCCAATGAGCCTCTGACGGTGGTATCCAGGTCGATCATGCCCTTGATGCGGCGACCCTGGGCGGCGAGCAGCGGGTTCAGCATGGTCAGGTCGACCGAGCCGCCGGCGCGGAGATCCAGCCCGGAGGTCGCCGCGAGTGGGACGGTTCCGGCGATAGTGAGCTTCGAGGCGCCGGCGCGGCTCAGCACGTCGATCCGCGCGGTCTGTCCCTGCAATGTTGCCTGAGCCACCAGGCTCGCCACCGGCAGCGCGCGTCCAGGCCCGGCACGCATGCGCAGTCCGGAGGCGGTGACCTTGACGGTGCCTTCCGGCCGGTCGAGACGCCCGGTAAGGCGCATATCGGCGCCGACCGTCCCGTCGGCGGCCAGATCGGGCGAGATGAGAGCGGCAATATCGGCCGGCAGGTTGCGCAGGGTCCCGGTCAGGTCCAGTGCCGGGACCATCCGTCCGGACAGGGCCAGTTCCGCCTGCCGAAAGCCCAGACGCAGTCGGTCCACCGTGACTCCATCTCCGAAGCCGAACCGGACCGGCGCGAGCAGGCGGATCGTCTGGTCCTTCCAGTCCGCTTTCAGGGCGGACAACGTCAGGGTCGAGGCATCGGTGTTGAACAGGCCGGCGGATTGCAACCGCACCGTGGGGTCCGACGCACGGTTCGCCTCGGCGGTCAGGGTCAGCGCGATGGCCGGGAGGGGGCCGCGGGCGGACAGACGGGCCGATCCTCGCGTGTCACCCATGGCGAACCGATCGATGGTCAGGCTACCGTCCATGGCGGGGCGCCCAAGCGGATCGGAAACCGCCACATGCAGGGTCGCCTGACCGATCCGTGCCGATCCGGCCCAGCCAGCATCCCGCAAGGTGGTGGAAAGTCGTGCCGTATTTCCATCCGTGGTCAGGCTGGCATCAAGGCTGCCTTCGACCGGCTGCCCGACCAGCGGTGACAAATCCGCCAGGCGCGCCATGGTCAGTCGCAACGTGCCGGTGGGCACGGCCTCCCCGCCGAGTGCCTCCGGTCGCAGGGAGACAGCACCATCCGCGTGCAGGCTCTTCCAGTCGGCCCGATCGATCGTAACCCGCACGCCGCCGGCGTCTTCCGCCACCGCCATGGCAAGGGTCATCGGCGCGCCGAACAACGACCCCTCGGCGGTCAGGCGCGCGCTTGGGACGGTGGTCAGGGAGGCGATGTCCAGATGCGCGGTGATGGGCCCGGAGGCCTGGCCGATGACGGCGATCTCGCCTGAGAGATCGGCGCTGAGAGCCAGGTCGGTCACCGGGCCGGCCGTTTTTCCGCTCAGGTCCAGCCGCCCGGTCAGGGTCGGTTGGAAAGCGGCCAGATCGCTCAGACGCAGGGTCCAGTCCAGGTCCATGCGTTCCCCGGACACCGCCCCCCTCGCCGACCCCTGAACCGCTCGGCCGTCTATCGTCAGGGCCTGCACGGTCACCGCGCCGGAATCCTGCACGGTGGCCGTCAGATCGACCCGCGCGGTATCGCCGACCAGGGCGGGCACAGGTGACGGGCCGCCGAGGATACCGATCACGCCTCGCACCTTCAGTGACGTCGCCCCGCTCTGGCGGACAGCATCCAGTGAGATCGTGGCTTGTCCTGGGGCGACGAAGCCCGCCAGCGCCGTGAAGGGCCGGATGTCGGGGATCGTCACCGTGACCGTCGCACGGGATGGCATCTCGGCGATTGTCGAACCGGGGGCGGTGGCCGCGGGAGTAGGAGGCGGAACCGCCGCGGGAGTCTGCGCCGGTGTTGTCGCGGGAAGCTGCGTCGGTGTTGTCGCGGGAAGCTGCGCGAGTGTTGTCGTGGTCGACCCTGGTGGTGCCGTGGGGGGCGGTTCCGGCGCTCGGTCAGAGGCGACGCCGCCTATGTTCGATGGGACAACCATCGGACGGGCTCGCGGCCCTGCTCCTGGCGGGTTGTCTCGGTTATCCCCGCCGGTCCTGTCCAGAACCGCTCCGGACAGCTGCCCTTCGATGGTAGCCACATCATGGCGGATGGCGAAGCGGACCGGCCGCCCCGGGGCATCGAGCTGGGCGGTGGCCTCGATCGTGACCGGCGATGCGGCAAGCAGATCGGGAGAGGGGCCAGGGATACGTGCGCCATCCAACCGCCCGGTCAACGCGATTCGCCCGGCATTTCCGACGATGGTGGCGTGGATGGCGCGCACCACGACCTCGCCGGCTTGGAGCCCCACAATCTCCAGGGTGCCGCTCGCGTCAGGACGGACGAGCGACCCTCGTATCGTCGCGTTCAGCCCGATCGAGTCCCACGCCAGGTTTGGCCCCGGACGCATGGTCGGTGCAGTGACCGATACCGCCAGATCACCTGTCATCCCCACCGTATCGACGGTCCCGTTGAGCGCGCCGACCAACGGGCCGGCAGTGGCGGACAAGGTGGTGTTCACACGATCGAGAGGCCCCTCGACCAAACCATCGACCGTAACCCCGCCGAGATCCGGCAGGCCGGCCAGCCTGCCGATCAGGCCCCCCGATGCCTCCGCCACGGTCAGTTTTGCCCGCAGACCAGCCGGGTTCAGCGTGGCATCCAGCCGGTAGACCCCGGGCGTTCTGCCCGGCATCAGGTCCGAGAGGCTCAGTTCGGCACTGCCCTGCGTGGGCGACTCGATGTTTGTGCGTCCGTCGATCTCCAGGCTGGCCGCATGGCCGAGGACAGGCTCGCCCAGGTCCAGCCGAACGACATGCAAGCTTGCGAGGGCCAACCGCAGGGGCGGGAAGGCGGGGCGGCCACTGGTCTGGGCGGTCGATGCCGGCAAGCGGGACAGATCGACCTGTTGGGCTTCCAACAACGCCACATCGACCCGACCGCTCATCAGGCCAGTCGGCGCCCATCGCAAGGCGATATCCAGAACCCGGACATACGGGCCGGCCTCGTCCGCGATGTCGATGCGCGCGATCTGGAGATTGTCGGGAAAGCGACCGGACAGTCCCTCGATCCGAACGGTGCCACCGGTCAGTTGCGCGACCGAGCGCTCGATCAGGCGACGGCCGGGATCGGTGTTGGCGGCGATCAGCGCCATCGCGACCGCCAGGATCGGGAGCGCGAGCAGGATCGCGACGCTGCCCGCTATCCAGATGAAGATCCGGCGCATCAGAAGGCCTGCCCAATGCCGATGTATAGCTCGAACGAGTCGCCGCCGGGCTGCTTGTTCAATGGCACCGCGATGTCCAGACGGATCGGACCGATCGACGTGTAGTAGCGGGCGCCGATCCCGGCACCGGCCCTCCAGGTGCCGCTGAACGGCTTGCCGTCGGTGCCGACCTGACCGGCATCGACGAAGCCGACCACGCCATAGCTGTCCAGGAACCGCTGGCGGAACTCGATCGTGCCGGTGGAGATGGCGTTGCCGCCCGTCGGCCGGTTGCTGGCGAATTGGGGGCCGATCGACTGATAGCGATAGCCGCGCACGGTGCCGCTGCCTCCGGCGTAGAACCGCTGATCCGGTGGCAGGCCGAAGACCCCGGCACCGGACACCTGGCCGATCAGGCCGCGCAGGGCGAGCACGCTGCGTCCCTCGGTACCCAGGTCGAAATAGGTCGAGCCGGAGGCCTGCATGGTCACGAAGGTTCCCGTCGGGTTGGACGATCCCGCGCCCGCCAACGAGAGCGTCGGCGTGACGGAGAATGACGCGCGGATGCCTTTCGTGGGGTCCAACGGGCTATCGGTCGAGTCGTATTTCGCGCTGACCGGCAATCCCACCAGATTGTAATGGCTGGTAATCCCCTCCTGGGTGATCTGTTCCTGTTCGCCGAACAGACCGACGCTGACGGTCCAGCGCGGCGATAGGCGCCGGTTCAGGGCAATGCGCTCGGTCACCGCGGTCTGGTCATAGGCCTGCAGGCTCTGTTTCACCGCATTCAGGTTGATTTCCAGCGCCTGATCGCGCGTGAGAAAATCCGGTTGCCGGTATTGCGCGCCCGCTGAATAGCCGGGCTTCGTCGTCGCGTTGCCCCCATGTTGCACCGAACCCATCAGATTGAGCTGCTCCGCCCCCCCGAACAGGTTCCGATGACGCCATGCCGCGGTCAGCCCGACTCCAAGATCGGTCGAATAGGACGCGCCAAGTTCCACCGCATGCAATGGGCGCTCGGTCACGTCGATCTGCATTGGCAACGCGCCGTTCGCATCGAGCCGATCGGCCGGCACCATGCGCACGACCGAGAACGTGCCCAGTTCCATCAGATCGGTCCGCGCCGCCTCGATCGCCGCCGGATTGAAGCGTTGGCCGGGGTGCAGCAACAGCCGCTCCCGCACGAACGACTCGTTCATATCGCGCAGGCCGCTGATGCGAATCGGGCCGAGATTGGCTTGCGGACCCGCCTCGATCCGAAACGCCAGGTCCAGGGTATCGCGGTCCGGGTAGGCAATGGCCGGCAGCAAGGTGACCTGGGCCAGCGGATAGCCAGCGTCCCGCAGCGCCGCCAGCAGCCGGTCCCGGCCGGCGACGACCTCCGCGGCCAGTGCGGGTTGCCCGGAGGTCAGGCCCAAGGCCGCTTTCGCGGATGGCGGCGCAAGCCCCTCGATATCGACACGACCGAATCGGAACCGCCGACCGGGCTCGATGGCGGTCGCGACCTGGAGTGCCGCGGCGGCGGGCGCGCGGTCCACGAAGTCCGGCAGGCCCGGATCGTCGATCGGGCGGCCGGCGATCGTCATGCGGACCCGGCCCTTGTAGTAGCCAAAGGCCTGTAACGCGGCCTCGAACCGCGCCGCATCCTGGCGGGCGCGTTCCACCAGGGCGAACCCGCCAACCGGTGCCAGATCCCGCAAGGCCACCAGATTCGAACTGTCGCGCACCGCCGTATCCAGGGTCGCATCCCCGGATGGGGCCAGGGTCACATCATAAGGTTGCGGGTCCGCGGCGTTTAGCCCCAACGGCAGAATCGCCACCAGAAGCACGGCGGCCAGGCGAAAAGACGAGCGAGGGGCGGGGCGGGCAGGCGGGGTGCGCGGTGTGACCAAGGCTCGATCCATCGGGTAGTCCTACTATGGTCCGATCCGGCGCCGGGGGACAGCCGAACGAAGTTCGTGCAACCGTCACGCATGCGCCATTGTTTGGTCACGGGTCACACGGTATCGCTTTGGGCATGCGAGAATCCCGCCGCCATCAGGAAACACCCCGCGTGGGTCATCTGGCCCGCCGGCCCCAGTTCTTCCACCTCCCATCCCGTACGGAGGAGGCGCGTCAGGCCGAACGGGATCAACGGGACCGATTGAATTTGTCGCGCCGGCTGCGGGTCGCGCGCCGCGGGGCGATGATCCTGCTGTGGACCCTGCCGTCGATGTTGGCCCAGGGGGTCTGCCTTTTGCTGCCTGGCCGACCCAAAGTGGCCTTTGCGCGTCTTTATTGGGCGGTGTTCACGCGGCTGCTCGGATTGCAGGTGCGGGTGGTTGGCCAGTTGGCCGCCCATGACGGCGGGCGCCCCGTGATCTATGTGTCCAACCATTCCTCCTGGGTCGATATCCCGGTGGTGGGTGGCGTGCTGGACGGTTGCTTCGTCGCGAAGGGCGATGTCGCGGGCTGGCCGGTGATCGGCACCATCGCCCGCCTCGGCCGCACGGTGTTCGTCAGCCGCCAGCGGGTGACCACGGGCCGGGAACGCGATGAGATGCGTCAGGTCCTCGACAAGGGCGATCGGCTGATCCTGTTCCCCGAAGGCACCAGCTCCGACGGATCGCGGGTGCTGCCGTTCCGCTCCTCGTTCTTCTCGGTGGCCGAGGCCAAATCGACCGCCGATCTGTCGCGCCTGCCGCTGATCCAGCCGGTGTCGGTGGTCTACGACCGCTTGGACGGATTGCCGACCGGACGCGCCAGCCGCCCGGTGTTTGCCTGGTATGGCGACATGGATATCGCCTCCCATTTCGGCCGCCTGGGCCAGCATGTCGGGCTGCGCGCGACCGTCCTGTTGCACACGCCGCTGGATCCGATCCGGTTTCGCGATCGTAAGGCACTCAGCCAGGCGGTCTGGCAAACCGTGGCCGATGGCGCGTCCACCTTGCGGCAGAACCGGCCGGCCAAGCCGCTGGAGTCGGCGGAAGCCGTGGAGGTTGATGTGGCGGGCGGAGAGGCGGTTTTCGCGTGAGGCGGGCCTGCCGCTGGTGCCCAAACGAGGTGCCGGCTACGCAATCCTTGACATCACCCAAGCCCTCTCTGTCACACTGGCGCATGACCCAGGGATTCGGCTCAGTTCGTTGCCCTTGACCGTACCGATGCCGTCGGTGCTTCTTTCCGCGCGTTCGGGCGGACTTCGCCGCCGGAACAGTGCGGAGCGTGATCGATGAGTGCGACCCAGCCGAACGAGATTGTCGCGACCGATCGCAAGCGGCTGCACGTCATCACCTGGGGCTGCCAGATGAACGTCTATGACAGCGGCCGCATGGCCGATGTCCTGGCGCCGCTCGGTTACACGCCGGTATCCGAACCGGATGGCGCCGATATGGTCATCCTGAACACCTGCCATATCCGCGACAAGGCAGCCGAGAAAGTGTTCTCCGAGCTGGGTCGCCTGCGCCGGCTGAAGGACGCGCGCGCCGCCGAGGGGCACCGCATGGTGCTGGCCGTGGCCGGCTGTGTGGCGCAGGCGGAGGGCGCGGAAATCCTCGCCCGCGCGCCCTATGTCGATATCGTCCTCGGCCCCCAGACCTATCATCGGTTGCCGGAGATGGTGGCTCGCGCGGCCCGGGCCGGCGGGGCCATCATCGAGACCGACTTCCCGCCCGAGGACAAGTTCGACCACCTGCCCGACCAGGCGGCGCCACAGGGCGTGACGGCGTTCCTGACCATCCAGGAAGGCTGCGACAAATTCTGCAGCTTCTGCGTCGTCCCCTACACGCGTGGCGCCGAACAGAGCCGCCCCGCGACGGCGATCCTGGCCGAGGCTCGTCGGCTGGTGGCGCAGGGCACAAGGGAAATCACGCTCCTGGGGCAGAATGTGAACGCCTGGCACGGAGACGCGCCGGACGGCAAAACCTGGGGCCTTGGGCGGCTGCTGAGGGAACTGGCGGACCTGCCGGATTTGCTGCGGCTGCGCTACGCGACTTCTCATCCGCGCGACATGGACGCCGACCTGATCGAAGCGCACCGGGACGTGCCGACCCTGATGCCGTTTCTGCATCTGCCGATCCAGTCGGGATCGGACCGGATCCTGGCGGCGATGAACCGCAAGCACACCGCGGCGGATTACCTGTCCCTGGTGGACCGACTCCGCGCCGCTCGCCCGGACCTGGCGCTATCGTCGGATTTCATCGTCGGCCATCCCGGGGAAACCGAGGCCGATTTCGAGGCCACCATGGCGTTGGTGCGGACTGTCGGTTTCGCCCAGGCCTACAGCTTCAAATACTCGCCCCGGCCTGGCACGCCCGCCGCCGGCGCGCCGTCCCAGGTCCCCGAGGCCGACAAGGATCGCCGTCTGCAAGCGTTGCAGGCGCTTCTGCGCGACCAGCAGGCTCGCTTCAACGCCGGTTGCGTCGGGCGGGCGCTGCCGGTCCTGTTCACCGGTCCCGGCCGCCATCCCGGCCAGATCGCCGGGCGTTCACCGTTTCTTCAACCGGTCCATGTAACCGCCGACTCGGCTCTGATCGGCCAGGAACATGTGGTCACGATCGCCGCCGCCCTGCCGAATTCCCTGGCGGGCGTGATTGACCTCGCCCTGACGCAACAGGCCCCAATCCAGCCGGCCCCAATCCAACAGGCCCCAACTTATCAGGAGAGACTCAGCGCTTGACCCTCATCTCCGCACCGAATGTCCGCGCCTCGGCCGAATCATCCAGTGGCAAGGCCGTCACCCTCCAGTTCAACGACAATCTGCTGCTGCCGTTGTTGCTCGGAGACCATGACCGACATCTGGTGCGAATCGAGCAGGCGCTGGGGGTCCGCGTGTCGTGCCGTGGCAATCGGGTGGCGGTCGTCGGAGAGGCGTCCCGCGTGCAGGCGGCCCAAACCATCCTGCAAGGCCTGTGGCGCAAGCTGGAACGCGGCGAAAGCGTGGGACGCCCGGAAGTCGAAGCCGCGATCAAGCTGGGGGAGGCCGAAACCGACCCGCGCCTGCCGCTGTCCGATGTCCCCGCGATTCGCACCAGACGAGGCGCGGTCGCGGCGCGCAGTCCCGGGCAGGCCGTCTATATGGACGCTCTGGCCAAGCACGACATGGTGTTCGGCGTCGGCCCCGCCGGCACCGGCAAGACCTATCTGGCTGTCGCGCAAGCCGTCGCCATGTTGCAGGCCGGCAAGGTCGATCGGATCGTGCTGTCTCGCCCGGCCGTCGAAGCGGGGGAGCGGCTGGGCTTCCTGCCCGGCGACATGAAGGAGAAGGTCGATCCCTATCTCCGCCCGCTCTACGACGCGCTGCACGACATGATGCCGGCCGACCAGGTGATCCGTCGCCTGACGAATGGGGAGATCGAGGTTGCTCCCCTGGCCTTCATGCGCGGCCGCACCCTGGCCCACAGCTACGCGATTTTGGATGAGGCGCAGAACACCACCGCCGTGCAAATGAAGATGTTTCTGACCCGGATGGGCGAGGGCACCAGGATGGTGATCACCGGCGACCTCACCCAGGTCGATCTGCCGACCGGGGTCCGGTCCGGCCTGCGCGATGCGCTGGATACGGTGGAAGGCGTGCAGGGAATCGGCGTGGTGCGGTTCGACAACCGGGACGTGGTACGCCACCCCCTGGTGGCGCGCATCGTGGAGGCATATGATCAACGCGCCGCGGCTGAAGGCGATAAACGCCGTGAATCGCGTCGCGCGCATGAGCAGGACAATGGACCCGGCGAGTAGATGCCCCGCGTTGGCGGGGATCCAGGACGAACTTACGATCATCATCGCTGATCCGGCCTGGCGCCGGCACGTACCGCACGCGGTGTCCATCGCCCGACGCGCGGCGCGTGCCGCTGGCGCGCGGGCCGCGGTGGTCCTGACCACCGACAGGATGGTGCAGCGGCTGAATGCGCTGCATCGTGGCCGCAACAAGCCCACCAATGTGCTGACCTACGAGCAGCCGGCGCCGGAAGTGATCCTCGCGCTCGGTGTCGTGCGCCGGGAAGCCGCGGCGCAGGCCAAGCGCGTCGCGCATCATCTGGCGCATCTGATCGTGCACGGGGCGCTGCATCTGCGTGGGCTCGATCACGCCCATCCCGGCGAGGCGCGGCGTATGGAAATGGCCGAGTCGCGCATTCTGCACCGCATCGGCGTCCCCAACCCCTGGAAACGGTCATGAACGGTTTCCGTCCCAACCTGCGCGAGCGCCTCCGTCAACTGATCGGTACCCGGCGGCCTGAGCAGACCCTCCGCGAATCGATCGCCGACCTGATGCAGGAAGCGGCGCACGCGCCGCACACCCCGGACCAGCACACCGAACTGGATCGGCACGAGCGCGCGTTGATCGCCAATGTCCTGCGGCTGCGTGAAACCACGGCCGATGACGTGATGGTCCCCCGCGCCGACATCATCGCGATGCGCGCCGATGTCACGCTATCGGAGGCGATCGAACTGATTCGCAATGACGGCCACTCCCGCCTGCCGGTCTATCGGGAGCAGTTGGACGAAGTGATCGGCATGATCCACATCAAGGACGTGTTCGCCTATGTCGGGCGAACCGAGCCGTTCTCGATGGAGAAGATCCTGCGCAAGCCCCTGATGGTGGCACCGCAGATGCCCGTCCTCGACCTGCTTTTGCAGATGCGCCAGCAGCGGGTCCACATGGCTCTGGTGGTCGATGAATATGGCGGGATCGACGGGCTGGTCACCATCGAGGACCTGGTCGAGACCATCACCGGCGACATCGCCGACGAACATGACGATGTCGAGGCGCCCATGGTCACCGAACGTCCGGATGGGTCCATGGATCTGAATGCGCGCCTGTCGGTGGAAGCGTTTGAAAAACATGTCGGCGCGATCCTGACCGACGATGAGCGCGACGCCGATATCGATACGGTCGGCGGCCTGGTGTTCACCCTGGCCGGGCGCGTCCCGGCCAAGGGGGAGTTGATCAGCCACTCCTCCGGCTTCGAGTTCCGCATCCTGGACGCCGACCCAAGGCGTATCCGCCGCCTGCGGGCGCGTCGGATCGAGTCCATATCGACGGAACAGGCCTCGGCCGCGTAAGCGCGGAGGCGGGGCCGCGGAGGCGGCCGAGCGGAGGGGGAGATCTGGGCGTCCGGGGTACGGACATGCCAGCCATCCAACCGCTGCCATCGGGCCACCATTGCCATTCTTGCTCGCTCATGCTTCTACGCGCCCCTTGGAGGACGCAAACCCTATGTCTGAGTACGTCGCCGGACGGCATTTTCTGCAAACCCCCGGGCCCACCAATCTGCCCGACCGGGTCCTGCGCGCCATGGACCGCAACGCCATCAATCACCGAGGTCCGGAATTCGGCGCTCTCGGCCTGGAGGTCATTGGGAAACTGCGCCAGATCTTCCAAACCCAGGGGATCGTTGGCATTTTCCCGTCCTCGGGCACCGGTGCCTGGGAAGCCGCGCTGGTCAACACCCTGGCACCCGGCGATCGCATCCTGATCAGCCGCACCGGCCAGTTCGCTCACTTATGGGAGCAAATGGCCGCCAAGCTCGGCCTCGACATCCAGGCGCTGGAGACCGATTGGCGCCACGGCGCCGACCCCGCCGCCATCGGCGCCGCGCTGCGCGACGACCGGGAGCGCCGGATCAAGGCGGTCTGCGTCGTGCACAGTGAGACCTCGACGAGCTGCATGACCGATGTCGAAAGCGTGCGCGCGACGATGAACGCCGCGGGGCACCCGGCGCTGCTGATGGTCGATGCAATTTCCTCGCTGGCCTGCACGGATTATCGCCACGATGCGTGGGGCGTCGATGTGACCATCGCCGGCTCCCAGAAGGGGCTGATGGTGCCGCCCGGCCTGTCCTTCACCGCGATCAGCGACAAGGCACTGACCGTGGCCAAGGCGAATACCACCGCGCGCAGCTACTGGGATTGGGCGCCGCTGGTCACCGCCAACAAGACCGGCTTCTTCCCCTATACGCCCGCCATCAACCTGCTGTTCGCGCTGAACGAGGCCCTGGCGATGCTGCTGGAAGAAGGCCTGCCCAACGTCTTCGCCCGCCATGACCGTTATGCCGAGGCCACAAGGCGCGCGGTGCGGACCTGGGGCCTGGAACTGCAATGCGAGGATCCGCGGGCCTATGCCCCCGGCGTCACCGCGATCCGCGTGCCCGAAGGCCACAGCGCCGACAAGCTGCGCAACGTGATCCTGCAAAAATTCAACATGAGCCTGGGCAACGGCCTGGGTCGCATCGACGACAAGGTGTTCCGCATCGGCCACATGGGCGATCTGGGCGTGCTGCAACTCACCGGTACTTTGTCCGGGGTGGAGATGGGTATGCGAGTCGCCGGCATCCCGCACAAAGCCGGGGGCGTGCAGGCCGCCATCGACTACCTTTCCGGCAACGCCTGATGCGTCCGCCGCTACGGGTCGGCGTCGTCCACGATTTCCGCAACACCGCGGCAACCGGGATGACCAACACTGCGATGTATGCGGCGTTGATGGAGCAGGTGGTCTGGCTGGACGGGATCGGACTGGATCTGGTGTGGTTCACCGAGCACCATTTCCTGGACGACGGCTATCTGCCGTCGTGGATCCCGGTGGCCTCGGCCATGGCGGCGCGCACCAAACATGCGCGCTTTTCCTGCGACGTGTGCCTGCTGCCGTTCAACCACCCGATTCGCCTGGCCGAGGACCTGGCCGTGCTGGACACTCTGTCCAACGGCCGGGTCGAATTGGGTGTCGGCATGGGCTACGCACCGCATGAATTCAAAGGCTTCGGCCTGCCGGTGTCGCGCCGTGTGTCGCTGACCGACGAGGGGATCGCGGTCCTGAAACTCGCCTTCACCGGCGAAAAATTCAGCTTCCGCGGCAAGCGCTACGATTTCCAGGACGTGACGATCCGCCCCGGCTACGTGCAGCCCGGCGGGCCGCCGCTATGGGTCGCGGCGATGTCGGAGGCGGGGGCACAACGCTGCGCCCGAGCCGATGCCAACCTGTTGCCGCAGGGCCCACGCTCCACCGTGCTGGACCCGTGGCGCGCGGAACTGACCGCGACGGGGCGCGATCCGGACAAATACCGGGTGGGGATCATCCGGTCATGCCTCGTGACCGACGATCCCGACCGGGACTGGCCGGCGGTGCGCCAGGCCGAACGCTATCGCATGAGCACCTATGCCCGCTTCCAGGAGGATCTGGGCAGCGGCGCCGGCGCCGGCGGCGTGCGCGGCAATACCGAGGAAGCGCGAATTCCCCAGGCCTGGGTGGTCGGCAATGTCGAACATTGCGTCGCGGAATTGTCAGCCTTCGTGAAGGAATACGGCATCACCGATCTGGTGACCTGGGCGGTTCCGCCCGGCCTGACACCGGACCAGATGAACCCGAGCCTCGAACGCTATTTCCGCGATGTGGTGCCCCGGTTGAAGGCCGCCGTCGCCTAGGCACCGTTCGGGACATGGTTCCGTGCCCAGACGCCGTGGCGGGTGCCAACCAAAGTTGTGCGATGGAGCATAGGCCTCACCGTCATTGCCGGACTTGATCCGGCAACCCTCCCCCTGAAGCTGAAGCGCGGGTTGCCGGATCAAGTCCGGCAATGACGGTGAGGCGAGTCTGTCGGTCCATGGTTGGTCTCGTCGATATTATATCAACCGGCCGAAACAATGACGCATAGGCGTCACCTCGCCGTCATTGCCGGGCTTGACCCGACAACCCACTCCCTGCCGTTTAAGCGCGGGTTACGGGATCAAGTTCGGCAATGACGGCAAGGTGACGCCTATGCGTCATTGTTTCGGCCGGTTGGTATTATTCCGCACACCGTTGAATCGCACCCCGCCCTGGCACAAAAAGTTGATTTGTGACAAAAATCCGACACGACGAGACTCCGCCGATCATGGGCCGCCCCGCCCGTGCTCATCGTGCTTCGTTCAACCCAACGAGCGAACCGAACGGCGGATGATCGCCTGAAGTCGACCAATAATATGGAGTCCGGGACGTCGTAAGGCCGACCGCGGACTTCGATCGGAGGATGTCCAAGTGGACGAAGCGCTCGAAAAGTCCGTGATGGCGAAAATCTATCTTCGCCTGCTGCCATTCGCGATTCTCAGTTACTTCCTGGCCTATATCGACCGCATCAATGTCAGCTTCGCCGGCCTGACCATGCGCGGCGATCTCGGCCTGTCCGCCGGAACCTTCGGTTTCTGCGTCGGCACCTTCTACTGGGGCTACTTCCTGTTCGAAGTTCCCTCCAACGTGATCATGGAGAAGGTCGGGGCGCGCATCTGGATCGCCCGGATCATGATCACCTGGGGAATCCTGGCCGGAATCACCGCTCTCGCCGTCGGGCCATGGAGCTTCGGGATCATCCGCTTCCTGCTCGGGATCGCGGAGGCAGGCTTCTTCCCCGGCCTGGTGCTGTATTTCACCTACTGGTTCCCCGCCCGCCACCACGCGCGAATCGTGTCGGGCTTCCTGATCGGCCTCCCCATCGCCGTCGCCGGCGGCGCTCCCATCTCCACCGCCCTGCTCGGCCTTGACGGCATGTGGGGGCTGCACGGCTGGCAGATCATGTATATCGCCGAGGCGGTGCCGACCGTCCTGATCGGCATCCTGACGTTCTTCGTGATGACCGATCGGCCGGAACAGGCGAAATACCTCACCCAGGAGGAAAAGACCTGGCTGACCACGACCCTGGCGATGGAGCGGGCGGCCAAGGAGAAAGTCCGCAAATACAGCATGCTGGAAGGCATGTTTAACCCAAAGGTGCTGCTGCTGGCGCTGAACTATTTCGGCATCGTGGTGGCCAGCCTGGGCATGCTGATCTTCATCCCGCAGATCATCAAATCGCTGGGCCAGTTCAGCGACATGACGGTCGGTTGGCTGACCATGATCCCCTATATCTGTGGCGGCATCGGTCTGGTGGTCTGGGGCCGCGTCTCCGACCGCATGCATGAGCGTCGGTGGAACCTGCTGGCGGCCTGCATCGTCTCCACCGTCGGACTGGTCATCGCCGGTATGACCCTGGGAAGCTGGTGGGCGCTGGTGGGCCTGTCGATCGCCGCGGTCGGGTTCTATGGCTCCAAGGGACCGTTCTGGGCCATGCCGCCGATGCTGATGACCGGCACCGCGGCGGCGGCCTCGATCGCCTGGATCAACTCCATCGGCAATCTGGGTGGCTTCTTCGGCCCGTGGTGGATCGGCTTCATGCGCGATCTGACCGGCAGCTATGCGGGTGGCCTGTATGGGTTGGCGCTGATGGGGCTGGTTGCATCGTTTGTCTGCGCGTTCTTCCTGCATATCCCGAACGTCGTGGCGACGGTCGAGCCACGCGCCGCGGGCTCTCAGGCGGACTGATCGAGGCGGGCAGGGTTCGGCTGCGAGGCTTCCGGCGGAAGCTTCGGCGCCGAACTCTTTCCACCACCCCGGTCGGGATCTGAGCGGGGGCTGCCGACACCTCCGGCACGTCCCGCGCTTCCCCCCAGGTCGCAGTCGCGATACCGTGGTGCCTCATCCCGGGGGGAGATACCAACCATGCGGCAAATCAGGATCGGCGACATCACCATCGACGCGGTGATCGAACGCGAGGGGCCATGGCGGCGCCCGCAGGATTTCTTTCCAGCCTACAACGAAGCGACCTGGAACCAGCACCTCCCGTCCATGGAGCCCGAGGTCTTCGACGTCGCGCGTGGCATGATGGTCATCACCTACCAGACCTTCGTCGTGCGCACGCCGCACCACACCATCCTGGTGGATACCTGCACCGGCGAGGACAAGGGCCATCCGCCGCCGTTCGATTTCCCCGGCAAGGAGCGCTGGCGGAACGAGCTGTTCGCCCTCGGCGTCAGCTACGACAAAGTCGATTACGTGTTCTGCACCCATCTGCATATCGACCACACCGGCTGGAACACCACGTTGCGCGATGGGCGCTGGGTGCCGACGTTCCCGAACGCGAAATACGTGTTCCACAAGCGCGAATACGCCGCGTGGGAAGCCGAACACAAGAAGGGCGCCAACCCGCCCGGCACGGTGTTCCGCGATAACTGCCTGCCGATCGTGGAAGCCGGCCAGGCCTTGTTGGTGGACGACGACTACGCGCTGGACGACACCATCACCCTGACGCCGACACCGGGGCACTCGCCGTGCCATTGCTGCGTCAACATCTTTTCTCGTGGGCAGCGGGCGGTGGTGACCGGCGACATGATGCACCACGCGATTCAATGCCGGGAAGTGAGCTGGTCCCCGGGCGTCGACTGGGACGCGAAGCAGGCCGCCGAGTCGCGCCGGACCTTCCTGTCATCGGTGGCGGATACCAATACCCTGTTGATGCCGATCCATTTCCCGTCGCCGACGGTGGGGTTGGTGACGGCGGATGGGGATCGCTTCAACTACAGGTTCAAGCGGGACTGACGGAGAAGGGCGGCTGGAGCATTCTCCAGCCGCCCTTCTTGGCGTCTTGGGTGATGGCGGCCCCTCCAGGAGCCGCCGGTTGGCTCAGTCCAGCAGGCCGGCCGCGCGCGGCAGCCACAGCACGATTTCCGGGAATGCGATACACAGCAGCAGCCCGACGACCTGCAACGTTACGAACGGATACATGCCGCGATAGATGTCCGACATGGTGATGCCGGGCGGCGCGGTGCCCTTCATGTAGAATAACGTCGCCCCGAACGGTGGAGTCATGAAGGCGGTTTGCAGGTTCACCGCCACCAGCGTCCCGAACCAGACCATCAGGCCGGAGTTATCGCCCAGATGGTCGCTGAAGTCGTATTTCATCAGGATCGGCGCGAAAATCGGCAGGACGATCAGGCAGATCTCGATCCACTC
Organism: Nitrosovibrio sp. Nv4; assembly: GCA_943330455.2. Lineage (GTDB taxonomy): Bacteria > Pseudomonadota > Alphaproteobacteria > Acetobacterales > Acetobacteraceae > Rhodopila. The sequence continues at coordinate 1,208 of CALQHT020000113.1, read as the reverse complement.
GAAGGGGAAGCCCAGCAGGAAGATCAGGATCATCAGGAAGGTCAGCATCTCCCACTTCGTGTCGATCCCGAAGTAGTAGAGCGTCGAGATCATCAGATCGTCGCCGCCCAAGGTGCGGAAAACATACGAAAACCCGGTCGCTCCCAAGTAAATCAGGAACACCATCCCGTTTGCTCGGCAGGCCGAGCGGATGGCATCGTTCACCATTCGGAGGTTCAACTGGTTGTTGAGCCAGGCGATGATGAACGAGCCCAGGACGCCGACACCTGCGCTTTCGGTGGCCGTAGCCCAGCCCGCGAAGATCGATCCCATGACGATGACCATCAGGAAGGTCATCGGGAACAGCCCACGCCACATTGTGCTCCAGAACTCGGCGTTGGTTTGCGGGCCGTGATTGTCGGGCAGCTTGGGCGTCTTGTGCGGCTGCAGGATTGCCACCGCGATGATGTAGATCAGATACAGGCCGGACAGCAGCAAACCCGGCATGGTGGCGGACAGGAACAGTGCGCCGGCATTGGCGTTCAGCATTTCCGCCATCACCACCAGCATGATGGCGGGCGGGATTAGGATGCCCAGCGTCCCGGCCGAGGCAACGGTGCCGATCGCGAGTTGCTTGTCGTAGCCGGATGCCAGCATCTGCGGCAGGGCGATCAATGACAGCAGGACGACGGCCGCGCCGACCACGCCGATGGGTGCCGCCAGAATCGTGCCCATCACCATGACCGAAACGGCAAGGCCGCCGGGTGTACGCCGCAACAGGATTTCGGTCGCGCGCAGCATGGACGCGGCGGACCCCGACCGTTCGAGGATCGAGCCCATCAAAATGAACATGGGCACCGAGACCAATACCTGGTCGAGCGCCACGCCGCCCCACATGCGCAGCAGGACGTTGGACATGCCCACGATAGGAAACACGTCCAGCATCCAGCCGAGCAAGCCGAATGTCAGTCCCATGCCACCCATGACGAAGGCGACGGGGTAGCCGCAGAAAATCATGAAGAACATCGCCACGAACATGATCAGGGCGAGATAGTCGGTGATCCAGTCGATCATGGTCGTGTCCTAGCAGCCTGTCGGACTTACGCCCACCGGAGGCTCATGTTAGAATCGTAACGTCGATTCGCTCCCTCCCCGGATGCCGCCAATGAGCAACTTCCGCCCCACCGATCGCCTAACCGGCTTCCTGATGCCGCCGTCTATCGATGAAT
>CALQHT020000112.1 GCA_943330455.2 Nitrosovibrio sp. Nv4 | reverse complement strand
CGTCCGTGTAGGGGCCTATCCATAAACGCACCAATGATCCGGGTTCCAAGGGCCGTCGCCCTTGGCGGGGTTCAGGGGCAGCGCCCCTGATCGGGGTCCGGGGCGGAAGCCCCGCGTTGCGTTGCCCCCGCCCCTCCGCCACTCTGATGCAGCGCACAATCGGGGACCGCACACTAATGGACGAGGATTTTCGCAAGGCCGCGCTCGACTACCACCGCCTGCCCAGGCCAGGGAAACTCGCCATCGAGCCCACCAAGCGCATGGCCACCCAGCGCGACCTGTCGCTCGCCTACTCCCCCGGCGTCGCCGCCGCCTGCGAGGCCATCGTCGCCAACCCCGACGCCGCCTACGACTACACCGCGCGCGGCAACCTAGTCGCCGTCATCTCCAACGGCACCGCCGTCCTCGGCCTCGGCAATATCGGCGCGCTCGCCGGCAAGCCCGTGATGGAGGGCACGGCCGTCCTGTTCAAGAAATTCGCTGGCATCGACGTGTTCGATATCGAGGTCGACGCCCAGGACCCCGCCCTTTTCTGCAACGTGGTCGCCGCTCTGGAACCGACTTTTGGCGCCATCAACCTGGAAGATATCAAGGCGCCCGAGTGCTTCGCCATCGAGGCCGAACTACGCGCCCGAATGAAAATCCCGGTCTTTCACGACGATCAGCACGGCACCGCCATCACCGTCGCCGCCGCCGTGCGCAACGGCCTGCTGCTGCAGGGCAAGACGTTGGCGGAGGCCAAACTGGTCACCTCCGGCGCCGGTGCGGCGGCCTTGGCCTGCGTGGATCTGCTGGTCTCGATGGGACTGCAACCGGACAACGTCACCCTGACCGACATCAAGGGCGTGGTGCGCGCCGACCGGCCGGACATGCTGCCGAACATGGCCCGGTATGCGCGCCAGACCAACCAGACCACCCTGGAGGAGGCGTTGCCGGGCGCCGACGTGTTCCTCGGCCTGTCCGCCCCTCGCGTGCTGAAGCCGGAATTCCTGCCTCTGCTGGGGCCGAACCCGCTGATCCTGGCGCTGGCCAACCCCGACCCGGAAATCGACCCCGCCCTGGTGAAGGCCGCGCGCCCCGACGCAATCGTCGCCACCGGGCGCAGCGACTATCCCAACCAGGTGAACAACGTCCTGTGCTTCCCGTTCATCTTCCGCGGCGCTTTGGACGTCTCCGCCACCACGATCAACGAGGCCATGAAGATCGCCGCGGTCGAGGCCATTGCCGGCCTGGCGCGCGTCGAAGCCAGTGAGGTCGTCGCCGCGGCCTATGGCGGCACCGCCCCGGTGTTCGGGCGCGACTACATCATCCCTCGCCCGTTCGATCCACGCCTGATCCTGGAAATCGCCCCCGCCGTGGCCCGCGCCGCCATGGATTCCGGTGTCGCACGCCGACCGATCCAAGATTTCGCCGCCTATCAGCGCGATCTGGAGCGCTTCGTATTCCGCTCCGGCTACCTGATGCGCCCGGTGTTCGAGGCCGCGGCCCGCGATCCCAAGCGCGTCGTCTTCGCGGAAGGCGAGGACGAACGCGTCCTGCGCGCCGCCCAGACCCTGGTCGACGACACTATCGCCCACCCAATCCTGCTCGGCCGCCACGCGGTGATCGCGGCGAAGGTGCGAGAGATGGGGCTGCGGCTGACCCTGGGAAAAAGCGTGACCGTGCTGGACCCCACCACCGACAACGACGTGTTCGATCCGCTGGTGCCGCAATACCAGATCCTGGCGGGACGGCGTGGCACGCCGCCCGAGCCGGCGGTGCGACGGGTGGCGTCTCGCCCATCCGTCGCGGCGGCGATGATGCTGCATGCGGGCCTGGCGGATGCGGCGATCTGTGGCGGCACCGGGGCGTGGTGGCGGCAGATCCAGTATATTCTGCCGATCATTCCGCGCCGGCCGGATGTCGGGCGGGTCTATGCTCTGTCGGCGCTGATTATTCCGAACGGGGTGCTGTTCATCTGCGACACCTATATGGTGATCGATCCGACGGCCGAACAGATCATGGAGATGACATTGCTGGCGGCGGAGGCGGTACGAGGGTTCGGGATCGTGCCGAAGGCCGCGCTGCTGTCGCATTCCAGCTTCGGCGCCAGCGACAGCGATTCGGCGCGCAAGATGCGCCGCGCGTTGGGGATGATTCGCGCTCGGGCGCCAGAGTTGGAGATCGACGGGGAGATGCACGCCGATGCGGCTCTGGTGGAGGCGATCCGGGATCGATCCGTGCCCGATAGCCGGCTGAGCGGGACCGCCAATCTGTTGATCATGCCGACTTTGGATGCCGCGAATATCGCGTTCAACCTGCTGAAGGCGGCGGCGGACGGGCTGCCGGTGGGGCCGATTCTGCTGGGGATGTCGAAACCCATCCATGTGGTGGTGCCGAGCGTGACGGCGCGGGGGATTGTTAATTTGAGCGCGTTGGCGGTGGTGGAGGCTCAGGCATTGGCGGCGGGGTAGAGGCACAGCGGAGCGATAAGCCGGGGCTGAATCGGCCGCGCAATCACGCTTGATGCCGAGAGACCGGGGGCACTATGGTCCCTCAACTTGGGAGCGGAGAACCGATCATGGAGGTTCGACATCTATCCACGGAGGTCGCCTTGGATTTGGCAGCCAGACTGGAGAGGCTCGCCGACGCCCGCGGGATGACGAACGCCGACGCGATGCGACAGGCCTTGGCCGAGTGGATCGGTCAGGAGGAAGACCGCGACCGCCTGACGCAGGAGGCTCTTGCATCGGTGGCAGCCGGGCGCGTGGTCGCGGATGTTGATGTCGCGGCATGGATCGACAGTCTGGGGACTGATCGGGCGGTGCCTCGGCCGCGCTGATGCGGCTGGAATGGTCGAACGAGTCGCTGGAGGATGTTGAGCGGCTTTACGAATTCTTGCGCCCGGTCGCGCCCGCCGCGGCGCATCGGGCGTTGATATCGCCATACCGGAGCCACGCCCGTCTCATTTTTTGCGTCAATGCCGCAGAACGTATTATATGGCAAGTTGTGGAGGGGCAGAACAAATAACAATGTCTCGATCTCTCACAACCAGCATTCCGGCCGTCCTAAGGTTGAGGCTCGACGACTATTCAACGTGGCAGAGTATAAGTTCCATCCGTATCGAAGTTCAACGATGACGGATGGCCAGCCGCATTTGCCATGTGATCAAGGGTAGCTCGGAGTTGTCTGCCGCACTCCTGATCATTCTGCGGAACGCTTTCGAGTATAGACTCGACGAAATGAAACTGATCACGATCAAGGACTTCCCCGGGCACATCCTCCGGGACTGTCACAGTCTCGATACCATGCAGTAGAAGCCTCATTCCTTTAACATTGAGCAAACTTACTAAAATCGCTACCGGAGGCTCAGTTCCAAATTTCCTCAGTGAGGCCGCGTAGGTGCGAGCATATTGGACAATTTGCTTCTCGATGCGTGGCAGAACGAGCAAATCATGGTTGCTGCCAAGCGCGAGAGACGACACAACTGCTTCCACCGCGCCCGTTCCAAACACTTGCACATACGCTCGCTGTGGCTTTAATAAACCCTCAATATTTGATGCCGTAAGTAATCCATCTAGAGTGAACTTGTAGCCTCGCACAGAATTACTTCCGATGGGTGGAAATCTATCCAAGCTCTTAGAAATATCACCGAGCGGTAGCACATTACCCAAATCAAAAGCGCTGAATGGCACCACGTGCAATACTAGATTACACCCGTCAAGCAGACCAACAGGGGTGTCACCGATAGAGATTTTCGCGGTGCGGTCAATTCGAAAGGAACGGATGCGTTCTGCAAGAAGAGGGAAATCGGTGAAGACTCGACGCAACTCATCGACGTTCAGCTCGTATTTTCCAACCGAAGAACGCACCCAAAAACGCCCGCTATTTTTGAAGATGACTCGATGAGGCGGATTGTAGCTCTTGGGTATGCGAACCACGATCACATAACCACCCTGTGAGAGCGGCACAGCGACGGTGCGAAGGTTTGCAATCCGAGGCGACAGTCCGTCACGTGCCATTTGCTCTAGGCGCAGCACCTCAGCATCGGCGTCTCCCGTGAAGGGATGAAAGTTCGTTGGCACACCCTTCACAGCCGACATACCGATAACGAGGTCGCCACCAGCTGCATTTGCGAACGAAGATATATCGGCAAGAAACTCACGACGTGAGTCATCCATCGCGCCATATGTATCGCGCTTATATTCGATGTGCAGAGATTCCGCAGCCTTGGCCGCTTGGAGTCGATTGAGATTATCCTCGGTTATTTCAAGCAAAGGAATATGGGTCAAAGCCATTTTATGTGAACCTCTGTGTTACTGGAACAAGCCTCGAAATCGTCCTGTGCGATACGCTATATCTCCGCATCAGTCTAAGCCAGTGTGGCAGCAAATGCGGCTTGTTCATCCTGTATGCCGTTTGCGAAAATGCGTGCTGTATCCATAGTCACTAGTTCCGTTGCGTCATAAACCTGTTGCCGCCTCGCAGGGTCGGCGCGGCCTACGCTGATATCATCCCCAATCAGCATTTGGCTTCTACTTCCTTTGATCTCGAAACCAAAATAATTCTTAATCTCAGTTATGTGCGCTTCATCTTGCGTCTTTCGGAAATCTAAATGCACACCGCCTAGAGCATTAGCATGCATCTTTATTACGTCCTCACGTGTGTAGAACTTTCCCTTCCAAAATAATATTTTCTGTTTGAAGAATACACTTGCCTTTTGTGGCGTAGGATTGGTGTTGTCACCAATGGACGGCGCACCCGTGCCACGATGTTTCTCAGCAAGAAGCCCCACCGAAATACCGACCGTGCCAAAAAGAACTAGACCCATCCAATGTTCCAATACATCCGCTTTGCATAATTTGACCTGCTGAGCGTGGCTGACAATTGAGAAATTGACCTGCGCAGGCAGGATCACCTTTTGCGCCTGATAGAAAAGTCCTTCAGCAATCCACCTGCGTAAAATTGGCACAAAGATTGTTCGCGTTGCCTGCGGCTTGGGCATACCCGCCAAAAACTGATCGTTAATCATCCCCACATCATCAAGGAGTTGTTGTATAAGCTCACGTTCCCTTGGAGCGATAACGGCATTCATCTCTAGAGCCTCGAAATCGTGCTGTTGTGAACGTTGTAGCTGCGGGCAATCTCGCGCGTCGTCTCTCCGGCATCGCGGCGGCGTAATGCCTCCTTGATCTGGTGCGGCGTTAGCTTCGGCTTGCGCCCCATCTTCACGCCACGCGCCACGGCACGAGCGCGGCCTTCGCCTGTCCTCGCGCGGATCAACTCGCGCTCAAACTCGGCCAACCCACCCAACACGGTGAGCATCAGCCGGCCGTGTGCGGTCGTGGTGTCCGCCCATGCGTCGCCAAGGGATCGGAAACCCGCCTTGCGGTCGGTGATCGCGGCGAGGGTGTTCAACAGGTCGCGGGTTGATCTAGCTAGACGGTCTAGCCTTGTCACCATGATCACATCGCCGTCCTCAAGCGCGGCCAGCACCTTGCGAAGCTGGGTGCGGTCGGTCTCGGCTCCGCTCGCCGTCTCGCGGAACACCTTCTTGCATTCGGCGCGGGTAAGCTGGGCAACCTGTGCCGTCACGCTCTGATCCTCCGTTGACACTCGTGCGTAGCCGTATTTCATGGCTTCGTTATGCACCCAGTTTATGCACCTAAACAGCCCTATGATTTCCAGGCTCCGGTTTGGGTGCACAATTCTTGACTTCCACCAACACACAATAGGTCCGCAGTAAGGCCAAAGCCGTGCCACAGGGCCGCTATACCTGTTGGCCTTCACGCCGCGCGAAGACACGAACGGCACGAAGAAGCGAGGTTACGGCCGAACCACCGGTGGATCTGGTCACCAATCCTGCTAACAGGACTGGCGTTTCCGCTCGGCCGGTTTCGCGTGAGCCGGTCGTCGATCGGCCGGAAGCAGCCAGTTACGGTCGAGGCTGCCGGTAACGGCCCGATCTCGACCGGCGCCGGTTCGGGGCGCGCGTTGAACGGACAGCTCGCCGCGGCCCGGTGGGCCTCGGTCCGGAACAACGCTGGCGGGCCATCACACATGGAGATCGGGCGGATGGTTTCGACACCTTCGTCGGCCAGCCATTCGCTCGTGGTGCCGACCGTGGGGATCGAAGAAATCCACAACCCAGTGTCGGGATGTTGCAGGCGCCTGGGCGACCCAGGCCCTGGCGGCGATCCCCCCTTCCCTCGGCCCGCCCTTCCCTCAGGCCCCCGACGGCCCGCCGAGCAGACGGCCGGACAGCAAGAGTATCACCGCGGCCGACGATTGCCGGTTCCCGACTCGGGTGATGCACGATGTAGCGTCGTCATCGACTCGACTCTCAGACCCTCGCGGGCAGATCCGCTGTTGGCGCGCTATGTGGCGTTGCCGACCGACCGCAAGCAGCTTTTGCGGCTGAAGACCCTGATCTACTTTCCCGACCGGGAAGCCCGAATTTCTGGAATGCGTAACTCGGGCCAAGTTGCGCGGGCCCGACGGCAAGGCGCGGCCCGCGCACACCCTGAACTCCGTGATCGACCCACTGCAACGCCAGGGCCGGCTGGACACCACGCAGGCCTGCGCGCCGGCATTGCAGCACGCGTTGGCCGTCGATGCCCTGGAATCCGCGGACGCGGCAAGGCGGATGGTCTCCGGCGGGTGACCGCGACCGGAAAGGAAGCCGTGCCGGTCAGGCCGGTCTGGCGCGCCGACGCACCAGGCCAATGCCCATCAGCCCCGAGGCCAGGAGCAGCGCGGATGCGGGCTCGGGCGCCGGTGCGGCGTCGGTCTGGACATAGATCGTCAGCCCCTGCGGCACCGGGATCGCGGCCCCACCGCCATCGGAGAACAGGCCGGAGATATTCTGCAGGCCACCGGTTTCGGTCACGCTGAGATAGCCGGTGGGGACGCCCGGATAATCGATCGGATCGGCCTGGAAATAGGAGGAAAGAAAGGCGACGTCGCCATCGATACTCCAGAACAGGTACACCACCGCGCTGACCGTCCCCGTGCCGGGCGCGGTCAGGAAGGCCAGATAGTCGGCGCCGGGACCGGTGCGGGAGGTCGCGGTGGTCCATATCCCGAACAGATTCTCACCCACACTGGCACATTTTGCGACGTCCGGCCCGCCACTGCCCAGGCAGCTGCCTGGCTCAATGCTGGGGCTGCGCTGGTCGAAACCCGCGACCTGGACGGTCAGCGGACCACCCGAGCGGTCCTGGATGAAGCTCACGACGGCGGCCTCGGCAAAACCGGGCACTGATAAACCGATGATGGCCGTCGCGACCCGCGCGGCCCAACCCAGGCGATGAGAAAGGCGTTGCAACAAGATCCGGACCCCGTTGATCAGTTCACAGAAAGCAGCCGATCGAGCGCGTGTTCTCGACCAGGGATGGATAGCAAGGAGCGGTCCGGACTGTCGAGCGTGATGGGCCCGATCGGACCGACGGATAGCGAGACGGTGGTGGCATGCGACGTTTAATGGTTCACGACTCGGGCGATGTGCGATGTAGTGGCGGTATGGACTCGACTCTGAAACCCTCTGGGGCAGACCCGCTGTTGGCGCGCTACGTGGCGTTGCCGACCGAGTGCAAGCAGCTTGTGCGGCTGAAGACCCTGATCTACTTCCCGACCGGGAAGCCCGAGTTTCAGGAATGCCTGACGCACGCCAAGTTGCACGGGCCCGACGGCAAGGCGTGGCCCACACGCACGCTGAACGGTGTGATCGATGAGATGCAACGCCAAGGCCTGCTGGACAACACACAGGCCTGCGCGCCGGCATTGCGGCACGCGGTGGCCATCGACGCGATGGAATCCGAGGCAGCGTCGTCGCTGATGGAGGCGGTCCGCACCTCCTTTCCGGTGACCGGGCAGGCGGGATTCTACCATTTCCGGGCCGTCGGCGATCGTGACATGCTGCATCGCGTGATCCGGCTGGCGATCTACGACAACGACCTGGACGCGTTCGCCGCCGCCATGGATCGCTATCAGCGGGACTGGGCACCGCGTCACCCTGGGACATTTCTGGCCACGGTCTTCGCCGACACGGCAATCGAGCCCGCGTGGTTGGAAAGCCGCCGCCCGCCGCTCCTGGCCGCCGTATTGGACGCCAAACTGCTGGCGTTCAGCACTGATGGCGTCGCAGGGCCCGATCTGCCCGGGCTGATTGCTCTATGCCGCCCGCGGCTGCAAGAGGATGAGTTCGGCCATTTTCGGCATGTGGTGCTGCGATACGATCTGCTGTCCGGCCATCTGGACGCTGTCAGACAGGGGCTGACGGGTCTCGATGGCGACGATACCGCCACGGTCCTGGCGCTGGAGGGTTCGAGCGCCTTCCTCGAAGGGCGCAATGACGCGGCCCTGGCGTATTTCCGGGATGCCTTGAAGGCGCATCGCAAGGACATGGGCCGGCGCAAGGTGTTTCTGGACGGGGCGTTCGGGCTGTTCTTCCTGCTGGCCATGTTGCGCGCCAACGACGCCAAACTGCATGGCGAAATTCAAACCGGCATCGACGTCATCCGCGGCAACGACGAACCTAGCGCGTATCGGTACGGGTTTGTCGCGATTCAGACACTGCTCTGGCTGGTTCAGGGCATGGAGGCGAAAGCGCGTTCGCTGTTGGAACAACTGAGCGCGATGACGCTGCCCGAACCTTTGTCGGCCGCCTGTGTTGCGCTTGCCGAACATGCCGTGGACACGGATCTCAGCCGGGCACGAGATGATGACCTGGCCGAACGCTTCGACGACCTGCGGGACCTGCTGCCGATGATCGCGCGGATCTACGCCGAAATCCTGGCCAAGGTGGCGGCGAAACCGGCCCCCTATCGGGACTGGCTCGACGCGCAAGGTGCCGGCCCAATCGTGCGCTTCACCGAGATTGTGCAGACCCGGCAGTCGTGGGAACGGGCGCTGGAAAGCCTGGACGCGTTCCTGGATGCCGGTGCACCGAAGACCGAGGCCGCCAAGGCGCCCCGCAAGACCAAACGCATGGCCTGGTTCGTCAACCCGGACACGCGGGAGATCGAAATCGCCGAACAATCGACCAAGAGCAAGGACGGCTGGACGGACGGGCGCGGCATCTCGATGAAGCGGCTGCATGAGCAGGACCCGCGGCTGGACTATCTGACCGACCACGACCGGCGCGCGCTGCGCACGATCCGCAAGGACGGTGGGACCGGCTGGTACAACCCGGAGGTCTACTACTTCGACCATTCGCGCACCTTGGTCGCGCTGGTCGGCCACCCCTTGGTGTTCGACGCACGCCAGCGATCGCAACCGCTGGACCTGGTGTCCTATCCGCTGGAACTGGTCGTCTCGGAACATCGCGACGGCTACCGCGTAGCGCTGTCGCATTCGGCGGAGCGGCCGGAGGTCTTCCTGGAAGCGGAGACGCCGACCCGCTATCGCGTGGTGGAGTTTCCTCAGAAGCTGCTGGCGGTGCAGGAAATCCTGGGCCGGGACGGCCTGATCGTGCCGAAAGCCGCGCGGGACCAGGTCGTTGCCATGGTGCGACGCAACAGCCCCGCCTTGCCGATCCGTGCCGAAATCGCCGAAGTCGAGCTTCCGGGGCAGGAAGGCCAATCCGCTCCGGTGGTGCAGTTGGTGCCTTACGAGCAGGGGCTGACCCTGACCCTGCTGGTGCGCCCCTTCGGCGCCGACGGTCCGGCCTATGTCGCGGGTCTCGGCGGCCGGTCGGTTTTGGCGGCCATCGGAGGCCAGCAGATACGGGTCAACCGCGACCTGCCGCGGGAACTGGCGGAACGGACCGCGCTGATCGAGGCATGCCCGACCCTGCGCGATCGCTGTGGCACGGAGCAGCACGAACTGGTCGTCGAAGACCCGGAAGGCTGCCTGGAACTGCTGCTGGAACTGCGCGCCTATACCGGCTCGGTCACCTTGGAATGGCCGGAAGGGCGCAGCATGCGGGTCAGCCCGGTCGCCGCCGGCAATCTGAAGATGCGGGTCGGGCAGGATCGCGATTGGTTCAATGTGGAAGGCTCGGTCGCGCTGGACGACGAGCAGGTGCTGGAGATGCGCTTCCTGCTGGAGCGGCTGGACAAGGCTCAGGGCCGTTTCGTGCCGCTGGGGGATGGGCGCTTCGTGGCGCTGACCCGACAGTTGCAGGCGCAGTTGCAGCGTCTGGCGGCGGTGTCGGAGCCGCATCGGACCGGGCGGCGGGTGCATGCGTTGGGTGCGCCGGCGCTGGATGCGGTGCTGGAGGATGCCGGGGAGGTCAAGACCGACACTGCCTGGAAAAAGCACGTCGCGCGCATCAAGGCCGCCGAAAACTGGACCCCTGTGCTGCCATCCACCTTGCAGGCGGAGTTGCGGGACTACCAGGTGGAGGGCTTCGTCTGGCTGTCTCGCCTGGCACGTTGGGGCGCCGGCGCCTGTCTGGCGGACGATATGGGCCTGGGCAAGACGGTGCAGGCCATCGCGGTCATGCTGGACCGTGCCGAGGAAGGGCCGTGCCTGGTCGTGGCGCCGACCTCGGTCTGCCCGAACTGGGAGGCGGAGATCGCTCGTTTCGCGCCAACATTGAGCACGCATCGGCTGGCGTCGGTGGCCGATCGCGCCGCGCTGATCGCCGGGCTGGGGCCGCGCGACGTGCTGGTGTGCAGCTACGGGCTGCTGCACCAGGCCGGCGAGGCACTGTCGAGCCGGCCGTGGCAGATGGCCGTGCTGGACGAGGCGCAGGCGATCAAGAACGCCGAAACCCAGCGAGCCCGGGCTACTCAGAACTTGCAGGCCGGGTTCCGGCTGGCGCTGACCGGCACGCCGATCGAGAACTACCTCGATGAGCTTTGGAGCCTGTTCAGTTTCGTCAATCCTGGGGTCCTAGGGTCTCGGGAAGGGTTCCAGAAGCGCTTTGCCCGCCCGATCGAGCGGGATCGCGATCCGCATGCGCGCCAGGCCTTGCGGGCGCTGATCCGCCCGTTCCTGCTGCGCCGGACCAAGGCCGCGGTGCTGAGCGAATTGCCGCCGCGCACCGAGCAGACGCTGACGATTGAGATGGGGGAGGCGGAGAACGCTTTCTACGAGGCGCTGCGCCAGCGCTCCCTGGAACGGATCGCGGCGTCGGACGCGAAGGAAGGCAGGCGGAAAATCCAGATTCTGGCGGAGATCACGCGGCTGCGGCGGGCATGCTGCAACCCGGCGCTGATCGATGCCGTCGCGGGGGTGCCGAGCGGTAAGCTGGGGGCGTTTATGGATTTGGTGGAGGAGTTGATACGGAATCGGCACAAGGCCCTGGTGTTCAGCCAGTTTGTCGGACATCTGGATCTGGTGCGCGCCGCCCTGGATGCTCGCGGGATCCGTTATGAATATCTGGATGGCAGCACGCCGTCGGCGGAGCGGGAAAAGCGGGTGGCGGCGTTCCAGGCCGGCGGGGCGGAGTTGTTTCTGATCAGCCTGCGTGCGGGGGGCACGGGGTTGAACCTGACGGCGGCGGATTATGTCGTGCACCTGGACCCGTGGTGGAATCCGGCGGTCGAGGACCAGGCATCGGATCGTGCGCACCGGATCGGGCAGGAGCGTCCGGTGACAGTGTATCGGCTGATCATGCGTGACAGTATCGAGGAGCGGATTCTGGCGCTGCACCGCGACAAGCGGGATCTGGCGTCGGAGTTGCTGGATGGGACGGAGACGGCGGCTCGGTTGAGCGAGGAGGAGTTGCTGGATTTGATTCGGGGGTGATGTGGGGGGAGGCTGCCGAGTCAGTTGGTTGGGCGGGAGCAGTTGCCTTCTGGCGTGAACGTGCTGGTTGTAGGCTGCCTTCGCATGCGGTTGCTCCACGCGTTCGAAGCAGGCTTTTTCGTCGCGGCAAACTTTCAAAGCATTGCGTGCTGCTGGCGCCATCCATTGCGTTGACGCCGACTCATGTAGGCCTATTCCGAGCGAGGAACGCGGCTCAGTTTCCGATGAAGATGCGCCTGTAAAATCCGGTCACGGACATGGGCGAAAAACCGGGGAGGCAGCATACCATAGTCGAAGCGACTGGGGTCAGTATCTCGACGTGGACGCAGATCGGGGCCGGGCCACAGGAAGTCATTGGTTTCCGTCACAACGATCCACGACTTCATGTCATCAAGCCCGAGATGGGCTTTCAGGGCGGACGGAATCTCGATGGCATCGGCTGGTTCTGCAGGCGGCGTGTGCGTGATTGGCACAACGGTCACGACCTCCCGCCCCTCGATGATCTGGTGGGCGGCAACAATAGTACAGGGGCGATCCTTCAGCCCTTCCTCGGCGCCTCGGTTATGTTCCCTTGCCCACAGATACGCGTAGCAAATCACCAAACCCGGCTTGGGAGGCGGCAGGCTCACGGGGACCAGTCTTTGAGAAGATCATCGAGATGGGCGAATTCTGGCGAAACTTCGCTCCTGGCGATGGCCCGGAGCGTTTCATCGTCCAAATCCTCGACCGGGCGCGCGACCCTGCCTTTGGTCAGCACCTCGAACAACGCGGCGGACACCAATACTGTGTGCGGGCGGTTATGTTTGGTGATAACGACCGGCCTTTGCATAGCGGCGTCCTGATATCGGCCAACATTCTGTTGGAAGTCGGTGGATGTGACCTTCATTGGGGTCTCCTTTCTATCTACAATAGATATAATAGATAAAAATTCAAGGTGATCGAGGACCCGAAATCTTGTCGGGCAAGGCGTACCGCCCTCCCTGCCAGCATCACGACGCGGTCGCACCCACCAACACCTGCCCCATCTCCGCCGCTGCCAGTTCGGGGGACGTGTCGAACTGGAAGCACGCAGTCGCCCGATGATCCTCGGTCCGGTACAGCGGCGGGATCGCCGTGGCGCAGCGGGCCATCGCGACCGGGCATCGTTCGACGAAGCGGCAGCCATCGCGTCCTGGGATCGGGCGGATGGTTTCGTCGCCCTCGTCCGCCAGCCAGTCCCGTGTCGTGCTGACCTTCGGGATCGAGGAGATCAGCAACCGCGTGTAGGGGTGTCGGGGATCCTTCACGACCCGCTCGACAGCGCCCGCCTCTGCCACGCAGGCCCGGTACATCACCAGAATATTGTCGCTGACCTGATAGGCGGTCGCCAGATCATGGGTGATGTAGATGATCGAGATGCCCATCTCGTCGGTCAGTTTCCGCAACGATCCCAGGATCGTCGCCCGCAGGGATGCATCGACCATCGACACTGGCTCATCCGCCACGATCAGGCGTGGGCGCATCAGCACGGCGCGCGCCACCATGATGCGCTGGCGCTGACCACCTGAAAGTTGGTGGGGGAAGCGGCCCAGGATCTCCTCCGGCCGCAAACCCACCGCTCGTAGGGAGTTGGCGATCAGTTCGCGGCCCTCGGCGCGGCTGGCGGCCAGTTTGAAGCGGTTGACCGGCGTGTTGAGCACGTGGTCCACCCGGTAGAACGGATTGTAGACCTCGTACGGGTCTTGGAAGACGGCCTGCACCTCGCGGCGGAAATTGCGGCGCTGCTCGCCGGACAGGGACGTCAGGTCCTGGCCGCGATACAGCACCTCGCCCTCGGTCGGCGGAGTCAGGCCGAGCAGGATGCGGGCGAGGGTGGTCTTGCCGCTGCCGCTTTCTCCCACCACCGCGGTGATGGATGGCCGGTCCGCGTCGATGGTCATCGACAGGTTGGACAGAGCGGTCATGCCCTCGCCGGACAGCCGCCCGCCGCCGTAGCGCTTGGTGACGTGGCGAATTTCCATCAGGGTGGTCATGCGCGTGGCGTCCGCGTGCGGGTTCTCATGTCACGCATGGTGGCAGGCCACCTGCTGACCGGGGGCTAGATCCCGGACCGCCGGTTTCTCGGTTCGGCAGCGCGCATCGGCGCGTGGACAGCGTGGATGGAAGGCACAACCTGGCGGCAGGTCTCGCAGCAAGGGGGCCAGGCCGGGGATGCCGTGCATGGTGCCGCGGGCTTCCAGCGACGGCAGGCTGGAGATCAGCATCTGCGTGTAGGGATGGCGGGGGCGGGTGATGATCTCGCCGATCGGGGCGATTTCCACCAGGCGGCCGGCATACATGACACCCAGCCGGTCGACGAACTGCGCCATCAGGCCCATGTCGTGACCGACCAGGATCACCGCGGCGCCGAGGTCGCGTTGCACCCGGGCCAGGGTCTCCATCACCTGGCGCTGTACCACGACATCCAGCGCGCTGGTGGGCTCATCGGCGATGATGACCTGGGGGCTCAGGCAGATGGCGATGGCAATGCAGGCGCGCTGCTTCATGCCGCCGCTGAGTTCGTGGGGGTAGAGATCGGCGACCTCCGCCCGCAGTCCGACCCGGCGCAGCAGGTCGGCAACGCGGGTTGCCAGTTCGGCCTTGGACAGGACGACACGGTGATCGGCCAGCGCATCGGCGATCTGGGCCCGGATGCGCATCACCGGGTTCAGCGAGTTCATCGACCCCTGCGGCACTAGGGCGATCCCTGCGAGCCGGACGCGGCGGATGGCTTCCTGATCGAGGGACGAAAGTTCGGTGCGGTCCAGATAGACCGCGCCGCCCTGGATACGGCCGGGCGGCTTGATCATGCGCAGGATCGCCAGCGCCATGGTGGACTTGCCGGACCCGGATTCGCCGGCCAGACCGAGCCGCTCATTGGCCAGCAGGGTGAAGGACACGTCGTCCACCGCCTGCACGACGCCCAGGGGGTGATCGAACCCGACCCGCAAGCGCTCGACGCGCAGGATCGCGCCCGTGTTCATGCCGCCCGTGTTCATGTCGCCCGTGTTCATGCCGTCGGTGGTCATGCCGAGCGTCGCAGGCGGGGATTGGCGATTTCGTCCAATCCGACGGTGACGAAGAACAGGCCCAGGAACACGATCACGATGATGATTGTCGGCGCCGTCCACCACCACCACCAGCCGTTGATCATGGCGGCGTTGAAGTTCACCCAATAGAGCGTCATGCCCAGGGTTGGGGCGTCGATCGGGCCGAGGCCCAGGACCTCCAGCCCGATGGATGCCAAGATGGCGGAGGAGACGGCGTTCACCAACGTCGCGGCCAGATACGGCAGCAGGTTGGGCATCAGCTCGAACAGGATGATGGCGGGGCCGCTCATGCCGGACATGCGGGCGATTTCGACATAGCCGCGCTCGCGCAGGCTGAGCACCTGGGCGCGGATGGTGCGGGTGGGGTTCAGCCAGGCCAGCGAGGCCACGACGATGGCCATCTGGTTGACCGACAATCCGCCTCGGATCGACACGGCGATGATGATCAGGATCAACAGGCCCGGCACGGTCAGGCCGATATCGGCGATGCCGCGGATGATGGTGTCGGCCCAGCCTCGGTAATAGGCAGCGACGAAGGCCAGCACGGTGCCGATGCCCACGCCGAGGAACCCGGCGATGAAGCCGATGCGCAGGGTCAGGGGCGTGCCGGCGACCATCACCGCCAGCAGGTCGCGGCCCTGGCGGTCGGTGCCGAACGGATATTTCCAGGACGGCGGTTGCAGCGGGCGGACCGACAGCGCTCTCGCGTCTTCGACGTCCACCACGAAATGGCCGATGATGACGAACAGCGCCAGGAACAGCAGCAAGGCGCTGCCCAGAACGAGCGAATTATTGCGCCTCACGTAGCCCAGGAAGCCGTGCATGTCAGGTCCGCCGATAGCTGATGCGGGGGTCGAGCAGCGGGTAGAACAGGTCCAGGATCAGGGTGGTCAGGCCGAGGGCCACGATCACCGTGAAGACGATGCCCTGGATGAGGAAATGGTCGTTCTCCCGGATGGCCTGGAACAGCAGCGCGCCGATGCCGGGATAGCCGAAGATGACTTCCACCAGCACGGCGCCGGACAGGATTTGTCCCAAGGCCAGGGCCAGGGCGGTCACTTGCGGCAGGATGGCGTTGCGCAGGCAGTAGCGCATGAAGATGGTCAGGTTGGACAGACCCTTTCCCTCGGCGAAGGTGACGTAGTCTTCGCCCATGGTGGTGACCATCATGCCGCGCATGCCGAGCGCCCAGCCGCCGGTGGCGACTAGGATGATGGAAAGGGCGGGGAGGACGGCGTGGCGGGCGACGTCGAGGATGAAGCCGATGGACAGTTCCGGCCTGGCGCCCGCCGAGTAGCCGCCGAAGATAGGCAGCAGCGGCAGTTGGAACGCGAAGACGTACATCAGGATCAGGCCGAGCAAGAAGAAGGGGATGGCGTGGAGTGCCCAGAGCGGGGGCATGAGCCAGGCCATCCAGCGCGGTGCTCTTGGCCAGGCCAGGAGCGCGCCCAGAATGGTGCCGATCACGAACGATAGGATTGTGGTCATGCCGAGGAGGCCGACGGTCCAGGGGACGGCCTCGGCGATCATGCTGCTTACGGTGCGGGGATAGCTGGCGATCGAGTAGTTGAAGTCCAGGCGGGCCACGTCGCCGAGATAGCTGAGATATTGTTGCCACATCGGGCGGTCGAGACCGAACCGCGCCTCGTAGACCTTCACCATCTCATCGATACCCTGCTGCACGTAGCCGCCAAGCTGCGCCTGCTGGAGCAGCTTGGTGCGGACAGGGTCCTGGCCGGAGAGTTTCGGCAGGAAGAAGTTCAACGAGGCGGCGAGCCAGACGATGACCACGAACACGCCGCAGCGCTTGACGATGTCGATCAGGTGCACTGTTGCGTGTCCGTGATGGCTTGGATCAAGCTGGCTGTAGCGACCAGAGCACCATCGGGAAGGTCAGGTGCCAGTGGGCGCCGTTGACATAGGCGTTCTCGGCGGTGGGCCAGTTCTTCCAGTAGGTGGTGTTCATCGGGATGCGATGATGCAACTGCACAAGCTGGATGTCCGGCAGATCGGGCAGCCAGATCGACATGGCCTTGTGGAAAAGTTCCTTCAACTTCGGCGCATCGGTGGGCGGGACGGTGAACATTTCGTCGACGATCTTGTCGTATTCGGCGTTCTTCCAACGCGCAAAATTCACCTGATGCCCGCCGGGGACGGCGACCGAGGCGCTCTGATACAGTTTCAACGTGTTGTAGGGTTCGGCGACGCTGCCACCATGGCCGTAGATGGCGCCGGTGAACTGGCCCTTCTGGAAGCGGTCGTCGAAATCCGGCGGCAGCGACATGCTGGCGTTGATACCGGAGCGCTTCATCATCTCGGTCAGGACCGGGCCGATGGACGGGCCGGTGCTGCCGAAGCCGATGATATCGAGGTCGATCTTCTTGCCCTGAGCGTCGGCCCACATGCCGTCGGCGCCCTTCTTGAAGCCGGCGCCGGTCAGCAGGGCGTCGCCTTTCTTACGGTCGAATGCCAGGGTGTCGTGCTTGACCAGCAGGTCCTTGATGGCGTCCTTGTATTGCTGCAACGGCGCGTAGTCGGGCATCGGTAGCGGCGAGACTTCCGAGGCGCCGAGATAGGACACCTCGATCAGTTGCTGGCGGTCGATGTAATGGCTGAGCGCCCAGCGGACATCCTTGTTATCGAAGGGCGGGCGCTCGTTGTTTACATAGAGCGCGACCGGCCACCAGTCACGATAGCCGAACGGCGCCTTCTGACCGGAATGGGTGGTGATCTTTGGGTTGCCCTTGAACACCGTGGGGAAGGTCGCCGGCTGCATGCCGGTGCCGGCATCGACCTGGTTGGTGATCAGCAACTGGGCGGTCTGCTGCTCTCCGGCGGTGGGCAGCCAGATATTGCGCAGGATGGCAGGCAGCGGGGCGAGACCTTTGTCCGCGGCCCACCATTTGTCGCGCCGGTCGAACACTTTCTGCTGCGGGGAGGCGGCGGCGACCTGCCAGGGGCCGGTGGAGACGGGCAATCCTTTGGCGATGTCGAAATGTTTGAAGGTTGTCCAGTCCTGACCGTCGAAGATATGCTTCGGCACGATGTAGACGCCGATGTCGTATTTGTAGCTCATGAAGAAGAAGAAGCGCGGCGAGGGGATTTTGAAGTCCACCACGACGGTATTGGCATCGGTGGCGGTGGCTTTCGCCACGGCCTGCTGCACATCGACGCCCCAGCGGACTTTCGGACCCAGGTCGCGCAGGCTGTTCAGGGTGTAGGCGACGTCCTCGGCGCTGAACGGGGCGCCGTCGGACCAGGTGATGCCGGAGCGGGTCTTGATGGTCAGTTGCTTGTAATCGGGGGCGAAGCTGTAGCTCTCGGCCAGCCACATATGCATCTTGTCGGCGAAGGCGCTGTAATAGGCCAACGGTTCGTAGATCAGATTGGGACCGTTCTGGTGGTTGGAGCCGATGGAGTAGGGGTTCCAAAGTTCGTAGTCGACCCAACGGCCCTCTCGGCCGCCCCAGACGAGGATCATGGTCTTTTCGCGCGGTGGCGCGGCCGGCTGCGCGTCGGCTGCCTGCCAGGGGAGAGCGATAGCGGTGCCGGCCAGGAGGCTGGTCCTGAGCAGGTCGCGACGGGTCGGTTGCATGATGTTTCCTCCGTTTGGGGCGATTTGTAGTCGGTTTTCGGGGGGAGGGTAAGGGCGGGGCTCCGCCCCATTGGCGTTAGGATAGCGACAACGGGGAGAAAAAATCTCTCACATTGCGAAAAAACCATTTGGAGCGACGCGGCGGAGTACGATTCGTAGGGCAGATGTATAATGCAACATCCCCTGGCGACTCCGACTG
>CALQHT020000111.1 GCA_943330455.2 Nitrosovibrio sp. Nv4 | reverse complement strand
GCACCTGTAATGCCTGCTGCCGCTGAGATTCGGTAAGACCAGCGATCCCGTCAAGCCACGCTTCGAATGCAGTCGCTTCCATGCTGCCCCCCCGCCGGTGGCATCCTAGCCGATTTCAACAAATACCGCTATAAGAGCCTTACTTTAAGTTCGGCGGCTTCGGATGTCGTTGCAAAACACTGCGGATAACGGGGGTATTCGTTACGAACAGACGCCGGAAACGGGGGGTATCGTTGCTTTTCCGTGCGATTAACCTGTCGTTCATCTCTGCCGGACCTTTGGGCATTTTGCACTGACAAGGGCAGAATCTCGTCGCGGCCCGGGGAAAACTTGGGGCCGCCGTTCTCGCGAGACGGCAAGCCGGGGCTTGGCTTGCATCCGTGTCACGATCCGTTCGGACGCCCCAATCCGGCTTGGGGCATCCAACTGCCCTTCCTATCGCGGCATCGTCATAAGTGTGCCCCAGGTGGCGACGATGGCGTTTTCGACCTGCGGTAACCAGACCTGATCGCGCGTCTCGCGGTAAACGTCAGCGGCGTCATTCAGACACGCGATCGCCTCTCCCATCAAGACACGCTCTCGACGCTGTTTTGCCAACACAGCCAAGCTTAAACCTAGGTGGTAGCGGGTCGCCGCCCAGTCCAACGGCACACGATCGCGGGACATTTCCTGCAGCGCAGCACGATAGGCTTCCACTGCCTGATCTAGCCGCGCCGTCCCGCTCTCCCGTTCCGCAAGCGTCCGAAGAGCCGAACCGAGGTTGCTCTGCACCACCGCCCATTGCAGCGGCGCGCGGTCACGGGTCAGTTCCTGCAGGGCAGCGCGGAAGGCATCGACGGCCTGATCCAACCGTGCCGTCCCGCTCTCCTGCTCCCCGAGTGTCACAAGCGCGTTGCCGAGGTTCTGCTGCGCCATAGCCCAGTACAGTGGCACGCGATTACGGGTCCATTCACTCAGAGCCGCGCGATAGGCCACAACCGCCTGATCCAGCCGCGTAACCCCGTCCTCCTGACCCCCGAGTGCAGCAAGCAAGCAGCCGAGGCTGTTCTGCGTAGCTGCCCATTGCAGCGGCATGCGATCGCGGGTCAATTCCAGTAGTGTCGCGCGGCAAGCCTCGACAGCTTGAACTAGTCGCTCTACCCCGCTCTCACGTTCACCGAGTAACGTAAGAGCATCGCAGAGCCCCAGCTGCGCCGAAGCCCAATCCAGCGGCATGCGATCACGGGTCCACTCGATGAGAGCGGCGCGATAGGCGTCGACAGACCGCTCCAATGACGCCGCTCCACTTTCCCGCTCGCCGAGGCTCCGAAGCGCGCGGCCGAGGTTCTTCTGCGTCATCGCCCAGTCCAGCGGCGCACGCTCGCGGGTCCGTTCGGTCATCGCGGCGCGAAACG
Source organism: Nitrosovibrio sp. Nv4 (assembly GCA_943330455.2). Taxonomy (GTDB): domain Bacteria; phylum Pseudomonadota; class Alphaproteobacteria; order Acetobacterales; family Acetobacteraceae; genus Rhodopila. The sequence goes on along the minus strand of CALQHT020000111.1, from coordinate 17,156 downwards.
TCTCGACCGCCTGATCTAACCGCGTCCTCTCAGCCTCCCGGTCCCCGAGTCTTCGAAGCGCGACGCCGAGAGCGTCCTGCGTCGTTGCCCAGTCCAGCGGTGCGCGATCACGGGGGGCGAGGAGCAAAGCAGCCTCATAGCGTTGGGTCGCCTCGATCAGCGCCGGACGGTCACCGAATTCTTCGCCCTGGTTCGACAGCGAGCCGGCCGCCTCCAATGTATATCGCCAGAGGGCGCCAGTGTCCGCATTCGCTACGATTGCAGCCGCTTCAGCGTAATGGGCCGCGGCGCCTCGGTAATCAAGCCGCACCCGAGCGGCCGCAGCGCGGTCGGCCCGGGTCGCAGCGGCACTACGGCGGCGGCCTGAGGCCCGTGTTTCCAGTTCGTCCACTGCTTCCAGGTCATGCCGTTCCGCCTCGGCCAGCACCTTGTCAGCATCATCAAATTGACCTGCTCCGACCAGTATCGCAGCCTGCTGGCGCCATGCTTGGACCCGTGGATCGTCATCGGTTAGACGGCTCAAGCGGCCCTGTAAGGCGACGTATTCGTCGGCCTTGGTGTGCAGCATCTGTTCCGCGCGGGACGGATCGGCCAACGCCTCATCGTTGCCGAACCTCGCCAGGATTGCCTGCAGCACCGGCAGGGGGACGCCCTTTTCACGCTGCGTCTCGGCTAGAATCCGTTCAAGTTTCGCGTCACGGACTGCGTCGGCAGTCTTTGCTTCGGCGGCGTGGTGGTCGGCGACCACCTTCGCCTGAGCCGCCTTTTTGGCAGCGTCCTCCAGCACGTCGGCAGTTTGTCGCTCACTCAGTGCAGTCTGGTCGCGCTGCTTCTGCTCGATCCGATCCAGGACAAACCACCCACCGCCGGCCACCATCACCAACAGCGCCGACATCCCGGCAACCGTCCCCGGCCACATCCAACGCTCTCTCCGCAGCACTTTCTTTGCACGGCTGAGCACGTCTTTGGGCGTCAGGCCGGTCAGGCCGGCGACGACCTTGGCGGTGGCACCCGCCGGGCGTTCGTCGCTATCGTGTGGATCGGCAGCCACCCCAGCATCGCAGGGTGTGGTCGAGACCGCGCCGTCCGCATCCAGGGCGAAGCGCAGGGCCGGCGGCAGGCAGTCCCGGAACGCGACACCCGCCCCCCGTTCCAGGATCACGACCAGCGGCCGATCCGGATACGCATGCCGGAAGTAACGCACTTCCTCATTCACCGCACGGCTGGCAGCGGATCGCGGGGACGCAAGCAGGATCAGCGCGGCGGACTGATCCAAATGGTCTCGGGTCAGCGCATCCAACCCCCCACTGGCCGGAAAATCGAGCCGATCCCAAAAGATCGGGCTCAGCTTCGGCGGCACCGGCCCGAGCCTCGTCGCTCGGCCGATCAGGTCACGGTCGATGGGGAAGGCTTCCAGCCGCCTATGCCACCGCTTCGCCGCCCGCTTGTCGCGGTGGCTGTAGGACAGGAAGGCGCGATAGAGGATCGGCTTGGCTGCGTCGGTCATTGCTGTCCCGGCGGCGGTGTTTCTTCCGCCTCAAGGCAAACTCTATGGCACCGCCCCGGCCGAGTCGATGCCCATCAGCCGCGCCCCACGCAGGTCGGCAACCAGCCCCAACACCCCCCAATAGACGCCGCCCCCCGGATCGGCTTCAACATCTCCCGCACCCAAGGAGCCCCGCCCAAGCATGACCCGCCAACCGCCAGGCCGCCGAGCCGAGTACCATTACTACCACGCGATTACGACGCGGTGGATGGACAACGATGTGTTCCAGCACGTCAACAACGTCAATTACTTCTCTTACTTCGACACCGCCGTCACCTACTACGAAATGACCGAGCATGTGGTCGGCCTGCTGGACGGCCCGACTCATTGCGTGGTGGCGGAGGTGGCGTGCCGGTATCACAGCTCGCTCGCCTTCCCGGACCGGGTCGCGGTCGGGATCCGGGTGGCGCATATCGGACGCAGCTCGGTGCGGTATGAAATCGCCGTGTTCCGCAACGATGACGACATCGCCGCGGCCGAGGGTCATTTCGTGCATGTATTCGTGGAACGCGGCTCCCAACGCCCGGTGCCGATCCCGGACGAAGCCCGCGCCATCCTGCAAAAGATCGCCGTGCCGGGGCCGTAGTGCGCCACGTCGTTGATTATGCGGACCGGTTGTCGCTGTCCTTTGCGGCTTGACCCGCGCCAGCCGGTGGCGAAGGCACCCGCATTGTCAGCGGCTCGGGACAGCCGCCAAAACCCCGATCGTCCGTCCCCGCGTCCGGCAGGGCACGAGGCCAGGACGGCCCCCTGCACCGAGACACAGAAACAAAACACACGGCTCGACAGGGAGAACGCGTGAGCCCGGAAAAGCGCGACGGCGTTTCACCCAGGCGTTCAAGGTCATGGAACCAATGGCGACCGCGGACAGCACATCCAGGGTCTCGCCGCTGAACTGACCGTGGAAGTTCGGCTGGTGCCTCATTGGCGCGACCGGTTTCAGACGCACGGCAAGGAAGCGCTGCGCCGGGTCGACCGCCCCGGTGATCCAGCGCAAGCCAACGGACGGATCGAAGAACCGCCAACTACGGTTAGGCATGGACTTTCCCCGCTCGGCCTTGCGCCATATCGGCAAACAACGCCCGAAGATGGCCGGTCCCGGCGGGACACCATCGTCAAGCCGATCCACGCGACAATCCAGCAACAAGGCGACAATCCTGGGATCGCACGCATATGTCGCCCTGTCAGCGCATGTCCGGGCCTGACGGCTGATTGTTCTGTCCGATTGCGACATAGACTGAAACAACCCTGACGTGTAAGCGGGCTTGACGAACTCACCCTACGCACGTGTGATGCGCTCAGCCGCATCGGCGATCGCAGACCAACCGGCGCGCGGTCGCGGGGACGGCTCTGCCAGGGAACCAACATGGGCATGATGGCAAATGAGCGAAACGGTCGAAATCAGACCCCGCATCTTGGATCGTTCGTGACATGACCGGGCTCGCCGATCTGTTCGCTCGCCTGTTCCGGCGCAACGATCAAGAGGCCGCGGTCGCCGCGGCGACCGCGCTGTTCATGCAGCCGTCGCAGGCTCCATCGACCCCGGCGCCGCAAGGGGGAACCGAGCCTGCGTCCCCACCTCCGGTCACGGAAGTTCCTGCGGGCCAAGAGCCGGTGGCGAGGTCGGCCGATCCGGCATCTTCCGACCAATCGTCCGATTTTGCCGTCGTGACACCGCCGCCGGTTGCAACCGCGCCTGCCCCACCGCCCCCGGCGCCCCTCGCCGGCCTGGACGCCGCAATACGTGCCTGCGCCCCGCGCCTGACAGAGCCGGAGATCACGTCCTGGGTCGACGCGCTGACGGAACCTTTGCGGCGCAATCGGATCGACACGCCGCGCCGGATAGCCGCGTTTCTCGGGCAGTGCGCGCATGAAAGCGGCGGCTTCAAGGTGATGCAGGAAAACCTGAACTACCGCGCCGAACGCCTGTGTCAGGTCTGGCCGGCTCGGTTTCCGAACCTGGCCGCGGCGAACGAGTGCGCGCGCAATCCGGAACGATTGGCCAACCGTGTCTATGCAAACCGTATGGGCAATGGCGATGAGGCCTCGGGCGATGGCTGGCGCTTTCGCGGTCGGGGCCTGATCCAGTTGACCGGTCGATCCAACTACCAGCGCTTCGCCGCCAGCCTGGGCTGCTCGGTGGAGGAAGCGGCCCAGCGGGCGGAAACGCCACGCGGCGCCGGGGAAAGTGCCGCGTTCTTCTGGACGGCCAACGCCCTGAGTGCCCTGGCCGATACCTAGTCCATCGATGCCATGACCCGCAAGATCAATGGTGGCACCGCCGGCGCGGCCGAACGCCGCCAGCTTTGCGACACAGCCCTCGCCGCGATCGGAGAATAGAATGTTTGCAGCCCTATTGCCGCTTGTCTTGAGCCTGGCCCCGCAACTCGCGGGCATGATCTTCGGATCGAAAGGCGGGCAGGCCGCCGATCAGGTCCTGGGCATCGTCAAGACTGTCGTCGGCGTCGATCCAACCACGTCGGAAGGCGCCGCCGCCGCGGTCGCCGCCATCCAGGGCAATCCGGCAGCGGCGCGGGAGTTGCAGGCGAAACTCGGGGAACTGCATCTGCGCATGATGGCGGAGCAGAACCGGGAACAGGACCAACAGCGTGAGGACGCGCTGAAGGAGTTGCAGAGCCGGCTGGCCGATGTCGGCTCCGCCCGCGCCCATACGATTGCCCTGGCCGGAACGAACAGTTTCCTCGCCTATGGCAGCATGATCCTGTCCGGGATCATTTTGTTCGGCTTTTCGATCATGCTGTACGTGGTGCTGACCAGCCAAATGCCCAAGGACAACGCTGCCTTGGCCAACGTGCTGCTGGGCACCTTGGCCGCCATGGCAACCCAGGTCGCCAATTACTGGCTGGGATCGAGTTCAGGCAGCGCCGCGAAGAACTCGGCCCTGGCCGGGGCGCAGAACGCGCTGGCCAACAGCGTCCCGGCCGATCTCGCCCGCTCAGTTGGTCCGAGCGAGCCGTTCAGTCAGCGCTAACGCTGGACGAAGTAACGCGAAACAGCCGACCGCGGCCAGACGCCTCGCTTGCGAACAACCGCCCCCGTCATTGCCGGCTCGCGCTCGGCTATGACGGTCAGGCGGTGCATCAGTCCCTGTTTCGACAGTTACGGATTCAGACCGGCTCCGTATCCAGCGCGTAGCCCGCGGTGCGGACGGTACGCACAACGTCCAGTTCCCCCTCCCCGTTCAGCGAACGGCGCAGACGGCGGATATGCACATCGACGGTGCGCGGCTCGACATGGATGTCAGGACCCCAGACCGCATCGAGCAACTCCTCCCGCGAGAACACGCGCCGCGGATGCTGGATGAAAAATTCCAGCAGGCGAAACTCGGTCGGGCCCAGATGCAGGCGCCGACCGTTCCGGGTCACACGATGCGCCGCCAGGTCCATCTCGATATCGTGGAAGGCGATCTGCCCCTTTTCCGGCATCGCGCCAGAGCGGCGCAGCAAGGCCCGCATGCGCGCGATCAGGAAGGCGATGCTGAACGGTTTGGTGATGTAATCATCGGCCCCGGTGTCCAGGCCGCGCACCGCGTCCTGGTCCTCGGCCCGCGCCGTCACCATGATCACCGGCAGATTGCGGGTTTCCGGCCGACGCCTGATCTGGCGACACACCTCGATGCCCGACAGGGTCGGCAACATCCAGTCCAACAGGACCAGATCGGGCCTGGCTTCCGCGATACGGGTCAGAGCCTCCTGCCCGTCGGACGCTTCATCGACCCGATAGCCCTGCTTTTCGAGATTGTACCGCAGCATGGTAACGAGCGGGACCTCGTCCTCCACGATCAGGATCAGCGGCTTGGTGAGGCTGGATAAACCTTCGGGCATCACGATTCTTCCGTCTCTTGGCAGCCGACCGGCCGAGTGCCTCGCGGCGAAACGGTCGGGCAGCCGATGGCTCGTTGGTTACTTGGCCGGACGGCCCACCAATCCCGCATGCCGACCGCTCGCCTGGTACCGCGACTTCTGTCGGATAACGAACGATCAGGCATCGTGCGAACGAATGACGGCATAGGCCGAGTTGTCGCCCTTCGGACGCGCATCGGTCAGGACCTCACCGCTGACGGCATAGTAAATGGTCTCGGCGATGTTGGTGGCGTGATCGCCGATCCGCTCCAGATTCTTTGCGATGAACAGAAGATGCGTGCAGGGGGTGATGTTGCGCGGATCTTCCATCATGTAGGTGATCAGTTCGCGGAACAGCGCGGTGTAGATATCGTCGATCTCGACATCGGACTGCCACACCCGGATCGCGGTTTGCGTGTCATTGTTGGCGACGGCGTCGATGATGGATTTCAACTGCGACTGCACCAGACGCGCCATGTTCGCCAGCCCCGCCAGGCTATAAGGCGGCGTGAACTGCGACAGCACAATGCTGCGTTTGGCAACATTGGCCGCATAATCGCCGATCCGCTCGATATCGCCGGTCATCTTCAACGCGGCAACGATCTGACGCAGGTCGCCCGCCATCGGCTGACGCAGGGCCAGCAAGCGGATCACGAACTGCTCGACATCCCTCTCCAGCGCATCAACCTTCGTATCATCCTCAACCGCTCGGCCTGCCGCATCGGAATCGCGCTGAAGAATGGCCTTTGTTGCGTTGGCGAGCTGGCTCTCCACGATTCCACCCATCTGCGACATCATGTCGCGCAGGCGCTTCAATTCGGTGTCAAAACTCTTGACCAGATGTTCCGGAGCGTCGGACATGGGCATCGATCCTTTCTGGCTCAGCCGAACCGGCCGGTCACGTATTCCTGGGTGCGCTTTTCCTTGGGCGCGGTGAAGATCTGCGCGGCGGGCGCGCATTCGACCATTTCCCCAAGATAAAAGAACGCCACCTGATCCGCGCAGCGGGCGGCCTGCTGCATGTTGTGCGTCACGATCGCGATGGTGAAATCCACCTTCAACTCGTCGATCAACTCCTCGATCTTCAAGGTGCTGATCGGGTCCAACGCGCTGGTCGGTTCGTCGAACAGGATCACCTCCGGACGCACCGCGATGGTGCGCGCGATGCAAAGCCGCTGCTGCTGCCCGCCCGACAGGCCCATCGCCGAGGAATTCAGGCGGTCCTTGACCTCGCCCCACAAGGCAGCGCGGCTCAGCGACCACTCGACCCGTTCATCCATCGCCGACTTCGACAGTTTCTCGTGCAACTTCACGCCGAACGCGATGTTCTCGTAGATGGTCATCGGAAACGGGGTGGGTTTCTGAAACACCATGCCGATCCGAGACCGCAACGCGTTGATGTCGACCTTCGGATCGATGATGTTGATGCCGTCCATCATTGCCTGCCCGGTCGCGTGTTGCCCGGGATACAGGTCGTACATCCGGTTCAGCACACGCAGCAACGTGGACTTGCCGCAGCCGGACGGGCCGATCATGCCCGTCACCTGCCGTTCCGGCAGATCGAGCTTGATCCCCTTCAGCGCGCGATTGTCGCCGTAGAAGAAATCCAGTTCGCTGATCGCGATCCGCGCCTTGTTCAAAATCGCGGACCCGCGGGCCTGGACGCCGCCGAAGCTTTTGGATTCCGTTTGGGGCTGCACGGTGGTTTGGCTCATGACGACCTCATTTGCCGCCGCGCAGAACGACGCGGGCGATGATGTTGATGGCTAGCACGCCAAAGGTGATCAGCAGGGCGCCGGCCCAGGCCAACTGGACCCAGTCCTCGAACGCCGATCCGGCATACTGGTAGATGGTGACGGGCAGGCTCGCCATCGGCTTGGTCAGATCGACCGACCAGTTCAGATTGCCGAGGCTGGTGAACAGCAGCGGCGCGGTTTCCCCCGCCACCCGGGCGATGGCCAACAGCACACCGGTCGCGATCCCTTCGCGTGCGGCACGGTAGCAGACCAGGGTGATCATCTTCCACTTGGGCGCACCCAGGCCGATCACCGCTTCGCGCAAGGTGTTCGGGATCAGCCGCAGCATGTCCTCCGTCGTGCGCACCACGATGGGGATCACGATCACCGCCAGTGCGAGGCAGCCGGCGATGCCGGAGAACCCGTCGAACGGTTCGACAAGCAGGGTGTAGACGAACAGGCCGATCAGGATCGACGGTGCGGACAGCAGCACATCGGACACGAAGCGCACCGCGTTGCCCAAGGTCGAGTTCTGCGCGTATTCGGCCAGGTAGGTGCCGACCATCAGTCCTATCGGGGTCCCGATCGCCGCCCCCAGAACGGTCTGGATAAGGCTGCCAACAATCGCGTTCAACAGCCCGCCATTGGATCCTGGCGGCAAGGTCGAGGTCGTGAAGACCGCCAGGCTCAGTCCGCCGATCCCACGCCACAACAAGGTGAACAGGATCGATGCCAAAAAGACCAGACCGATCAGGGTCGCCGCGACGCACAACGTCTTGACGATCACGTTTGCGCGGTGGCGCGAACGGCCGAGTGCGAGGGAGGTTTTTTCGTCCTTGGCGGGTCCGGGGATCGCACCGGAACCCATGGTGGTTGCGCTCATGATGAAGACCTCACCCTTTCAGCCGGGGACGCAGCAAGGCGCGCGATATCGCCAGAACGATGAAGGAGATGATGAACAGGATGAAGCCCAGCAGCAGCAACGACGACAGTTTCAAGCTGTGCGCCTCGCTTTCCGGAAACTCCAGCGCGACGATGGACGCGATCGTGTTACCCGGGCCGAACAGGGATGTCGCGATCCGGTTTGTGTTGCCGATCACGAAGGTCACCGCCATCGTTTCGCCAAGCGCGCGCCCCAGGCCCAGCATGATGCCGCCGACGACCGATACGCGGGTGTAGGGGATGACGATGGAGCGCATGACTTCCCACGTCGTGCAGCCCACGCCATAGGCTGATTCCTTGTAGACCGGCGGCACGGTTTCGAACACGTCGCGCATCGTCGCGGCAATGAATGGGATGATCATGATCCCCAGGATCAGGGAGGCGGTCAGGATACCGGTGCCGAAGGGCGGGCCCTGGAACAGAAAGCCGATGACCGGCATTTCCCCGATCGTGTCGATCGCCCAGGGCTGCACATACTGCGCCATAAGCGGAACGACGACGAAAAATCCCCACATGCCATAAATGATCGAAGGGACGGCGGCTAGCAGCTCGATCGCGGTGCCGATAGGGCGGCGCGCCCATTGCGGTGCCAGTTCGGTCAGATAGAACGCGATCCCGAAGGCGATGGGCACCGCGAAGGTCAGTGCCAGGACCGACGTGATCAGGGTGCCGTAGATCGGTACCAACCCGCCAAACAATTGCTGGACCGGGTCCCACTCGGTATCGGCGACAAAGAACGGACCGAAGGCCCGCAACGCGGCCTCGCCACCCAGGAACAGGCCGACGATGATGGCGCCGAGCAGGATGAGGACGAAGATTCCGGAAAACCGAGCGAGGCCGGCGAACACCGCGTCGCCAATCTGGATGCCGCGCTGTGGAGCGGCGGTAGCTGAATGCGACAAAGACCGTACCCCGAAACGACAATCTTACTTGATCAAACAAAAAAAGCCGAGCCTCAGGGGTCCTGAGGCTCGGTTGGTACGATGGGTCAGGACAGCGGCTTGCCGTCCGGGCCCTTCAATTCATTCCGCCAGGTGCTGCGAACCGCGGCCTTCACACCGGCGGGCAGCGGAGTGTATTCCATGTTCACCGCGATCGGATCGCCATTCTGATAGACCCAATCGAAGAATTTCAAAACATTGGCGACACGCTGCGGTTCTTTCGGGTCACGCGGCACCAGAATGAAGGTCGCGGATACGATCGGCCAGCTCTTTTCGCCTGCCAGATCGATCAGGTTAACCGCGTAATTCTTCGCGCCCGCCCAATCGCCCTGCGACGCGGCAGCCGAGAACGATTCCGCGCTCGGCGACACGAACTGGCCGGCCTTATTGCGCAGTTGCACCGTGGGCAGCTTGTTCAGCTTGGCGTAGGCATATTCGACATAGCCGATGGCGCCCTGGGTGTTCTGCACCGTGGCGGCAACGCCGTCATTGCCCTTCGCACCGGCGCCGGTCGGCCATTTTACCGAGGTGGCGACGCCAACCTTGGTCTTCCAGGTCTCATCAACCGCCGCCAGATAGGACGCATAGACAAACGTCGTGCCCGAGCCGTCCGCGCGATAGACCGGCGCGATGGCGCGGTTCGGCAAGGTGACGCCGCGGTTCATCTCGACGATCTTGGGATCGTTCCACTTGGTGATCTTGCCCTGATAGATCTCGGCCAGCATTGGGCCGTCGATCTTCAGTTGGTTGGAAGCCACGCCGGGGAGGTTAACGATGATGACGACCGCGCCCATCACCGATGGGAATTGCAGCAGCTTCGCGGATTCCAGCTTCGCCGGGTCCATCGGCGCGTCGGAGGCGCCGAAATCAACCGTGCGGTTGGTGATCTGGTTCTGCCCGCCACCGGAGCCGATCGCCTGATAATTCAGTTCCATGCCGGATGCGGCCTTCGCGGCCTCACCCCACTTCGCATACACAGGGGCAGGGAAAGTCGCGCCGGCTCCGGTGATCTGTTGCGCCTGTGCGGCACCAATGAACCCAGCCAGGCCAATGGCCAGGGCGGTTGTCGCGAACTTCATACTATGTCCTCCTCGGAGTCGGGCGCCGTGGCGCGGCCGAAACCTAGGCGGCCTCCGTGTCACACGTATTGCAGTTTTATGACAGTTAGATGACAGAGTCGCCTGCAATCGGCGGATCACTGGCCGACTTGTCTGGATTTTTCGGCCAATCAGGCGGTTTCGATGTCCGCATCGTGACAGTTGGCGATGTCGTCGTAGACGTACCCGAATGGCTGTGGTGCAGTGCACCATTCATCGACGGAGGCCTTTCATGCCCAAAATCGACGGCCAGAGATTGCTGCGCGACCTGTATGCGCTGCGGGAAATCGGCCCCTACAAAACCGGCGTGCACCGTCCGACCTTGTCGCCGGATGACGTCCGATCTCGGCACTGGCTGGCCGAGCGGCTGACGGACGCGGGATTGGTGGCGGAAATCGATGGGATTGGCAATGTCTTTGGGCGCTGCCGCGCGCCCGGGCAGAAAATCCTCATGGGCAGCCATCTGGAGACGCAGGACCATTCCGGCTGGCTGGATGGCGCGATGGGGGTGGTGTTCGGGCTGGAGGTTGCTCGGGCGCTGGGCCAGGGCATCGATGTGGCCGCCTGGTGCGACGAGGAAGGGCATTTCGGCTCGTTCATCGGATCGCGCTCCTTTTGTGGCCTGCTGCCGGAGGAGGAGATCGACCGCTGCACTTTCCGGGCCGATGGCACGCCGTTGCGGGTGGCTTTGGAGCGCGCCGGGTTCGCCGGGCGGCCGCGGGCACAGTTGGATCCCGCGCGGTATCGCGGCTTCATGGAGGCGCATATCGAGCAGGGCGCCGAGTTGGAGGATAAGGCGCTGCGCATCGGCGTGGTGACCGCGATCGTGGGCAGCCATCGGTTCCGCATCGTGTTCGAGGGTGCGCAGAACCATGCCGGCACCACGCGCATGGCGGTGCGCAAGGATGCCGGGGTGGCGTTGGTCAGCCTGGCGGCTGCGATCAATGCGCGGTTCCCGGCGATTGTGGGGCCTCGGACGGTTTGGACCACCGGGCGGATCACTCTGAATCCGGGAGCGCCCAGCATCGTGCCTGGAGGGGCGGAGATGCTGTTCCAGTTCCGCGACACCGATCCGGCCATGCTGGCTCGGTTGCAGGAGGAGTTGGAGGCGTTGGTGGCGGAGGCCAACAAGGGGCCGTGCCGGGTGACGATCGTCGAGCGCAGCAAGTCTGTGCCGCAGCAGATGGATGCGTCGTTCCAGGCGGCGCTGGACCGTTCGGCGGAGCTTAATGCGCCGGGGTTGCACCAACGGATGCCGAGCGGGGCGGGGCATGATGCGCAGGTGCTGGCGGAACGGATGCCGTCGGCGATGATGTTCGTGCCGAGTATCCGGGGGGTGAGCCATCATTACTCGGAGAATACGGCGGACGCGGATTTGGTGCTGGGATGCCAGGTGTTTGCTGATGCGGCGGCGGAGGTGTTGGGGTAGGACGGGGCTTCCGCCCCGGACCCCGACCAGGGCTCTGCCCTGGACCCGCCAAAGGCGACGGCCTTTGGAATGCGATTCTTTTGTTGCCTTGATGGATGGGGCGCTACACGAACGGTGAGAGGTCCGAGTAGCGCCCCATCCATCAAGGCAACAATGTTCCGGTTCCAAGGGCCGTCGCCCTTGGTGGGGTCCAGGGGCAAAGCCCCTGGTCGGGGTCCGGGGCGGAAGCCCCGTCCCTCACCTCACAGCGCGGCGGCCTGATCCTTCGCCGCCTGATCCACATTCTTCCCCTGGATCGAGTGGAACGTCTTGTGCAGGAACCCAGTCCGAGACGTCGCCCCTGCCATCATGAAGTTCGCATCCTGGCCGGACAGAATGAACCGCGCGCCCATCTCGATATAGCGCGGCATGATCGTTTCATTGTAGATACCGGCCATGCCCGGGAACTTGCCGGATTTTTCGCACGCCGCGATCATCTTGGCATAGGCATCGGCGACGCGGTCGTTGCCGAAATCGCCATGAATGCCCATTTCCGCGCACAGATCGTTGGTGCCGATCAACAGCACATCCACACCCGGCACGGCGGCGATCTCGGCCGCATTGGCGATCGCGGTCGGGGTTTCCAGCATCACCACGGTCAGGTTGGCGGCATTCAGGGTGCGGGCGGCGTCACCCACGCTGGCATTGCGCAGGCTGTAATGCGGCCCGGTGCCGCCCATGCTGCGATGCCCGACCGGCGGGTATTTCAACTTTTCGACGACTTCCCGCGCCTCGGCCGCCGTATCCACATGCGGCATGACGATGCCCATCGCGCCATTGTCCAACGCCCGCGTGGCAATCGAGTATTGCCCGTTCGGCACCCGCGCGATCGGCGCGATCCCGGCATCCAAAGCGGCGGTGGAGATCTGCGCGCAGGCTTCCAGCGACATGACGCCGTGTTCCATGTCCAGGAACAGCCAGTCGAAGCCGGCCACCGCCATGGCCTTGGCGATTTCCACGCTGCGGGTCATGCGGACGCCGACGCCCAGGGACAACTGGCCCTGTTCCAGCTTGTCGCGCGCAACATTGCGGACGGTCATGGTGGTTTCTCCCTCAGACAAGTGTTTCGATGGCGGTCGCGATCACGCGGTTCAGCGCGGCCAGGTCCATCGGATGGTCGGTTTCATTGGACACCGCAACGGTCAGTCGATGACGCCGCAGGATGAAGATCTTGTTGTCCGACGCTCCGGCCGCCCAGGCGGTATCCACCGGCAGATCCGGAAACAGCCGGTCGGTGTTGGTGCGGAAGCACGCGGCATAACTGGTGCCGGTGTGCGTGGCGGTCAGCGCGTAATCGACCCAGCCCTCCGGCAGGATGCGATGACCGTCCCATGTGCCATCCTGCAAATACAGCACGCCCAGCTTGGCATAGTCCCGCAAGGTCGCGAACCCGGCCCCCGAGGCAATGAAATTGCCCATGATATCGGCGGAATGCTGGTAGCTCGCCATGCCCAGCCGATCGGCCAGCAGGCGGTAGACGGTTTCATGATAGGGCAGCGCACGCTTGGCGATCTGGTCGCGGATGATCGATCCCAGCACGTTCACGCCACTGTTGACGTAACGAAACACCGCCCCCGGCACCGCGGCGACAACCGAGCGCTGGGCTGCCTCGAACGCGTCGCAGCCATCCTGATAGACGGCACTGTTTTCGAACCCCAAGGTGATGCTGCCGTCGTCGTGGCGGACCGGAAAACCGAGGCCCGACCGCATGCGCAACAGATGATCCAGGGTGATCAGATGGTGGATGCCGCGCGGATCGCGCCACAATGGCGCCGGCGCCGGATCGTGCACGGAGCCAAGCCACCCGTCATGGATCATGCGACCGATGATGGTGCAGGTGATGGCCTTGGTCATGGACCAGCTTGGGGTCGCTCGATCGGGCGCGCCGAATGCGCTGTAACGTTCCAGCAGCACGCGCTCGGGCGTTGCGATCAACAGCCCGTAGACACCGTTGGAACTGGAGAAGAACGCATCCAGCGCCTGGGTCAGCGCGGCGGGCGGCGAGACATGCGCATCCACCGCCTCACCCAACGGCCAGGATCGGCCGACCGCGGTGATGTCGCGATGGATCGGTTTGGGATCGAACTGCAACACCGCATGGTGGCCGAGCTGGATACCGCCGTAACCGGGACGCGCGACGGCGGAGCCGATGATCGGCGTTTCGGACGGCTCGTTCCAGATGACCGTCACGCGCTGGTCGGCCGGATCGACCTCCACCTTCAGATGATCGGCGCGAACGGCTTCCATCAGTCGCGCCTGATCGTCGCTGTGCGGCAGGCGCCGGTCCAACCCCGCCGGCGGCAGGGCGGCGCGCCAGCGGTGATGGCGGTCGGCGGTGGCGCGATCCAGCCCGGTCACGAACAGCATGTCGGCATAGCGCTTGGCGGCGAAATTGACCGTGCGCTGCCGCCGAGCCTGGATCGACGCGTCATAGACCAGCGGTTCCGCCGGCCCGTCGCCGAACGGATGCGGAGTCTGGTCGAAAATCGGCTCGACCGGAACCGCCGGACGGCGCGGGGCGGGCGGAGTGCTCACTTCGCCATTTCCGGAGCACGGGCGGCGGCGGGGATTTCGAAGAACCGGTTCTTCATCCCCTTCTGGTTTTCATACAGCGAGCCCTGTCGTTTCGCCGGCGGCAGCGGCAGGCGCACCGGCAAATGCTCCAACCGAGGCTGCTGGGTCTCGCCGCAGACCATCAGTTCGTCGAACTTCTCGATCCCGCCTGGGAATCCCAGCAGCGGCCAGGCATCGGCGTTGCGGAATTGGAACAGCAACAAGCGGCGATCCCGATCGGACACATTGGGGGAGGACCCATGCACCGCGCGCACATGGTGCACGGTGATCGACCCGGCCTTGCCAAGCAGCGGTATGGCGCTGGCATAGTCGACGTCGTGGTTGGTGGGGTCCATGGCGCCACAGAACTCGCCATTGGCGTGGTGGTCATAGACCGGAGCGCGATGGCTGCCGGGAATGATCATCAGCGGGCCATTTTCCAGAGCCATGTCGTCGAACATGACACCGACGGCGGCCAGGTCGTCATTTGTGTGCGGGTAGAAGGCCCAATCCTGGTGCCATTCCACCGGCGCGCCGAACCCCGCGCATTTCATGTTCAGCTTGGCGGTATCGAAACGGATATTCGGGCCCCACAGGTCGCGAAGCACCGCCAAAATCTTCGGATGCCGCGCCAGGTTCGCATAGGCGGCGTGATGCTGGTCGGCCTTCTTGATCCGCCGTACGCGAGGATTTTCCGGCGTGTGGCTGTCTTCCAGGTCGTAGATCTCGTTATGCCCGGTCACGCCACGCGCGCGCTCGACGAACCCGTCGGTGACGTCCCGCAATTGGCGCACTTCGTCCGGCGTTAACACATCCGGCACGACGATGGCCCCGATTTCGTTGTATTCGTCGATCTGAGCCTGAGTCAGCATGGTTGGGGTCGGCATGGTTTCCTCCGCGCTGTTGGGGTGACGCTACCACCAGGGACCGTCGCGGTCGAGGTTGAGGCTTTGTCTGCGGCCGGGGCTGACACGGCCCGCCATTGCGCTACCATCGGCGCAACCACCCCGCTCGGGAGAGCCGCCATGAATGTCGATATCCGCGATCGCTCGCTGATCCAGCCGGCCAACACCACCCGCCTCGCCATCGCCGACTGCGACATCCACCACAGCCCCGCGCTCGGCATGAAAGGCCTTTACCCTTACTTAGAGAAGCGGTGGCGCGATCATCTGGATGCGTTCGGTCCGCTGCCCCGGCAGGCCTTCCAGAGCGGGCCCGCCTATCCGAAAAGCCAGCCCGATGCGTCCCGTCGCGACGCCTGGCCGCCCGATGGAGGCCGTCCCGGCAGTTCGTTGGCGTTCATGCAAAGCCAGCATCTGGACCCGCACAACATCACCCTGGGCGTGCTGACGATGATCCGCCCGCATCCGGGCAGTTTCCAGAACGGCTACCTGGCCGAGGCGGTCTGTCAGGCGATGAACCGCTGGCAGGTCGCGGAATGGACGCAGCCGGAGCCGCGGCTGAAAGGCTCCCTGCTGGTGCCGTATGAGGACGGGGAAGCCTCCGCCGCCGAAATCGAGCGTTGGGCCGGTCATTCCGACTACGTGCAGGTGCTGCTGCTGTCGCGCACCGCCGAACCGCTGGGGCAGAAGCGCTACTGGCCGATCTACCAGGCAGCGTCCGAGGCGGGCCTTCCCGTCGGCATCCATGCGTTCGGCTTCGGCGGCTATCCGGTGTCCGGCAGCGGCTGGCCGTCATATTATCTGGAGGACATGGTCGGGCACGCGCAATCCTGCCAGACGATGCTGACCAGCATGGTGTTCGAGGGGATTTTCGAACGTTTCCCTCGATTGAAAATCGTGCTGATCGAGGCCGGGTTCGCCTGGCTGCCGTCTTTGTGCTGGCGGTTGGACAAATTGTGGTCCCGCATGCGCGCCGAGATGCCGCATCTGAAGCGCCCTCCGTCCGAGTATATAAGGGAACATGTCTGGCTGACGACCCAGCCGATGGAGGAGCCGGAACCGAAAATCCGTGCTTTGGATGCGATCGATTGGATCGGCTGGGATCGGCTGCTGTTCGCGACTGACTATCCGCATTGGGACTACGACGACCCGACCCAGGTGCTGCCGCCTGGATTGCCGGAGGAGAAACGACTTGCGTTCTTTTTGAACAATGCTCGTGCGGTTTATGGGGTGTGATGGCAACCGCACGAAAGGACGTTGGCCGCCGGATGCGCCTTTGCGCCGCTTCCAAGCCCTGTTTCTGCCAATCCGGGTCTTCCGGCCCGTGGCAATGCGGCCCAGCCAGCGTCGGCTTGCACGTTTCGGACTGCCGACACTACCATCGGGCCGAGCGACAAGGGAACAAGTAGACGCACCGTGTCCAACACCACCAGCACAATCCCGTTACCTGGCACGGCCGCCAAGCCTCACGGCTTCATCTGCTATGCGCGGGAGGATTTTGGCCTCGTGAAAGCCCTGCGGCTGCATCTGAAATCGATCGAGATGCAGTACGGTTTCGAGTTCTGGTGCGACGAACGGATCGACGGCGGGGAAGATTGGAAGAAAATGATCCTGGCGCAAGTTGCGCAAGCCCATATCTTCCTGTTGGCAATGAGCAGTGATTTCCTCGCCAGTTCATTCATCATGAAAACTGAACTGGAGGCGATCACGCAACGCAGGAAAGTCGAAGCCAGCACCTTGATTATCCCGGTGTGGCTCCGCCCATGTTCCAGAACAGCGGTCTACCCGAACCGCCAATGGATCCCTGCCGGCGAAAACGGCCGCCCGAAACCCATCGTGGAATGGCCCCCAATCGACCAGAATCACCTCCATCCTCACGAGTACGGCCATGAAGCCGTGAGGCACGCTATCCATAACGAGATGGAAAAATTCTACGGCCCCGCGCCCGCCTTGTTCGACTGCTAGCAGCCTGTCGGACTCGGGATTTTCGATCAATAACGACGGCTGTTCGGCTGCGCCGGCGCGGTCATCAGACCGCCGGCGGCGCCCCGATCACGTCCTGACTGGCTTCATATCGGCCCGGAGGTGGCGTCACGGCCGACCCATCT
>CALQHT020000110.1 GCA_943330455.2 Nitrosovibrio sp. Nv4 | reverse complement strand
ATCTGACTGTCGCTCCATCCCTCGCCTGCCGCCGAGGCGTCGGCTTTCAGCAGGATGCGGGCCTTCGTGATCCGCCATGCTGGGTGTTTCCCCTTATGAATCATCGTGCTGAGCTGTGCACGTTCTTCATCGCTGAGCTTCACGACGTAATTCTTTACAGAACTTTGTTTCGCGGTCACGACTCATCTCCGCATTCTTCCGGGAGGAGCGAGTCCGAAATTCACGACAAAATCAATGACGGGGGGCACTAGCTGACAAAAATCTGATTGAGCTTCTCGATCCACGCCGAACGGTTGGCGTTGATGTTTGCGGCGTCGGGCGTGAACAGGCCCATGGCCTCGACCTTTTCGATCGGATACGGCAGCATTTTCGCCAGTCCAGGCGCGAAGGTGATGCCGCCGACCGATGGTGCGGAAAGCCCGACTTCCGCCAAACCCGCCTGCACCTTGGTGTCCAGCATCCGGTTCATGAACGCCGCGCCGATGTCACCGTTCGGCCCGTTCTTTACCAGCACCTGGCAATTGTGCCCGGCAAACGCGCCTTCCTTCGGAAAGGCCATATCGACCGAGGCGCCCTTGGCGGTGTAGGGATAGATGTATTGCGAGTACTCGATCGCGCCGATATCCGCCTCTCCCTGCGCGACAAACACCGCCGCCGCGTTCGATTCGAACAGGTTCAGCACGTTGGGCTTCAGCTCCGCGAGCTTGGGCCAGGCGGCCTCGACGTTGTATTGAGCCTCTTTCAGCGGTTTCCCCGTCGCCACCGCCGCCGCCGCGATCACCAGGAACGTGCTTGGCGTATTGCGCACGCCAATCATCGACAGGCGCTTCTTGTATTTGGGGTTCCACAGATCGGCATAGCTGGTCGGAGCCGACGTCGCCGCCGGATTGTAGAACAACCCGGCCGCGGTCACGCCGAACGCAACGCCATAACCATCTTCCAGGATGAAGCGCGGGTAGACATTCGACAGGTTCGACATGCTCGCGACCGGTAGCGGCGCGATCAGGTTTTCCCGCTTGGCGATTTCAATCCCCAGCGGATCGATGAACATCACCGTGTATTTCGGGTCATCCTTGGTCGCGCGCATGCGGGCGAGTTGGCTGAGCGTGACCCCTTCCTCGACCAGCACGCGGCAGCCGAATTCCTGCTCGAACGGTGGGATCACTGTCTTGCGGATATACTCGCCTTGCACGCCACCCCAGATGCCCATCTGGATCGTCTTACCTTGCGCCCAGGCGTTGCGGCGAAGGATCAACGGTGTCGCCAGGGCCGCGAGTCCGGCACCTTTCAGGACAGTACGTCGTGTGGGCGTATTCATGGCGGATTCCTACATGCTCATGGCGCGTCGCAGTCCGGTCACGCGTTCCATGATCAGGATCAGCGCGACGGATACGAGGATCATCAGGGTTGCGATCGCGGCGATGCCGGGATCGAAGAAGCGGCTGGTCAACGTGAAGATCATCAGCGGCAATGGAATATTCACCGCGTCGGCCAGCCACATCGATACCGGGTAGTTGTCGAAGGATGTAACAAACGCAAAGATCGCGCCCGCCACCAGACCAGGCATGATCTGCGGCCGTGTCACCCGCCAGAAGGTTTCCAGGCGGCCGGCGCCGAGGGTCCGAGCCGCATCCTCGACCGACGGATCCAACAGCAGCAGACTGGAACTGACGGTTCGCACCACATACGGGACGGTGACCAGGATATGTCCCAGCGTGAGATTGACCAGCGAACTCTGCGAATTCACGGTGGTGAACATCCGCAGCAACGCGATGCCCGTCACCAGCATGGGAAAGACAAGCGGTGACAGCACCAGGCTTTGGATCATCCCTCGGCCGGGGAACCGGTAGCGGACCAGGCCGATCGCCGTCGGGGTTCCCAGCAGCAGGGCACCCAGGGTGGCGATCACCGCAAGCATGACACTGAAGCGGAACGAGCTTGTGAATTCCGGTTCGTTCAGGATTTTCCAGTACCAGCGCAAGGTGAAGCCCTTGGGCGGGAACGTCACGAAGGCGGTATCGGAGAATGAAATGATAATCGGCACGACCAGCGGCGCCAGCAGAAAAACAGCGACCACCGCGGCAGCCGTATAAAGCAGCGGGCCGCTCGGCCCCAGGTTGGATCCGCCCATTACATCACCGGCGTGGCGCGGGTGGGGAAGCGGCGCTCCACCAGCCGGATATAGGCAAAGTTGATGACCAGCACGATGACGATCAGCACCGTCGCGATCGCGGCGCCAAAGGGCCAGTCGAAGACGGACATGATCTGCTCCTCCACGAGCGTGCCGAGCATTTTGGCGAAATTGCCGCCGAGGAGGGCGGGGGCGACGAAGGAACTGGACGTCAACGAGAACACCAGGGTCGATCCGACCGCCAGTCCGGGAATGCTCAACGGCAAGGTGACCTTGCGGAACACCTCCCATGAGGAGGCACCGAGGGTGCGGGCGGCTTCCTCCACATACGGGTCGATCTTGCCCAAAGCGGCGGCGAGCGGCAGCACCATCAGTGGCAGGAACACGTGGATCGAGCCGATGACGATGGCCCATTCCGTATACAGGATGCGAACGGGCTCGATCCCAAGCTGGGTCAGCAGCCAGTTCAGCACGCCGTTCTGGGAGTTGGTCAGGATGACGCGCCAGCCATAGGTGCGGATGACGACATTCACCAGCAGTGGCGCGATCACGATGATGGCCAGGACACGGGCGACCATCTGGTTGCCTCGAACCATGACCAGTGCAACGGGATAGGCCAGGATCATCGTGCCGATAGTGGTGAAGAGGCTGACCCGGATCGTGGTGAACAAAACCGTCCGGTAGAGATCGACCGAGGCCAGCCGAGCATAGTTGGCGAGCGTCAGTGTCGTGCCGATGTCGCCGGTCTTGGTCTGGAGGAAGAAACTGAACGTGATCATGGTTCCGACTGGAACAATGAACAGCACGACGAAGAAAATCACGGCTGGCAGCACCAGCAGCATCCCGGGCGCGGACTGACGCAATGTCGCTAGCCAGGCGCTCCGTCTGGCTTCAACGGGAGGCGTCGCTCGATAGGTCGGACCGGAGGCTGTCGCGCTCATGAGCAGTCGGTCAGCAATATTGGTGCCAATCGCCTGTTGCCGCGGCAATTGCGCCATGATGCGGCTGGTTGTGATTGGCTGCGTGGAATCTTCGGTCTAAAATAAGCACCGTGACAACAGGTTGATGACGGTGATCGAAAAGCGTAAATTGTGTGCAATCGGCAGTCCAAATTGTATGCAATCGGGCTCGGCCGGAGCACTCGGTTTGACCGCTGCTTCGCCGGCGGCGACCCCGCCAACCGAAGGCGACATCTATACTTGTATCTTCACGGCGCTGCTGTCCCGGCGTCTTCAGCCAGGCATGCGGCTTGGCGAGGATGAACTCGCCACCGCGTTTGGCGTCAGCCGCACCAAGATTCGATCCGCGCTGGCGCGACTGGCGCAGGACGGTGTCGTCGAACTGCGCCGCAATCAGGGTGCTTCTGTCGCGCAGCCGTCCGAGGAATTGACACGGCACGTATTCGCCCTGCGGTCGCTGGTCGAACCGTCCGTGGCCCGCGATCTCGCGGGACAGCGTGGTCGCGGCTCCCTCGCCGCATTGCGCCGCCATTTGCGGTTGGAGAATGACGCTCGCAAGGCCGGACGGGACGCCGATCTTGTCCGCCTGACCGGCGCATTCCACCTGATGCTGGCGGAAAAGGCCGGCAATCCGCTGGTGGTACGGCTATTGCGGGAACTGGAGGCCATGACCTGTCTTGCGATCCTGCGATTTGCCCCAACCGCCGTCGCCGCCTGCCCGCATAATGAGCATGCGGCCCTGGTCGGCGCGATCGCCGCCGGCGACCAGGACCAGGCGGCGCTGCTGATGCGGGACCATCTCGACCACGTTCTGTCGGGTCTCGATTTCCGCATCGGGCCACCGTCGTTGTCGGCGGCGCTGGACCTGGCGCTGGTGGTCACATGACGACCATAGACCGGGGAGACGACGATTGAGGCTACGCACCCATGGCCGCTACGAATTCAGCGCCCTTCGCTCCCGTCCCGCGGGGACTTGGCCGAACGGCACGCGTCTCGCGGTCTATGTCGCACTGAACCTGGAACAATATGCGTTCGGCGAAGGGTTGGTGGAGGATCTGGTGCCTCCGCTGGGCCAGCCGGATGTGATGAACTATTCCTGGCGCGACTGGGGCAATCGCGTCGGGGCGGGGCGCCTGCTGGATATGTTCACCGCCCTGGCCCTGCCGCCAAGCCTGCTGGTCAACACGGTGCTGTATGACGACGCACCCGGCCTGATCGAGGCATTTCGCCAGATCGGCAGCCCGATCGTCTCGCACGGCCGCACGAACGCCGAGGCACAGGCCGGCCTGGATGAATCGGCCGAAGCCGCCTTGATCGCGGAGGCCCGCGACACGATCGCTCGCCACGAGGGCCGGCCGCCGCAAGGGTGGCTGGGCCCCTGGATCTCGGAGACGGAACACACCCCCGATCTGCTGCACGAGGCCGGGTTTTCCTATGTGCTGGACTGGGCGATGGACGAACAGCCGGTCTGGCTGCGCACGCGCGGCGGGCGGATTCTGTCCGTGCCCTACCCGCAGGAATTGAATGACGCCAATGCCGTCGTCCTGCGGCGGGATACCGGCCGCGATTTCGCGGACATGATCGTCGATCAGTTCGATGAGATGCGGGACCATGGCGGCACGCAACCGCTGGTGATGGGGATCGCGCTGCATGCTCATGTCAGCGGCCAGCCGTTCCGGCTGCGGCCGCTGCGCCAGGCCCTGAGCCACATCCTGGCGCATCGCGACACGGTCTGGATCACCGACACCGACCGGATCGCCCAACATTGGATCGGCGAGTCATGACGCCGGTCGTCACACCATGCCAATCTTGATGGCTAGAGCGGTTCCACCCTGACTGGAAACGGTAAACCGCACTGGCTCTTTGTTTAATCGCATGATTCACACGCTGTTACGTTCCGCTCAGCGTGATCATGCTCTAAGTTTGAAAGGGATCGCACCCATGTCTGACTACGATCTGGTCATCGCCGGCGGAACGGTTGTCACCGCCGCCGACATGTTCCGCGGCGACATTGGCATCAACGGCGACCGCATTGCCGCGGTCGGGCTGGATCTGAAAGGCACCCGCCGGATCGAGGCCGATGGGCTGCTGGTGATGCCTGGCGGCGTCGATACGCATTGCCATATCGAGCAGTTGCAGGCCAACGGCGGCGCGGATGAGGAAAACTGGGTGTCCGGCAGCACGTCGGCGCTCGCCGGCGGCACGACCAGCGTCATCACCTTTTCCGCCCAGTTCAAGGGCCGTGGCATTCTGGAACCCCTCGCGGAATACCGCCGGCGCGCCAGCAAGGCGATGGTGGATTACTCGTTCCACCAGATCATCGCCGACGCCTCCGATGAGGTGATCTTCAAGGAGATCCCCGAAGTCGTCGCCTCCGGCGTGCGCAGCCTGAAAGTGTTCCTGACCTACGAAAACTCCCATGTCGACGACCGGGATTTTCTGCGTGTGCTCGCCGCCGCCCGTCGGCACGGGATGCTGGTGACGGTGCATTGCGAGAACTACGAAGCGATCAACTGGCGCACCGCGGCGCTGCTGGCGGCCGGCCATGTGGAGCCGAAATATCACGCCTGGTCGCGGCCCTCGATGATCGAGCGGGAGGCGACCCATCGCGCCATCGCGCTTGCCGAACTGGTGGACCAGCCGATCCAGGTCTTTCACGTCTCCTGCCCCGAGGTCGCGGCCGAGATCGCCCAGGCGCAAGCGCGCGGCCTGAAAGTGTGGGGCGAGACCTGTCCGCAATACTTCGTTCTGTCCGCCTCCGACATGGACCGGCCCGGCTTCGAGGGCGCCAAATACATGTGCAGCCCGTCGCCGCGTGACGCGGCCGCAAGTGCTGGTCTGTGGGACATGATCCGGATGGGGACGTTGGATGTGGTGTCGTCCGACCACAGCGGCTGGGGCTACATGTCGCCGGTCGGTAAGCGGGTCCATGGCACCAACGCGCCGTTCAGCGACATCCCGAACGGCGTGCCCGGTCTCGCGTCGCGCCTGCCGATCCTGTTCAGCGAGGGCGTGGGCAAGGGCCATATCGATCCGTGCCAGTTCGTCCGCCTCACTGCCGCCAACCCGGCGAGGTTGTTCGGCCTGTATCCGCGCAAGGGGTCGATCGCGCCGGGGGCGGATGCCGATCTGGTCCTTTGGGATGCCAAGAAGCAGGTCACGATCACCAACGACGTCTTGCAGCACGTGATCGACTACACGCCGTATGAGGGGATGACGGTCACCGGCTGGCCGGTCGCCACGATAAGGCGCGGGCAGGTGGCGATGCGTGATGGAAAGGTGCTGGCCGAACCGGGCTCCGGGCAGTTCCTGGCCCGCGGTCCCTACGACCTGATCAAGCCCACCGGTCGCCTGCCTTTCGGCTTCGACGCCAGCGCCTATCAGGTTTGAGGGAGGATCCGACCATGACCGATGTACTGATCCAGGCCGGCCCGTTCACCTTCCCGGCCCGGTTTGAGACCTCCGCGGCCCCGAAAACCGTCGCCCGTTTCCGTGCCATGCTGCCGTACCGGGAGCGCATCATCCATGTGCGTTGGAGCGGGGAGGCGTGCTGGATTCCCCTCGGCGATCTGGACCTGGGCCTGGGCTATGAAAACCCGACCAGCTACCCCGCGCCGGGCCAAATCCTGCTGCATCCGGGCGGGGTGAGCGAAACGGAAATCCTGCTGCCCTACGGGTCCTGCCAGTTCGCCAGCAAGGTGGGCGTCCTGGCGGGCAACCACTTCCTGACGATCACCGGGGACCTGGACAAACTGCCGGCCCTGGGAAAGCAGGTTCTGTGGTCCGGGGCGCAGGAGATCGTCTTCACTCTGGCCGGGACCTGATCCTTGCCCTCCCTTGCGAGAAGGACCGGATCGTGACGCGATCGCTGTGGCAACTCTCTGCCGGTGCGTTGGTCGGATTGTACCGCCAGCGCATGGTCACGCCGCTGGACGTGCTGGACGCGGTTCTGACGCGGCTGGACGCGGTCAACCCGCGGATCAACGCGGTGATCGCTCGCAACGATACCCAAGCCCGCGCCACCGCCGCTGAGAGCACGCGCCGATGGGCGGATGGGGCGCCGTTGGGTCCGCTCGACGGCGTTCCGTTCACGGTCAAGGACAACATTCCGACGACCGGGCTGCCGACAAGCTGGGGCAATGCCGCCTACCGCGCGATTGCCCCCAGCCTCGATGAATTGCCGGTTGTTCGGCTGCGCGCGGCGGGGGCCGTGCTGATCGGCAAGACCAACGTGCCCGAGCTCACGTCGCAGGGCTACACCGACAACGCGCTGTTCGGACCGACGCGCAATCCCTGGAACACCGACCTCACGCCGGGCGGGTCATCGGGTGGCGCGGTGGCAGCCGTTGCCTCGGGCATTGGGCCGTTCGCCATCGGCACCGATGGAGGCGGTTCGATCCGCCGGCCGGCGTCGCATACCGGCCTGTTTGGACTAAAGCCAAGCGTGGGACGGGTGGCGCGGTGTGATGGGCTGCCGGCGATCCTGCTGGATTATGAGGTCATCGGGCCTATTGCGCGGACCGTCGCCGATCTGGTGACCGTGATGACGGTGATCGGACGGGCGGACCCGCGCGATCCCGCTTCCCTGGCACTGCCGGAGTTTGTGGTTCCCGAGCCTCGCCCGTGCCGTGTTCTCTACGTGCCTCGGTTCGGTGACCATCCGGTCGATCCGGAGATCGCCGCCAGCACGGATGCCATCGCGCAGGCGCTGACATCCCTGGGCCATCGGGTTGAACAGGCGGGGGCGCCGTTCGACGTCGATGCGGTGGCGCGCATTCAGGCGACGGTCGGCCAGGCGGGAATGGCCTGGCTCGGACAGGATTTCGGTGTCTCCCCCGTCGCGCCCGCGCTGCGGGACTCGGCGGCGCTTGGTGCGGCCCTGTCGGCGGCGTCACTGTTTGCTGCCCTGGATGCGGCGACCACTCTGCGCCGGCGCATGAGCGTGCTGTTCCAGGACTACGACCTGATGCTGACCCCGGCCGCCGCGGCTCTGCCCTGGCCGGCGACCGAGACCCATCCGCTGGAAATCGCCGGTCGCCCCGTCGGGCCGCGCGGCCATGCCGTTTTCACCGCCTTCGCGAATATCACCGGCCTGCCAGGGATCACCATTCCCGGCCCGCGTTCGGCCAGCGGGCTGCCGATCGGCGTGCAGCTTGTCGGGCCGGTCGGTGCCGACGGGTTGCTGCTGGCGGTGGCGGCGCAATTGGAGGGGCAGCGTGCCGAACCTCCGGATTGGCCGGATCTGGGCTGAGCCGCTACTCTACAGGCCTCAGGCCGAACACCTGCCCACAACCCTGCACGCGCGTCGTATCCACGCCGGCGGCGATAAGGCACGCCCACAGCGTTACCGCGACGGAGTCCAGCACTGGAACGCTGAGTTCCTCCTCCAACCGAGCGGCGATGCACGCGCCATCCATGTTGGTGCAGACCACGGCGACGGCGTCGCAGCCCTCGGTCACGACCGCCCGGATCATGCGCGCGATGGCATTGGGTTCGACCGTGGCGAAGGCGAAATTCTCCGACAGGCCAAGATGGCGTTCGGTTCGGCAGTCAAACCCGGCGGCCCCCCAATTCGCCTGAATGCGCGCCTGAACGTCATCGGTGTAGGGCGTCACCAGGCCGACCCGGCTGACGGCCAAACGCCGGAACACCTCCCGGTAGGTCAGCACGGTTGTGCGAGCGGGGATGCCCGTCGCGGCGGTGATCCGTTCGCACAGGCGCTCATCCGACTCGAACCCGATCCAACTGGCCGAGGTGCCGTTCCAGGCGATCACATCGACCTTGGCATGCGCCAGCAACTCCGCCGCCCGCAGGATGGGGGTGTCGTCGAACTGGCCCAGCGCGGCGGGCGAAAGGGCGATCTCCGTGACCGGAAACCGGGCGAAATGGGCAGTGACGTCGGGCAACCCCGCCAGCATCGCGTAGGTAACCGGCTCCAGCACGGTATTTGACGACGGGGTCAGCATCCCGAGGCGGGTGCGGGTGGTCATGCGAGAATCCCTGATGCGGCGGCAGTCGGTCGAAGCGTGCAGGTTTCGGACCACGTGCCTCCGAGACTCCTGGCACGTGGCTTGCTTGGAATCCGAGGCAACCCAGGCCGCACCATGCCAAACGACGCGTCTTCCACCCAGATCGCCACGGGCGCCTCTCTCACGGTTGAGCGGGTGGCGCATCGGTATGGCAGCGCCGTCGCACTGGAACAAATTTCCCTGCATGTCGCGGGCGGCGAACTGCTCTCGCTGCTTGGGCCGTCGGGTTGCGGCAAGACAACCTTGCTGCGGATCATCGGCGGCTTCATCGAACAAAGCGCCGGACGCATCCTGATCGAGGGGCAGGCGGTCGACCACCAACCACCCAACAAGCGCACCGTCGGGATCGTTTTCCAGAACTACGCCCTGTTCCCGCACATGACCGTCGCCCGCAACATCGCCTATGGCCTGGAAGCGCGACGGGTCCCCGGTGCCGAGGTCAAGGCGCGCGTGGCCGAGATGCTCGCCCTGGTGCGGCTGAGCCACCTCGCCGATCGCACGCCGCGGGAACTGTCGGGCGGGCAACAGCAACGCGTCGCGCTGGCCCGGGCGCTGGCGGTGCGGCCGTCGATCCTGCTGCTAGACGAGCCCTTTGCCGCGCTCGACAAGAACCTGCGCCTGGACATGCAGATCGAGGTCAAGCGCATCCAACGCCTGTCCGGCACCACGACGATCCTGGTCACGCATGACCAGGAGGAGGCGCTGTCGCTGTCCGACCGGATCGCGGTGCTGAACCAGGGGCGGCTGGAGCAGCTTGCCTCGCCAACCGAGGTCTACGACCGTCCGACGTCGCTGTTCGTCAACACATTCGTCGGGGCGGCAAATGTGCTTCCGGGGGTCCTCGATGCCGTCACCGACGGCACCGCGCGCGTGACCTTGGATGGTGGCGGCCAGATCGCCGCCCGCGCGCCGATCCAAACGATCGCACCGGGGGAGCCGGTCGTCGTCTGCATTCGTCCCGAGCATCTGCGCATCGCGACCGACGGGCCTGGCCTGACCGGCACGGTGGAGATGGGCCTGCCGCTGGGCGCCACCATCGTCCACGAAATCCGCACCGCCGCCGGATCGTCATTAAAGGTCGCCGAACCCCGCGCAACCGGCATGGAACCGCGTCCGCCCGGCACCATCGTCACACTGCATCTGACCCAACCCGAGGCCGTGGGCGTGTTCCGCCCCGCTGCCTGATCCCTGGAGAGACATCACATGTCCACCCGCCGGACCCTGTTGACGAGCGCGCTGGCCCTCGGCGCCATGCATCTCTTCCCCCGCCTTGGGGCCGCGCAGGCTCGCCTGCTGGTTTTCGCGACCTTCACCGGAAGCTGGGAGGAAGCGCACAAGGACGTGCTGGTGCCCGCGTTCCGCAAGGCGACCGGTGCGGACATGGTGCTGGACCCGATGCTGTCGGTCGATCAGATCGCCAAGGTGAAGGCGTCGCTGTCCAATCCGCCGATCGACGTGATGCTGCACGATCCGGGGCCGGCGCTGGTGGCGATCGACCAGGGGCTGGTCGAGCCATATCCCGTGGCGGAGTCGAAACACTACGCCGACCTGATCACCGAGGCTCAGGTCCCAACCGGCCCGGCCCCGTTCTTCCAGGTGGTCGGACTGACCTACAATCCCGATCGCGTGAAGACGCCACCGACCTCCTGGGCCGATCTGTGGAAGCCCGAATACAAGGGCCGCGTCGGCATCACCAATCTCAACTCCACGCTGGGCACCGGCTTCCTGGTGGAAATTGCTCGCATGCATGGCGGGTCGGAGACAAACGTCGATGCCGGGTTCCAGGCGATCAAGGACCTGAAGCCCAATATCGCGGCCGTCGCCGCCAATCCGGGCCAGCTCGCGACCCTGTATCAGCAGGGCCAGGTCGAGATCGGGCCGGGCAACTTCAACGCCATCCAGATCCTGAAGGCGCGCGGCGTGCCGGTCGAGTTCGTCAGCCCGAAGGAAGGCGCCATCGCCTTCAAGACAACGATCCATATCGTGAAGAACTCGCCCAACAAGGAACTGGCGTTCAAACTGATCGAGGCCGCTTTGTCGCCGGAAGTGCAGGCGAAGTTGATGGGCAGCCCGTATCTGATCGTGCCGACCAATTCCAAGGTGAAGATGACGGGGGAGGTCGCCAAGGTCCTGGCCAGCAGCGTCGAAGACCTGAAGAAGAAATTCGTCTTCCAGGATTGGACGGCGATCAACAAACAGCGCGCAAGCTGGATCGAGCGGTTCAACCGCGAGATCGCGTAGAAATTCCGATGGCGACGCGATCGATCGCGGCTTACGAACTGAAACTGGCCGCGCCTCTGGCCGGTTTCTTCGTGCTGTTCTTCATCGCGCCGCTGTTGATCCTGTTCTATGTCAGCATGCAATCGGATACCGGCACGTCGCTGGCGCAATATGCCCGTTTCCTGCTCGATCCGTTCTCCCTCGGCGTTCTCGGCCGCACTCTGTGGCTGGGCGTCGAGGTCACGATGCTGTGCCTGCTGCTGGGATTCCCGCTCGCCTGGGCCTATGTCCGTGGTCCGCGCTGGCTGCAACCGGTGTTAATCCTGGTGGTTCTGCTGCCGCTTTTGACCTCGGTCGTCGTGCGGACCTTTGCCTGTATCGTCATCCTGGGGCGGCAGGGGATCGTCAATTCCGCCCTGGTCTCGCTGGGCCTGATCGATACGCCGTTGCGCCTGCTTTATACCGAGGGCGGGGTGATCGTTGCGCTGGCGCAGGTGCAGATGCCGCTGATGGTGCTGCCGCTGATCACGGCTCTGTCCCGCATCGATCCCAATATGGACGATGCCTCGGCCGCGCTGGGTGCCGGTGCGTGGCGCGGGTTCTGGCGGATCACCGTGCCACTGTCGCTGCCGGGCATCATCGCGGGCTGCATGCTGACCTATGCCGCCGCGATCACCGCCTTCATCACGCAGTCGCTGGTGGGTGGCGGGCAGATGCTGTTCATGCCGATGTATATCTACCAGCAGGCGACGGCGCTGCAGAACTGGCCCTTCGCGGCGGCCATCTCGATCGTGTTCCTGGCCACGGTGCTGGCGGTGGTCAGCGTCTTCAACGCCCTTGGCCGATTGTCGCGCGCCCATGCGTAGGCGGATGGGATGGGAGGCTGTCAGCTTTCGTGTTACTCTGTGGGGTCTCGCCATTCTCGGGGTTTTGTTGCTGACGCTGCCGAGTGTGGTTGTGATCGTGGTGTCTTTTACTTCGGGGTATTCGCTGAAGTTTCCGCCGCCCGGCTATTCGTTCCGGTGGTATGTGTCCCTGCTGGACGCCTGGCAGCTACAGTTCGCGGCGGGGAACAGCCTGAAGATCGCCATCTGGACGACCACGCTGTCGGTGCTGATCGGCGTGCCGGCGGCGCTGGCGATTGCTCGATCCCCGACCGCTCGAGCGAAGGTGCTGGATTCGTTGTTCATGTCGCCGCTGGTGCTGCCGGCCCTGTCGTTCGGCCTCGCGGCGTTGATGTTTTTCAGTCTGATCGGGCTGTCGGTGTCACCGCTGACCCTGGTGATCGGGCATGTGATCGTCTGCGTTCCGTTCGTGCTGCGGACCACGATCGCCAGCGTCGCGCAGTTGGAACCCACCTTGCTGGAGAGTTCGGCCAGTCTTGGGGCCTCGCGGCTTTACACGTTCCGCCGGATCACCTTGCCGCTGATCCGTCCGGGCATCATGGCGGGCGCGTTCATCGCCTTCATGTCCTCGTTCGACAATGTGCCGGTGTCGTTGTTCCTGCGCGATGCGCGGACCGACATGTTGCCGATCCGGATGTGGCAGGACCTGGAAGGCAAGCTGGACGTGTCCATCGCCGCCGTGTCCGGCGTGATGATTGTATTGACGCTCAGCCTGATGATGCTGATGGAGCGGCTGGCCGGCTTGTCCCGACGGCTGCGATGACGCGATCACGCCCCGCGATACAGAGAGAATCCCCAGGGCGTGATCTTCAGCGGCAGGTGGCAATGCTTCGAGGGGTCGACGATGTTGAAGCGGAATGGCACCTGGTCGAGGAACGGCGGGTCGGTCACGCCCAGATTCGATCCCGCGAAAAACGCGCCGGCGTGGAAGACGACTTCATGCAGGCCCGCGACCAGCGTTTCGCCGACGATCCCATGGTCGAGCGTGCCCGCCTCGCCCAGGCGCCCCTCGGCAATGCGCTCCGAGCCATGGGTCAGCCGAAACACTTCGACCCGCATCCCGGCGGCCGGCGCACCGCGGGCGACATCAACGACATGCAATGAAAGACCGGGCATGATAGGCTCTCCTTTCCGATACGAACGTCGTGACAGGGTAGCTGAAATCCGATGATCAGTCTTGCGGAACTCAATGCGTCGACCCCGGATGAATTCGTCGCCGCGATCGGGGATGTGTTTGAGAACGCGCCCTGGATTGCCGCCCGCGTCGCTCCGCACCGGCCGTTTGAAACGGTGGCGGCGATGCATGACGCGATGATGCGGGTGATCGCTGGCGCGACCTTGGCCGAAAGCCTCTCGTTCCTGCGCGGCCATCCCGAGTTGGCCGGCAAGGTTGCGCGGGCGGGTGCGATGACGGACCACTCGGTGGCCGAACAGGGCAGCCTCGGGTTGGACCGGCTCAGCGATGACGCGTTCTCACGCTTCGAGTCGCTCAATACCGCCTATCGTGCCCGCTTCGGCTTTCCGTTCATCATCTGCGTCCGGCGGCATACGCGGGATTCGATCCTGGCGCGATTCGCCGAGCGGCTGCGGAATGATATGGAATCGGAACAAGAGGCGGCTATCGGGGAGATTGGGTTCATCAGCCGCTTGCGCCTGACCGCCAAGGTGACGGGACCGGGCATGCCGATCACGACCGGCCGTCTGTCCACCCACGTTCTGGACACCACGCGCGGCCGTCCGGCGCCGGGTGTGAAGCTGTCATTGCACGAGATCGGCGCCGATGGGTCGGCCGAGATCGTTTCGACCTGTACCAACCAGGATGGCCGCACGAAGGAACCTCTGATCGCGGACCAGCCATTGCGGATCGGGACCTACGAATTGCGGTTCCATGTCGGCGCCTACTTCGCCGCCATGGCCAATGGTGCCAGCGAGCCGCCCTTCCTGGATATGGTTCCCATCCGGTTTTCAATCGCCGAACCCGAAGCCCACTATCACGTCCCGCTTCTGGTTTCCCCCGGCAGCTACACGACCTATCGCGGCAGCTGAAGTCGGGACATTCGTCAGGACCGCGTTCCCGCGGGACCTGCGTAAGATAGAATCCGGCCGCTGGCTGCTTAACCGGCTTTCGGCCACTGGCTTCGATCCGTCGATTGACTGGATCGGTCATGTCGACCGTCGCGAGCCGAACCGCAGCCTGCATCTGCGGGTTGGCTCGACGAGGCACTTGGCGTCGTAGAATTTGTTGCTGCACTGCCGCAATAGCGCCTACCATTTGGAACCAGAAGGCGCGCTGCCGAACCTTTCGCTCGGCGCCAGACATCGGGGGATCGCAGATGGCCGAAGCCTCAGTCGTGATTACAAATGGTCTGGTGCTCGCGGAAGGCGTTGAAGGCCCAACGCAATCGGATCTGCTGCTGCTTGGCGACACGATCCAGGGGATTGTGCCACGCGGCAGTGTGACGTCGGAATCCGTGCAACGGATTGATGCGACCGACCGCCTGATCATTCCCGGACTGATCAACGCCCATACCCACGGCCACGGCGGACTGGCCAAAGGGCTCGGAGATCGCTAGTCTCTGGAATTGCTGCTGAATGCCGGCCCTTGGGTCGGCGGCAGTCGGACCGAGGACGATCGCTACGTGTCGACCGTTCTATCGGCCGTGGAGATGATCCGGAAGGGCTGCACCGCCTGCTTCGATCTCGCGGCCGTGCTGCCGGTACCGACCGAAACGGGAATCCACAACATCGCCCGTGCCTATACCGATGTCGGGATGCGGGCCGTGATCGCGCCCATGGTCGCCGATCGCAGCTTCTATCAGGCAATTCCCGGCTTGCTGGACGCGTTCCCTCCCGAATTGCGATCCATCGCGGAAGCCATTGGCACCGGCCCGGCCGATGCCACGCTCACCGCGCTGCGCGATATCGCCGCCAATTGGTCGTATCCCACGGACCAGATCCGCTTCGGTATCGCACCGACCATCCCGCATCACTGCACGGATGCGTTCCTGTGCGGCTGTCGCGATCTCGCCAATGATTACGGCCTTGCACTGCAAACCCATCTCGCGGAGTCCGCGGTCCAGCGGGAAGCCGCCAAGCGCCGCTATGGCACCACGCTCACCCACCATCTGCATCGTCACGGTGTCCTCGGGCCCCGCTTCAGCGCCGCACACGCGATCTGGATCGACGCCGCGGAGATGGATCTGATCGCCGAGACCGGCGGCGCGATCGCCCACAACCCAGGCTCGAACCTACGCCTTGGCAACGGCATCGCGGATGTCCGCGCCGAACTGTCCCGCGGTGTGGCGGTCGGCGTCGGCACCGACGGTTCGTCGTCAGCCGACAATCAGAACATGTTCGAAGCAATGCGTCTGGCGGCCTTTCTGTCGCGCGTGTTCGACCGCCCGCCCGAGGCCTGGATCGGTGCCGCCGAAGCCTTCAAACTCGCCACCCAAGGCAGCGCCCGCGTGCTCGGCATGGCCGACCGGATCGGGCGGATTGCACCAAACTACAAGGCTGACCTGGCATTTCTTGATCTGAGCCACGTCAACCTCGTGCCTCTGAACAACGCTGTCCAGCAACTCGTCAATACAGAGGACGGTGCCGCGGTGCGCGACGTCATGGTCGGCGGGCGTTTCGTGCTGCGTGACCATGTGCTGACCGGCATCGACTGGCCGCGGATCGTCACGCGCGCCCGGGCTGCCGCCGCTCGTCTGGCCGAGGCAAATGCCGAAGCCCGCGTGGCGGCGGAGCGGTTGGCAGACATCGTCGGGATGTTCTGCGTGGGCCTGGGCCGGTGCGCCCACGATCTGCCGCGTATCCTGCCGGTTGGCGCTTGAAGGCAGGCTACGAGTTCAGAATTGCACGCCGCGTGTCAAAGCCCCGTCGACCACCAGATTCGTGCCGGTAATGAAACTCGCCGCCGGGCTTGCCAGAAACACCACGCCCCGCGCCATTTCCTCCGGCTTGCCCATGCGTCCGGTTGGGTTAAGGGCCATTGCCTGCGCAAACAGCGTGGGGTTGCCATGTTCGATCTTTTCCCAGACGCCACCGGGGAAATACGTATTGCCAGGTGACAGAGCGTTCACCCGGATGTTCTTTGGCGCCAGTTGATAGGACAGGCCCTTCGCGTAATGAATCAACGCCGCCTTGAACACGCCATAGGGTCCGGCGGCAAAATCCACCTCCCTGCCCGACACTGACGCGATCACGACGATCGACGCGGCTGTCGATCGTTCCAGAAACGGCATCGCCGCGTTGACGGCGCGAACGGTGCCCATCATGTCGGTTGAAAATTCCGCTTGCCAGGATGCCTCATCCTGACCGATCGCCAGCGCCGATACATTAGATACGACAATGTCGATGCCGCCAAGTTCCGCCGCGACGTCCTCCACCCATCCCGTCAACGCCGCGCCATCCGCGACATCCAGCGCTCGGCCTGTCGCCCGGACGCCTCGGGCGGCCAG
Organism: Nitrosovibrio sp. Nv4; assembly: GCA_943330455.2. GTDB lineage: Bacteria > Pseudomonadota > Alphaproteobacteria > Acetobacterales > Acetobacteraceae > Rhodopila. Next base: position 1,875 of record CALQHT020000110.1, on the reverse strand, counting down.
ATCCGCGACCGCCTGGGCGACTTCGCCAGTGTCTCGTGCGCAGATCGCAACGTCCGCGCCTTCGTCGGCGAACAGATCGGCCACCGCGCGCCCGATCCCTTTCGTTCCGCCGGTGATAAGGGCCTTCATGCCCCGCAAGCCGAGATCCATGCTGTCAATCCTTGTGAACGGTCACGGCACAAGCCAGGACTTCAAAATACCGGCCCCGACCGTGTATTTCGGGTCGACGAAGTTGCCGAGACGGACGCGACCGCATTGGCTGAGCATCATGTAGGCATCCCAGCGATCGAACCCGTATTCTGCTTCCATCCAAAGAACCAGTTCGCGATAGGCGATGCGGGTCGCGTCCTCCAAAGGCCGAGCGCTGCCGATCGTCATGATGAAGTCTTCGCGTTCGAGTCTGGGCCAATCCAGGGTCCAGCCTTTGATAACATCGACGCGGATCGTGGTCGTGGAGGGGTACTCGACGGCGGTGCCGCACACCTCGCCGTCACCCTGACAGGCATGGGCGTCGCCGATGAACAGGCGTGCCCCGAGTGTTCGCACGGGCAGATAGGTGATGCTGCCGGGACCCATATCGGGCAGATCCATGTTGCCACCATGGGAGTCCGGGGTCAGCGAGTTGATCGAGTCGATCTCGGGCGAGGTGCTCAGTGTGCCGATATGCGGATTGTAGGGCAGCGTGACCCGGGTGCTCCAGCGCACGTGTTTCTCATCCACATGGATTTTGCGGGTCAGTTGCGGCAGTGGTTCGTTCAGAGTACCGATCCCGGTCAGGGCGCCGAAATGCGGGATCATGCAGCAGGTGCCACAAGGGTTCTCGCCTCGGGGGAGCATGGATTCGATATGGACCGCGATGGCATCGCCGGGTTCGGCGCCTTCGATCATGATGGGGCCGTTTTGCGGATTGACGAAGGGCATGCGCAATTTTTCGGTCGGCATGTCCCGTTCGGTGCGGATGGCCCCTTCGAACGCGTCCCGTGTTTCGATCTGAATTCGGTCGCCCGCCGCAACCGTCAGCACGGGATCGGAATAGGGACCGATCGTGTAGTGATATTTGCCCTGCAACGCCTCGGTCAGGCTGTGGAACCGTGGCGTGCGGCCCCAGCCCAGTCCGCGTTGCGCGGCAATCGAGCGATCGATCCAATCTGATTGTGCCATGTGCGCCGTACTCCCGTGGTTTGCGCAATCCGCCGGGACATTTCCTCAATCCCGGTCACTGTCGCTGGAATGGGCTTGTTCCGCAAGGCTCAAGCGGTGGGATAGGCGGTGGGTGATTTCCACGGCATCAAACGCGCGCTTGCCCACAAACGCACCAAGCAAGGAGGGGTGCGAACCAAAATTGTGCGATCGAGTACACGCCTCGCCGGCAATGACGGGGAGGCGGGTCTATCGGTCCATGGTGTGAGTCGTCGATCTTGCGCCACGCAATGTTGAATCGCAGCCCCGCCACGCCCGACCAACGCCTGTACGGTGCGCTTGTCGCGAAAGCAGCCATTTGCCCAATCCGCAGGCAATCGTGAACGGGCGGGTTAACGGCATCCATCCGGAACGATACCCCCCGAGTCCCGCATTGCTTCGTAACGAAACCCCGCCATATCCGCGCCTTTCCGGAACGGATGACAGAAGGCCCCGAACTTAAAGTGGAGTCTTAAGAGCCACTTGCAAAACTCGACGCCAATCATGCGCGAAATTCTATCGGACGTGACAACCCTGGATAGAATTTACGTAATTGCGCCTGATTTCCATCCTCCGAGGCAACGTGCGACCGTTTTCGGCCGAGACGGGCAAATGGGTAGCGTCCTCGCCCGAAGGTTCACGGGCAAGGTGAGCGAGTTGCCGCTGAAGTGCCGTTAAATCACCAGACGCACCAGT
>CALQHT020000109.1 GCA_943330455.2 Nitrosovibrio sp. Nv4 | reverse complement strand
CCGCGAGGGGCTTTGCCCCCTCGACCCCCACCAAGGCTGGGCCTTGGATGCCGTTTATTGGGTCAGGGAGGAAAGGGGGCCGACACGGACGCTGAAACGCCACGGTCGGCCCCCTTTCCCCCTGACCCAACTGATCGCGGTCCAGGGGCCGTAGCCGCTGGTGGGTTCGAAGGGCAAAGCCCTCGCGGGGTTTGGGGCGGAGCCCCAAGGCTTTCTCTCCCCCACCCGTTTGCCCTGACCGCCTGTGACCCCCCTCTTGCAAGCGCGCCCGGCGGCGCCAACATGTTCCTTCGCTGGGATGCCAGAACGGGTCCCGGTTTAACACCTCGCTCTAAGGAGGGGGCCTTGACCACCCGTATGTTTACATCGCCGCTGTTTTTGGGTTTCGACCATCTGGAGCAAATGCTCGAACGTGCGTCGAAAACCGCATCCGACGGCTATCCGCCGTACAATATCGAACAGATCAGCCAGGTCGGACTGCGCATTACCCTCGCGGTTGCCGGGTTCACGATGGACGACCTGCAGATCACCGAGGAAGACAATCAACTCGTGATCCGCGGCCGTCAGACTGACGACAGCCAGGGACGTGTCTTTCTCCATCGTGGCATCGCCGCCCGACAGTTCCAGCGCGCTTTTGTGCTGGCCGAAGGGATAGAGGTGAAAGGCGCGTGGCTCGATAGTGGCTTACTGCATATCGACCTGGCTCGCCCACAACCCGAAGTGCGAGTGCGCACGATCCCGATCACCCGACCCGGGGTGAACGGTTCGAAGCCCAACGGAGGCGTGCGCGGCTCCATTGTTGAAGGCAAGCCTGAGTAAGTCAGTTTTACCCAGCCGATGGCGTCGGGGCTGTCGTCACACCGTCGCCCGAGAGGAATTTTAACCATGAACATCAATACTGATGGCGGCACGGACACCTCGGTGGAGGTGGTGCTGTTCGACCTTCGCTCGCTCTCGCCGGAGCAGTTGGGCAAGCTGGGTGTGGCTCAGGTCGCCTATGTGAAACCGGTGGTCGTCAACGGGACGGCCGGTTTCGCGATCCACGCGGCGGACGGAACGCCGATGGCTCTCGCCGGCGACCGTGCGGTCGCGGTGGCCGCGATCAACCAGCATGAGATGCATGCGGTGTCGGTGCACTGAGGCGTGGGTCACTGAACGATTGACCGACACACAGCACCAGCCCCCTCGTCATTGCCGGACTTGATCAGGCAACCTGCGCGTCAACGGCGGGGGTGAGTTGTCGGGTCGAGCCCGGCAATGACGGTGGGGGCACGGCGAGGTTCGCCGGTCAATGGTCCGGGCTCTTCGCTCCCAGTGCTTGGCCCGCGCCATCACCGCCCGCTCGGCTTTCTCCCCGCTAGATCGTCGCGAACTTCGCGGCCGATAGACCTGCGATCAGCCAGACCGCACCCGGAATCTCTGCCGAGCGGCCCGCGACCAGTTTTATCAGTGCGTAGGCGATGAAGCCGAGGCCGATGCCGGTCGCGATCGAGAACGTGAATGGCATCGCAAGGGCGACGATCACCGCGGGCACGAAGTCCGTCGCGTCGTCCCAGTCGATCTCACGCAGGCTGCTCGCCATCATGCAGGCCACGAATACCAGGGCCGGCGCGGTGGCGAAGGCGGGGATCGACGTGGCAAGCGGCGCGAAGAACAACGTCGCCAGGAACAGCACCCCGACCACGACGGCGGTCAGTCCGGTGCGCCCGCCGACCTGAATGCCGGCGGCGCTCTCGATGTAGCTGGTGGTGGTGCTGGTGCCGAGAGCGGCCCCGATGATGGCGCCGCCGCTGTCGGCCAGCAGGGCTTCGCGCAGCCGGGGGATGGAGCCATCCTTGTTCAGCAGGCCGGCTCTCTGCGTCGTGGCGATCAGGGTGCCGGCATTGTCCAGCACGTCGACCAGGAGAAAGGTCAGCACCACCACGACCACGCCGAGTTGCAGCGCTCCGGCGATATCCATGGCCAGGAAGGTCGGCGCGAGGGAAGGGGGGGCCGAGACGACGCCCTGGAACTGGGTCAGACCCAGCGGAATGCCCAGCAGCGCCGTTGCGACGATGCCGATCAGGATCGCCGCCGTGACCTTGCGCGCGGCCAGTCCGGCGATGATTACGAACCCGAGGCAGGACAGCAACGTCGCGGGCGCGCCGAGATGACCGAGCGTCACCAAGGTCGCGGGATGATCGACGACGACGCCCATTTCCTTCAGCCCGATCAATCCCAGAAACAGACCGATCCCGGCGCCGATGCCTAGCTTCAGGGAAAGCGGAATGGCGTTGATCAGCCACTCCCGGATCCGGAACAGGCTGATGGCCAGGAACAACACGCCGGACAGGAACACGGCACCGAGCGCAACCTGCCAGGACAGACCCATGCCCTTCACGACGACAAAGGTAAAATAGGCGTTCAGCCCCATGCCCGGCGCCAGCGCGATCGGCAGATTGGCGAGCACGCCCATGGCCACGGAGCCAATTGCCGCGGCCAGACACGTCGCGACGAAAGCGGCGCCGCGGTCGATGCCGGCCACCGCCAGGATGCCGGGATTGACCACGACGATATAGGCCATGGTCAGATAGGTGGTCAGCCCGGCCAGCAGCTCGGTGCGCACCGAGCTGCCATGGGCGGAGGGATTGAACATCGAACGGCTCCGGTTCAGCCCCCAGCGACACCCTGAGTGTTGGCGAACAGCGAGTAGAGACCGTGGCTGGCCGCCATCACCAGACGGTTCCGCCAACGTCCGGCAAAGCACAGATTGGCGCAGCGCTCGGGGAGTTGGATGTGCCCGATCGGGGCGCCGGCATTGTTGAACACCCGCACGCCATCCAGGTCGTCCGTGCCCATGCCCCAGCCGCACCACAGATTGCCGGCGATATCGACGCGGAACCCGTCCGGTGTGCCCGGGCCGGCATCGATGAACACACGATTATTGGCCAGTCTCTGCCCGCCAGCGACCACATCGAAGGCCCTGATCAACCGGTTCGGATGCCCGCGGGAGGCGACGACATACAGGATCGATTCATCGGGGGAGAACGCCAGGCCGTTCGGACCCTCGATATCGTCGGCGACCATGCTGGGCTGTCCGGTCTGCCCGTCGATGCGCCAGACGGCGGCCGGCATCTCGGAGTCGGCCTTCTCGCCTTCGTAATAGCCGCTGATGCCGAAGGCCGGATCGGTGAACCAGATCGACCCGTCAGAGTGGACGACCACGTCATTGGGAGAATTCAGGCGCTTGCCGTTGAAGCCCTCCATCAGCGTGGTCAAGGTGCCGTCATATTCGGTGCGCACGACGCGCCGGCCGCGATGCTCGCAGGTCACCAGGCGGCCCTGGCGGTCACGGGTGTTGCCATTGGCGTTCCAGGAGGTTTTGCGGAACACGCTGACGACGCCGGTCTCTTCCTCCCATTTCAGGATGCGGTCGTTGGGGATGTCGCTCCAGAGCACGTAGCGGCCGTCACCGAACCAGACCGGGCCTTCTGCCCATCGGCAGCCGGTGTAAAGGCGCTCGACCGAGGCCATGGGCAGGCGGAACTGGTTGAAGCTCGCGTCCAGCACCTGGACCCGCGGATCGGGATAGCGCGCGTTCGTTTCCCACATGGCCGATTTTCCCTTGGTTGTCGGGTGCGGATCGTAACGGGGTGAGCGGGGACGGCAAGCTGGGGCAGGGGACAATGCCCGCGCCGCATGCTGGCCCGGTTGCGTGGGAGCGCACCGTCCCGCACCATGGTTGCAACCGGCCGAGCAGACGCCGGGATGGGAGAACATCGGACATGGACCAAGTGGTGAGGTATCTGATTGCAATCATAGGGTTGGCGGCCGTGGCAACCGTGCCGGCCAAGGCTCAGGACAACTGGCCGACCAAACCCGTTCGCATCATCGTCAATTTTGCCCCAGGTGGATCGACGGACAATGCGACCCGGCCCTATGCGGATCGGCTGTCGCGAATCTTCGGCCAGCAGTTCGTGATCGAGAACAAGGCCGGCGCATCCGGCACCATCGGGATCGAGGCCGGCGTTCGCTCCGCTCCGGATGGCTATACCCTGTTCGTCACCGGTTCGCCGGTGGTGACGATCGTGCCGCAGGCGCGCAAGGTAGTGTGGGATCCGTTCAAGGATATGGCGCCGGTTGCGCATATCGCGGACTACATGCTGCCGATCGCGGTGCATCCCTCGGTGCCGGTCAACACGATCCAGGAACTGGCCGCCTATGCCAAGGCCAATCCCGGCAAGTTGAATTGCGGTTCCTCCGGGCTGGGGACATTGACGCATGTGATCTGCGAGAGCCTGAGCCGTTCCGCTGGGATCGACAATCTGCACGTGCCGTATCGCGGCGGGGCGGATGCGCTGAACGACTTCCTGGCGGGCATCATGCAGATCCACTCGGAGCCGAACGTGCTGCCGCATGTCAAAGCCGGCAAGGCCAAGCTGCTGGCCATCGCCGACCGGCAGCGGCATCCCGATTACCCCGACGTGCCGCTGATCTCGGAGGCTTATCCGGAGATCAACATCGTCGGTTGGTACGGCATCTTCGCGCCTGTCGGAACACCGCAAGCGATCATCAACCGGGTGAACGTGGAGACAACGAAGATCGCCGCATTGCCCGAGATCGCCGCGCAGTTTCGCGCCCTGGCTCTGCGTCCGGAATCCGGGCCGCCCGAGGCGCTCGCCGCCCTGCTGAAGGCGGATTATGAGCGGTATGGCAAGCTGGTGAAGGAACTCAACCTGCGCCTGGATTGAACCTTGGTGGCGAACCCGGGTGGCGTACCACCCGGGACGCGGTTCAGCCGGGCATTTTCGGGAATTTGTGCATCTCGCTTTGCAGCGACACCCAGGGTTGGGCGCTGTCGCAGTAAATCTCCATGGCGGGCTTCACCCAGGACGGATCGTCGAGCGAGCCGGCACCGATCATGGTGACCCCAGGGAAGGCATCCGCCTCGTGCGTGATGCCGGAGCCGCATTCCGGGCAGAACTGCTTGCGCGTCTGCTTTCCGCTGTCGGCTGTGGCGGTGTAGGTCTTGGTCTCGCCGGTGACGGTCAGCTCGGTGCTCGGCATGCCGATCACGATGGCGAAGGCGCTGCCGGTTTCCTTCTGGCAGTTGGTGCAGTGGCAGACTCCGGTGAAGGCCGGTTCGGTGTTGGCGCTGAACGTGACCTTGCCGCAGCGGCAGCTTCCATGCATGGCAGGCATATCGTGGCTCCCTGTTGGTCTGATGACGGAGCGGACTATGCCATGGAGCGTGCTCCGGTGCCATGCGGTCATGCAAGAGTCACCGTTGGCCGTGCGGGGCCGCGTGGGATTTGCGGAGGCGTCGGCCATGCCGATAGAATGGCGCATGCGCATCGTCACTCTTGCCGAACGGAAGGCGACGGAGGCCGCTCGCCGCGCCCGTGCGGTGGACGGTATGCGAGGGGCGTTATCAGCCTATGCACGTGCCCATGGCGGGTGGTTCCTGCTGTATGGGTCGGCAGCGCGTGGCGGCAGGCGGTATCACAGCGATGTTGATGTTCTGCTGGATTTTCCACAGGCGAAACAGGCCGCAGCCTGGCGCTTCGTTGAGGCCGTTTGCGGCGAGCAGGGTCTGGAGGCCGATATTATGCCGGTGTCGTGGTGCCATGCCCGGTTCATGGACCATATCCGGCCCGACATCGTGGTGCTGGGATAAAGGGCGCGGTGGCCAGCGCCCGCCTGTTGGCGAGTGAGCTGGCCCCGTCTATCGCCGCGTTTCGCGCGTGGGTCGATCCGTAGCGGTCAGGCTGCTTTCTTCGCCAGCATGCCCTGCGCGATCAGGGTTTCCGCGATCTGCACGGCGTTCAGTGCCGCACCCTTGCGCAGATTGTCGGACACGCACCAGAACGACAGGCCGTGTTCCACCGTGGGGTCCTTGCGGATGCGGCTGACGAACACCGCGTCCTCGCCGGCGCATTCCAACGGGGTGACATAGCCGCCGTCTTCACGGACATCGACCACCTCGATCCCTGGCGACTGTCGCAGCAGTGCGCGGGCCTCCCCTGCCGTGACGGGGCGTTCGAATTCGACGTTCACTGCTTCCCCGTGGCCGATGAAAACCGGGACGCGGACGCAGGTGGCATGCACGGCGATGTTGGCGTCGAGAATCTTCTTCGTCTCCACCACCATCTTCCATTCTTCCTTGGTCGACCCGTCATCCATGAACTTGTCGATATGAGGAATGCAGTTGAACGCGATTTCCTTGGTGAACTGCTGGGGCGGCGACTGCTCGTGCACGAAGGACGACTTGGTGTGGTTGAACAGTTCGTCCATCCCTTCCTTCCCGGCGCCGGAGGTGGACTGGTAGGTGGAGACGACCACGCGCTTGATCTTGAATTCGTCGTGCAGTGGCTTCAGGGCGACCACCATCTGGATGGTGGAGCAGTTGGGATTGGCAATGATCCCCCGCTTGGTGAACTGGCGCAGATGATGCGGGTTCACTTCCGGCACCACCAGCGGCACATCGACATCCATGCGGAACTGGCTGGTGTTGTCGATGACGATGCAGCCTTGCGACGCCGCGCGCGGGGCATGGATGGCGGACACCGACGCGCCGGGGCTGAACAGGGCGATATCCCAGCCGGTGAAGTCGAATTTTTCCAGGTTCTGGCACTTGAGGATGGTTTTCTCGCCGAACGACACGTCCTGGCCGGTCGAACGACCGGACGCGACCGCCGCCACTTCCGAGACCGGGAAGCGGCGTTCGGCCAGGGTTTTCAGCATCTCGCGTCCAACCGCTCCGGTGGCGCCGACGACTGCGACCCTGTAGGCCATGTTTGTACTCCTGCTAGCGAGAATGGCGCGGATTAGCGTTCCCGGGCCGTCGCGGCAAGGGTTTTGGTGGTTTTGGCTGATGGTCGCGCATCTGGGGTGCGTGCAGGGGATGGCGGTTATGGCACCGCGCGGACACGCCATGCCGCGCACAGAGGCAGAACCCTGCCGGGATGCGCCGACTTCAAGCCACAGGCGCACGTACTATGGTTGACGACCGAGGGCGCAGGGAAATGGGCCGCTCAATGAATACGAACAGCACGAACGGCGGCACCAGGCTGACCAGGAACGTCGGAGGCAGCAGCGCCCACACGACCCACGTCGGCAGTGCGTGCTCAACGAATTTTATGAGGACGATACTGAGCGCCATCACTGTCATGCCGTGAAGAAGATAGTAGGAATAGCTCATGTTGCCGAGCCACCGCGCGGGTGTCCAGGAGAAGACGCGGCCCGCGAGGCCGCCGGAAAAACAGGCTCCGCACAGGGCAAAGAAGGCAACGGTATGCATCAATTCCAAAAGGATAGGATGCATGGGAACGGTTTGGCCGAGGATCAAGGCCAGCGGCGGGCTGCAAAGTCCAAGCCAAGCCGGGACCTTCCCTTTGGTAACACCGATCCCTTCCGATAGCAGCATCCCCGCGAAAAACGGCATCATCCTGTGTGGCATCCAGGAGAATATCGCACAGGCGAGCAGGAAACCGCCGAACAGGCCAACAATGATCCCAATTCGGACCCCGACCGTCATCCGGTTCATTCTAAGGCCGCCCACAAGTCCGGCCGAGGCGATATAGAAGAACATTTCATACGACAGCGACCACGTGACCGACATCAGCGGCTTGATCGGAAACAGACCCGGCAGAAACAGCAGGTTCGCGACGATGTACAACACGCCATCGACGATGTCGGATGGAATCTTCTCCGAACCGGGCGCCACGAGATGGATCACCACATAAAGCCCGAACGACACCAGGAACGCCGGATAAAGCCGCTCGGCTCGCCGCGCCATGAATTGTCCGAACGGTGGTGTCCGGCGAACCAGGGTGCCGTAAATCAGATAGCCGCTCAGGACGAAAAAAAGCTCGACGCCCAGATTGCCGTAGCTGCGCAAGGCCGCGATCACGACATGGCTGATCCCCTCAAGATGGCTGAGGGACTGCATTTGGTAGGCGTAGTGCTGCAAGAAAACGAGCAGGACAGCCAGCCCGCGAAGGCCTTCCATCGATAGCAGCCGCGCATGCGCCTTGTCCTGCAATTCCAGAACACGCTTCAGGCGCTGCAGAACATGGGACACTGTCAATGATCGCACCTAACCACCTTCTCCGAACCCAAGCCTCGAAACCGTTGTTGGATATACCACGGACGCATTCCGCCATCGCAAGGCGCTAATGCCAACCGCCGGAAACTATGACCCACCGGCCGTGCAGACACACGATCTACGATTTCCATTGTTACCGCCCTGGAAAGTCGCGGATGCCGGCCTGACGCGAAGGCGCCGGTCGTAGGGACAATCTTTCCGCCGGTTGCTGTTAGACGTGAAGTCGGCTGGCATTATGTTCACGGGGCGCGCCGAACACGGCACCTCGCGGCACACGCGACGGCAGGGGGGACGTGTGGACGGATTGTTGAACAGACGAGCCCGGCCCCCCCCCCCCCTTACCCCGCCGCCAGCGGACGCGCGAAACTCAACTCATGCCCGTCCGGGTCCAGGATGTGGAAATACCGCTCCCCCCAGGACGCATCGCGCGGGGCGAATTCCGGTGCGTAGCCGGCGGCGACCGCCATCGCGTGATGGGCGTCCACGTCGTCGACATGGAAGATCGCCCGTCCCCAGCCTCGCCAATCGGCCTCAGACCGGGTGCGGCCTAGGTTCAGGAAACTGCTGCCGACATGGAAGCTGGTGAAGGCCGCGTCGGGGCCGCCATATTTCAGCACAAAGCCCATCGCCTGGTAGAATGCGACCGAGCGTGCCATGTCCCGCGTCAGCAAGGTGACCGCGCTGATGCTTTCCAACATGACCCGCGCCCCTACGCCGTGACCGCCGCTCGTACGCCCAGTTCCTGCTCCATCTGCTCCCGCATGATGAATTTCTGCATCTTGCCGGTCACCGTCATCGGGAACTCATCGACGAACCGGATGTGCCGAGGCACCTTGTAGTGCGCGATCTGGTCCTTGCAGAACGCCTTCACATCGTCCGCGCTCAGAGCCTCCCCGGCGCGTATCTTGATCCAGGCGCAGAGTTCCTCGCCGAAGCGCTGGTCGGGCACGCCGAATACCTGCACGTCTTGGATGGCGGGATGGCGATACAGGAACTCCTCGATTTCGCGCGGATAGATATTCTCCCCGCCGCGGATCACCATGTCCTTGATGCGGCCGACAATGTTGCAGTAGCCGTCGTCGTCCATCGTGGCCAGGTCGCCGGTGTGCATCCAGCCGCCCTTGTCGATCGCCTGGGCGGTGCGTTCCTCGTCGTCCCAGTAGCCGAGCATGACGGAATAGCCGCGGGTGCAGAATTCGCCTTGGGTGTTGCGGGGGACGATGCGGCCCTCGGCATCGACGATCTTGACCTCCACATGCGGGTGTACCCGCCCGACGGTGGACACCTGCTTGTCCAGAGAATCCCCGATCATGGTCTGGGTGCTGACCGGGCTGGTCTCGGTCATGCCGTAGCCGATGGTCATCTCGGTCAGGTGCATGTCGCGGATGACCCGGCGCATGACCTCGATGGGGCAGGGGGCGCCGGCCATCATGCCGGTCCGCAGGCTGCTCAGGTCGAAGCTGGCAAATTCCGGGTGGTCGAGTTCGGCAATGAACATCGTCGGCACGCCATACAGTGCCGTGCACCGCTCCTCCGCCACCGTCTGCAAGGTGGCGAGCGGGTCGAAGCCCTCGCCCGGCAAGACCATGGCGGATCCATGCGTCATGCAGGCCAGGTTGCCGATGACCATGCCGAAACAGTGGTACAGCGGCACCGGGATGCACACTTTGTCATGCTCCGAGTAGTGCATCATTTCACCCAGGAACATGCCGTTGTTCAGGATGTTGTGGTGCGTGAGCGTGGCGCCCTTGGGCAGGCCGGTGGTGCCGGAGGTGAACTGGATGTTGATGGGATCGTCGAATTGCAACAGCCCCGACAGGTCCTGCAGGCGCGCACGATCCTCCTCGCGACCCATGGCGTAGACGGACTCGAACGGGATCACACCCGGCGCTGGCGAGTCGCCGATCTGAATGACCGTCCGCAGGCCGGGCAGCTTCGCCGAGTCCAGATGTCCCGGCCCGGACCGAGCCAATTCCGGCGCCAGGGTGTTCACCATCCCAATATAATCGCTCGTCTTGAACGCCGTTGCCGTCACCAGCGCTCGGCAGCCCACCTTGTTGAGCGCATACTCAAGTTCGGACAGCCGGTAGGCCGGATTGATGTTCACCAGGATCAGCCCGGCCTTTGCGGTGGCGAACTGCGTGACCACCCATTCGGCATTGTTGGGCGACCAGATGCCCACCCGCTCCCCCGGCTGCAGCCCCAACGCCAGCAATCCGGCCGCGAACGCATCGACCCGCCGCCCGAGTTCCTGGTAGGTCCACCGGACCCCCTGCTGGCGAACCACCACGCCGGGCCGATCCCCCCAGCGCGCGACGACGCGATCGAAATGCACGCCGATCGTTTCGCCGGTCAGCGAAACGGTGCTGCCACCATGCGCATAGCTGAGTGCGACATCGGTCATGGAACGAAGCTCCCGTGGGCGGTTTTGCCGCATATTGGGCGGAGCGATCCCGGCAGGCAATCGAATAGCCTGCCGGGGGTGCGTCAGCGGCCTTGCACCAACCGGTCCTAACCATTGACCTAAGCACTGCCCGCCCACCTCTCTCCCTTACCGTCATTGCCAGGCTTAACCCGGCAATGACGATAGGGGACCGATCAGACAGTAGGAGACCGCTCAGAGAACGAAGTTCGTGTTGTTCAAGCTCTGGACCCCATTCAGCGCGATCCCGAAATCGGCCACGGAATCCCCGTTCACGTCGCCGAACACCATTGTGTTGGTCCCCGCGGTCTCCTGCCTCAGTTGGCCCGCGACCCCAGAGAACGCGCTGCTGCCAATGAACGAGAACGCCTGATTGCCCTCCAGTCCAGTGTTCGCGTCCAGCAGGTTCAGGTCGATCTGCTCGCCTGCCAGCGCCGAGAAATCGGCAAGCAGGTCGGGTGCGGCAACGGCCGAGTCCGACAGTGCCGCGAAACCGAAGACGTCGACCCCCGCCCCACCGAACAGGATATCCGCGGCGCCTCCGCCCGAGACCGTGTCATTGCCGGCACCACCGACGATGGCGTTCACGAATTCATTGCCGGTCAGCGCGAGACCGGTTGATCCGGTATAGGCCGACAGGAACTCGATCTCCGACAGTGCCGGCAGGGTGTAGCCAACCGCGGCCAGGATGGCGTCGCTGCCTCCGCCCACATCTTCCACGACGATGTCGCCGGCATTCATCACCACATACAGATCGTTGCCGGCGCCGCCGACCAACATGCTGGCGATCCCACCGCCGAACAGCAGGTCGTTGCCCACGGTCCCCATGTTGACCGGCAAGCCCGGCGTTGTCGTAGCGTTGCCGGCAATGTCGGTCGCCACCGCGGTCAGTGTGTGCAGACCTGGGGTCAGAGCCGCCGGGGCCGCCCATTGCCCGACCAAATCGGCGGTCACGGTGCCGATCTTGGTGGCACCATCGTTGAGATCGATCTTGGCGCCGGCCTCCGCCGTTCCGGCGATCGACGTTGTCGTGACTTTGCCGATCGCCACCGTCGGCGCGATTGTGTCGATGGTGACGGTCAACCCGGTCGAGAACTTGCCGAGATTGCCCGCCACATCGGTTGCCCGAGCGGTCAGCGTATGCTTGCCCTCGGACAGCGTGCCGGACACGATCGACCAGGCCCCGGTGCCGCTGGCCTTGGCGGTTCCGAGACTGACGGCGCCCTCGAACAGCGCCACCGTCGCATTGGCTTCCGCCGTGCCGACGAAGGTTGGCGTCGGGTTGTTGGTAATGTCGTCCGAGTTGGACGCACCGCTGTCGGTCGTCGGAGTCATGTTCGGGACCGTCGGCAGCCCGGGCGCAGTGGTGTCAATCGTGATCGCCAGCACGGTGGAGGCCGCGCTGACATTCCCCGCGGCATCGGTCGCCTGCGCGGTGATCGAATGCACGCCCTGGGCGAGCACCGGTGATGTGATCGACCAGCTCCCCGCGCCATTGGCGGTGGCGGAGCCAATTTCCACCGCGCCGTCGAACACCTTGACCGACACGTTCGCATCCGCCTTGCCGCTGATGATCGGTGTCGTGTCCTTGGTGATGTTGTCCGTGCTGGACGCGCCGGAGTCGGACGCGGTCGCCAGATCCAACGCCGTCGGCGCGGCGATCGTCGTATCGATGGTCACCGACAAGGCAGCCGAGGCCACCCCGTTATTGCCGGCAATGTCGGATGCCTTGGCGGTGATCGAACGCACGCCATCGGCCAGGGTCGAGGCGGTAATCGACCACGCGCCACTGCCATCCGCCACCGCCGAACCGATCAGGGTCGCGCCGTCGAACAGGTTGACGGTGCTGTTGGCCTCCGCCAACCCGTTGAACACCGGCGTTTTGGCGTTGGTAAGGTTGTCGGTCTTCGATGCCCCGCTGTCCGACGCCTCGGCAAGGTCCGGTGTTGTGGGCGCGGCCGGTGACTTGGTGTCGATGGTCACAGACAGCGCGCCGGAGACGGAACTGGTGTTGCCGGCGATATCCTTGGACTGTGCCGTGATCGCGTGCACGCCGTTGGTCAGCAACTTGGAGTCGATCGACCACAGGCCCGACTTGTCCGCCACACCCGATCCGACCTCTGTCAGGCCATCGAACAGCGTCACCGTCGCTCCGATCTCCGCGGTTCCGCCGAAGGTCGGGGTCGAGTCATTGGTGATGTCGTCCGTATCGGACACCCCGGAATCCGACGCCCCGGTCATATCCGGCGTGCTGGGCGTCGGTGTCGCCGTATCGATGGTCACCGACATGGCAACGGACGGCGCACCGATATTGCCCGCCACATCGATGGCTCTGGCGAACAGGCTGTAAACCCCGTCTGCCAGCTTGCTTGTCGAGATCGACCAGGTTCCATCGGCCGCGGCCTTCGTGGAGCCGATCTGAGTCGCCCCACTCTGCAGTACGACCGTCGAGTCCGCCTCTGCCTTGCCGGTGATGATCGGCGCCGTCAATTTGGTGATGTTGTCGGTATCCGACGATCCGGTGTCGGTGGCCGCCGTCAGGTCCAACGCGGTGGGCGCCCCCGGAGCGGTCGTGTCGATGGTGACCGACAACAGCCCGGAAGACGCGCTGTTGTTGCCCGCGATATCGGTCAGATTGGCCGTGAACGCGTGCACGCCCTCGGCCAGAACGCCAGTCTTGATCGACCACTCGCCCTTCGCGTTGGCCGTCGTGGTGCCAACCTGCGTGACGCCGTCGAACAGGCGGATGGTCGCCCCCGCCTCTCCGGTACCGTTGAGGGTTGGTGCCGCGAAAGTGGTGATATTGTCGGTGTTCGATTCACCACCGTCGGACGCCGCATCCAGGTCCGGCGTGGACGGTGCTACCCCGACTGTATCGATCACCACGGTCAACGCCGCCGACGCATTGCTGATATTGCCGGCGAGATCGGTCGCCGTCGCGGTGATCTGTTGGGAGAAGGAGCTGAGCGTCGAGGTCTTGATGGTCCAGTTGCCACCGGCGGTGGCTTTCGCCGACCCGACCGAAGTGCCGCCCGAGAACAACGTCACGGTTGCGCCCGCCTCGGCCGTGCCGATGAAGGTCGGTGTGGTGACGTTCGTGATGTCGTCCGTCGTGTTGTTGCTGTCCGACGCCGCCGACATGTTGGGCACGCTCGGCGCGGCGGGCGGTGCGACATCGATGGTCACCGACAGGGCGGCCGACTTCGTGCTGACATTGCCGGACGCGTCGGTGGCCGTCGCGAGGATTGAATGGACCCCGGACACCAGCGGCGTGGCTTGGATCGTCCAAAGCCCGCCACCATCCGCCTTGGCGGAGCCGATCTCGGTCGCGAGGTCGTAGAGCCGCACGGTCGCGTTCGCCTCGGCCGAACCGGTGAAGAACGGCGACGTCACATTCGTCACGTTATCCGTATTCGACGCCCCGGCATCGGAACTCGCCACCAGATCCGGCAGGCTTGGCGCTGCCGGTGGGGTGTTGTCCACGCCGTCATTGGTCACGCCGAGCAGGTAGTCGAAGCCGAAGCCGGCGCCGATGTCGTTTGACACGAGGGTGCAATTGACGTCGATCGTCAGGGCCTTGTTGCTGGCGACCGTTCCCAGGTCCAGCGCCTTGTTGTCGAAGAATGTCTGCGCCGAGGTAAGCGTCGCGAAGGACTTGGTGACAACGGTGACGCCTTCGATGGCAATGCTGAAGGTCAACGTGTCGAACCCGGCCCCCAGGGCCTGGTTATCCAGCAAGCCCGCGTAAAGGTTACCAGAACTGGTGGTCGAATCGAAATCCCAGGTCACGGTGCTGGTATAGGTCCGGTTGCCGGACGCATCGCTTGAGTATCGGGCCTCCTGAAAACCAGCGCCGAACACGTTCGCCTTCGCGGTACCGAGAACCGCGGCGACATTGGACTCGTCGGTCAGTTCCGACGCGACCAGGTTGGCGTTGGGGATCGATATGCCGCTGCCGAACGAATTGTAGCCGCCGGTGTTGGCGATGATGGATGATGCCCCGCGCACGGCCACGGTCTGTGACGTCGCTTTACTGCCGACCTGAGACTTCGCGATCGCGGTCACATCCGGCGTGCCGCCAGTCCCCGCCGCCTTAGCGGTGGCCTGTGCAGAGCCGCTGCCGCCGCTCGCCGTGGCGGTTGCCTGCGCCGTTTGCCCGTTCGCTGTCGAGGCGTTAGCGCCGACCGTGGCCGCCCCCTGGGTCGTCCCGGCACCGCCGGTTCCTGTCGCGTTCGCGGTCGCGATGTCGCCCGCGTCGAGACCCTTGGCATAGGCTCCGGACGCCGCGGTGGCCGCCCCACCGGCTGTCGTATAAGACCCCGCCGCTCGGCCGGCGATGCCGCCGCGCGCATTGGCGACGGTGAAGACAGAGTTCATCCCCGTCATCCCGACGGTCGACTTGCCTGTTCCGGCCTTGCCGGCGGTGGCGCCGTTGCCGCCCGCACCGCCATAGGCCTGGGTGCGCCCGTAGGTGTTTCCGGCATCGATCGCGTTGGCGACCACGTCGTCGAACGTGTTCTGCGACACCGCGTTCCCGCCGGCGCCGCCTGCACCGGTGTTGCTGTTGCCGCCAGCGCCCGCCGTGACGCGCTGGATCAGGTTCAGGTAGCCGCCTGTCGTTACGCCGGTGGCCTTATTGTAGATCGCGACGGAACCGCCGGCGCCGCCGCTGGCACCGTAGGAGCCGTATCCGCCGCCACCGCCGGTCGAATAGATGACCGCACTGGCGGAACGGCCATTGGAGACGGCGGACGCGGCGGCGGAACCGCCCGCACCGCCCGCGTTGCCCGCGCCTCTGCCCTGCCCACCGGTTCCGCCGAAGGCGGCAGCGCGCCCATAGCCACGGTCCGTGGCGGAGATCGTCGTGGAGGACGTGCTTGCCGTTGCCGTCTCCCCCGTGGCGCCGTTTCCGCTTGAGCCGTAAGCGTTGACGGCGCCACCGCCACCCGCGTACGCACGGCTATTCGCAAGGACCGCGTTCGCACCGGTGATTGCAATGGATGCGCTCGCCGCGCCGCTCTTGCCCGCCACGCTGCCGCTGCCGCCCGACCCGCCTCTGGCTATGCTATTTCCATTGAAATAGCTGGCGCGCGTCGCGTTCGCGAGATCGCTGAAGGTCAGGGAGGAAGTGCCCGCGCCGGCAGCGCCGCCGGCGCCTTTATAGCCGTAGCCGCCCGCGCCGCCGGTTGCGGTTTGCGTCAGGCGCAGATTGCCGCCCGTCGTCGTGCCGGATACCGCGTTGGTCAGGCTGCTGGCCGCACCCGTGCCCCCACTGGCCTTGCTGCCGCCGCCGCCTCCGGCCCCGCCCGTCTGCTGCACCGAGACATAGGCCGCTCGCCCGTTGGCGGTCGCGGTGGTGCCACTGGCCACGCCGCCGGCCCCACCGGCGATCGCGGCATCGTTGCTCGCGCCACCCGCACCCGCGGTCGACGTGGCATATGCATTCGCATTGCCGCTCGTCGACGATGCGGAGGCGGACGCCGTTGCCGAACCGCCGGTCCCGGCCACGGTGGCCGCGCCGGCATCTGTCAGCCCGCCACGCCCGCCATTGGTACGGGAGGTCGCGCTGACAGTGTTGGCTCCGGTCAACGCAACGGCAGCCGTCGCGGCGCCCCCCTTGATCCCGGTGACCCCACGGCCCGCGGCACCGGCATCGGCCCGGACCAGGGCCGTCAGGTTGCTGGCGGCAACGACGTTCGCGGTGATGTCATTGAATGTGAAGCTGGATGAAGCGGCGCCACCGGCGCCGCCACTACCGCCACCATAGGCGTGGCCACCCGAGCCGGCCAATACGTATTGGCTGAACTGCAAGGATCCACCCAGGGTCGATCCCTTGGTTGCGTCGACCAGGGTACTCGCGGCGCCCGCGCCGCCGTTGGCGCCGTACCGGCCGGCACCGCCTATCCCGCCTTGCTGCCTCACGCGCGCATAGGCCGATTGCCCGCTTGCCGTCGCGGTCGTGCCGCTGGCGATCCCACCCGCGCCGCCGACCTTGCCAGTTCCGGCTCCCTGGCCGCCAGTGCCACCATAGGTCGAGGCCCCTGCCGTGGCGTTCCCCGTTGTGGAGTTCGCAGCGGAACTGGCGGTCGAACCGCCGCCCGAGATACCGCTATTCGCCTTCGATCCGGGGTAGGTCGATGCTCCCGATCCGCCCCCGCTTGCCGTGGCCGAGGCGTTGACCGATTTGGTGGCGGTCAGCGTGATCGCGCTGCTTGCGGCACCGCCCTTCGCGCCGAGGCCGCCGTTACCGCCGATGCCGCCCGTCGCCGTGACATAGCCGGACAGGATGCTGGCATCGATCGCATTCGCGGAGATGTCGTCGAAAGTCAGACTGGACGTTGCGGAACCGCCGGCTCCACCGGTTGCGGTGTCGCTCGATCCGCCGGCGCCGCCTGCAGCGTTTTGCGTGAACCTGAGTGTGCCGCCCTTGGTCTCGCCGTCCACGACGTTGGTCACGGTGCTGGCCGCGCCGGCCCCACCAGTGGCGCCGCCTTGGCCCAATCCGCCCGCGCCACCGGCCTGTGCCGCGATGGCCTCGGCCGAATAGCCAATGGCGTTCGCGGTTACGACCGCCGCTACTCCACCGGTGCCGCCGACCTTGCCGGCTCCCGTCGCTCGGCCGCCCACGCCGCCGGTCGCATAGGCGGAAGCCCGCGACAGGGAGAACGTGACGGACGTGCTGGTTGCCGTGGCGCTGGCCGTTGCCGTATTGCCACTGCCGCCCGAATTGCCGCTTACGTAAGACGCTCCGGCATTGCCGCCGAGCGCTCGGCCAGTGGCATAGACCTGCTTCGCGCCGGTCATGTTGACGGATGCGATCGCGGCCCCGCCGTTGCCACCGTTGCCGCCGTTGCCGCCGGTGCCGCCGTATGCGGTGCTTCTGCCGACCACACGGCTCGAGTCGATGGCATTGGCGGCGATGTCGTCAAAGGTCAGGCTGGATTGCGCGGCACCCGCCGATCCGCCGGCGCCGCCAGTGCTGTAGCCGCCGGAACCACCCCGCACATTCTGGATCAGAGCCAGCTCGCCACCGCCCGTCGAGCCGGTGACGGCGTTGGTGAGTGTGCTGCTGGCGCCGGCACCACCGCCGCCGCCATTCTGGCCGTTGCCGCCATAGCCCCCTGTCTGGCGGGCATAGGCATAGGCCTGGTAGCCGGACGCGGACGCGGTCGTCCCGCTGGCAACGCCACCGGCGCCGCCGGTCACGCCGTCCGCAATGCCGCCTCTGCCGCCATAGGTCCGTGCGCGCGCGGTCGCGGCGAAATGCCCGCCTTCCGACAGGCTGGTCGCGGCCGCCGACGAGGTGGCCGAACCGCCGACCCCGCCGCCCGTGCCGCCGCCGGTCCCACCACGGACGCGGGTATAGGAGACCGTGGTTTGCCCACCGGTCATTGCGGTTGAGCCGGTCGCCTTGCCACCGGCACCTGCGACCGTGCCATTACCGCCGGTACCGCCATAGGCAATGCTGTTGCCGGTGACGTTGGTGGCGTGGATCGCGTTGGCGGTCACATCGTTGAAGGTAAGCGTGGAATTCGCCGAACCACCCACACCGCCGGTCGTGCCGTTGCCACTGCCGCCATAGCCGCCGGTCGCATGTTGGCGGAGCGTCAGCGTGCCACCTTTGGTCGAACCACTCACCTCGTTGGTCAGGTCGGCCGCCGCGCCCGCCCCACCCTTGGCACCGTTCGTGCCCGCCCCGCCGGCACCGCCCGTTTCGATGGCACTCGCATAGGCGGAAAATCCGCTGGCCGTGGCGGTGGTCGGGCCCGCGACGCCGCCGGTGCCGCCGAAGGCGCCGACACCGTTGCCATTGCCGCCGCGACCGCCAACTGTGTGCGCCGTGGCACTGGCCAGCTCGGTTGCCGACGTGGTGGTCGCCTTTACCGCCGCCGTTGCCGAACCGCCCTTGGCGCCGCTGGCGGCGACCACAGCGTAATTGATGTTAGGCAACACGCAAAAACTACCGCTTCAAGTTGGTGGCCTTGGCGAGATGGTATAGTTCCACTCCGGATGGAATGTGTCCCCCGTGATATTGAGAGCGGCCATCTCGGCATCTGTGACCTTGATGCCTTTCTGGTAGCTGCGCGTG
>CALQHT020000108.1 GCA_943330455.2 Nitrosovibrio sp. Nv4 | reverse complement strand
GCCGAACCAGAAAACGACGAGGGACGTGGTGGTCGTCCGGCCAGTGGCCTGAGGCGGCAACCATGTCTCGGCGCGTCACCCTCGGTTCCAGGTTTACCGCTTGCGGCGAACCAATTGAGGGACCAAATTAGATGTGTGCCCTGTTTTCGTGTCTCACCGATGGGGTTCGCTCCACCCCTTCTTCGTGTCCTTCGTGCCTTCGTGGTGGAAAATCGCTGAGCCGCGGTTCGATGTGGCCCTCGGCAATGGGACTCTCCCGGACAGGCAAGGTTTTCTCGGTCGCGTCCGCGATTCTCCACCACGAAGGCACGAAGGGCACGAAGAAGCGAGGTTGCGGTCGTGCCACCGGTAGATCTGGTCTCCAAACTGACTGAAACCGTCCACGTCCACAGACAACGCGATAAGGGCCGACATCTTATCCATCCCGACACCGCGGGTTTTCCTGCGCGACGCATTTTCTCGACTCCATCCGACCGGATGCGACGCGGCAGGGTGGGCACGCGGCGCGAGGACCGAACCTTTCCGGGTCGAGGACCATGGCCAATCCGCTTGGCATCCCCCCCATGTTCAGCCGCCCCCAGACTCGCGCTATACTCCCTCCATGATCCCGACCCCGACTCGCCACGATGCGTTCGCCCTACTGACCCAGCTCGCCGCACGACAAGGTGGCAGGCACATCAACCCGCTTTTTGCCACCGACCCGCACCGCGCCGGCCGGTTCAGCGCGACCGTCGACGATCTGACCTTGGATTTTTCCAAGACGGCAATCGACGACACGGCGCTCGATGCGCTGCTGTCCCTTGCCGACGCCGCCGACCTAGACGGATTCCGCCAGCGCCTGTTCGCCGGTGAGGCCGTCAACATCACCGAACATCGCGCCGCCATGCACATGGCCCTGCGCGCCCCGGACGGAGTCTCGCTGCGGGCCGGAGGCGACGACGCCGCCGATCTGGCGCGGGCCGAGCGCGCCAAAATGCGGGATTTCGTGGCCGCCATTCATGCCGGCACCAAGCTGGGCGCCACCGAGGAGCGCTTCACGACGGTGATCAATATCGGCATCGGCGGCTCCGATCTCGGGCCGCTGATGGCCGTCCAGGCGCTGACCTTCGGACGCCATACCGCCCATCTCCACGCCCGATTCCTGTCAAACGTCGATGGCCATGCCTTCGCGGAGACCGTGAAGGACCTCGATCCGGCCCGGACCCTGATCCTGGTGGCGTCGAAGACCTTCACCACCCAGGAAACCATGATGAACGCCGCCGCCGCCCGGGCCTGGGTGGCCGGCGCGCTCGGAGGAGCCGCGATCCCGCGCCATTTCGCCGCCCTGTCCACCAATCTGAAAGCCGTCGCCGCCTTCGGCATCCCCGAGGATCACGTCTTCGGCTTCCGCGACTGGGTGGGCGGACGCTACTCGCTGTGGTCGCCGATCGGCCTGACCATCCCGCTGACCGTCGGATGGGACGCGTTCCAGGCCCTGCTGGACGGCGCCTGGGCGATGGACTGCCATTTCCGCGACACCCCGTTCCGGCAAAATCTGCCGGTCCTGCTGGCCCTCGCCGGAATCTGGAACGTCAATGCCATCGGCGCCGCCACCCATTGCGTGCTGGCCTACGACGAGCGCCTGAAGCGCTTCCCGGCCTTTCTCCAGCAATTGGAGATGGAATCGAACGGCAAGCACGTCACCCTGACCGGCGACCCGACCGGTTGGGACACCTGCCCCATCGTGTTCGGCGAGCCTGGCACCAACGCCCAGCACAGCTTCATGCAGCTCGTGCACCAGGGCACGCGGCCGGTCCCGGTCGATTTCATCCTCGCCGCCAATCCCGATCACGACCGCCCTGACGCCCATCGCGCCCTGGCCGCCAACGCCTTTGCCCAGGCCGAAGCCCTGCTGCGCGGCCGCACGGAAGCCGATATCCGCGCCGAAATGGCCTCGAAAGGGGTCTCGCAAGCCGAAATCGACCTGATCGCCCCGCATCGTGTCGCCGTTGGAGAACGCCCGTCCAACACCATCATGTTCAACCGACTGGACGCCTTCAGCCTGGGCCGGCTGATCGCGCTCTACGAACACAAGGTCGCGGTCCAAGGCTGCCTCTGGCACATCGACAGCTTCGACCAATGGGGCGTCGAGCTCGGCAAGCAACTCGCGGGCGGCATCCTGCCCGAACTGACCCCGGGCGCGGCCCCCGGCGCCCATGATTCCTCGACCGCCAGCCTGATCGCCCGCTTCCGCCATCTGCGCAACGAGGATTAACACCGTGCCCGTGTCCAGCCGCATCCGCCTGCTGCCGGAAACCACAGTCAACCGGATCGCCGCCGGGGAAGTGATCGAGCGACCCGCCGCCGCGGTCAAGGAACTGGTCGAAAACGCGCTCGACGCCGGCGCCACCCGCATCGCGGTCGCCCTGGACGGCGGCGGCATCGACCGGATCGAGGTCACCGACGACGGGTCCGGCATGAACGCCGGCGAACTCGCGCTCTGCGTGCTCCGCCACGCCACCTCCAAGCTGACCGACGATCACCTGATCCGCATCGCCACCCTGGGCTTTCGCGGTGAAGCCCTGCCGTCGATCGGTGCCGCCGCCCGCCTCTCCATCACCTCCCGCCCCCAAGCCGGAGGCGATTCCGACCACGCCAGCACGATCACCGTCGAAGGCGGAGCCGTCAGCGCCGTCTCGCCCGCCGCCGGTGCGCCCGGCACACGGGTCGTCGTGCGCGACCTGTTCTTCGCCACCCCGGCCAGGCGGAAATTCCTCAAGAACGCCCGCACCGAGGCCGATCACGCCGAATCCGCCATCCGCCGCCTGGCCATGGCCGCCCCCGAAGTCGCTTTCCGCCTGGAAATCGACGGCCGGATCGTGTTCGACCTGCCCGCCCAGGATCGCGCCCATCGCGTCGCCGCCCTGCTCGGCGCCGAGGCCGCTGCCGTGATGCTG
This sequence comes from Nitrosovibrio sp. Nv4, assembly GCA_943330455.2. Lineage (GTDB taxonomy): Bacteria > Pseudomonadota > Alphaproteobacteria > Acetobacterales > Acetobacteraceae > Rhodopila. The sequence continues at coordinate 15,676 of CALQHT020000108.1, read as the reverse complement.
CCGATCAACCACGAACGCGGCGATATGCGCCTGACCGGTTATGCCTGCTCCGCGGCGGTATCGCGCGCCACCAGCACGGCACAGGGGCTGGTGGTCAATGGCCGACCCGTGGCCGATCCCGTCCTGAAATCCGCCGTCCGAGTCGCCTATCGCGATGTCATCGGGCATGGCCGTTACCCGGTGGTGGCGCTGTACATCGACCTGCTGCCGGAAGAACTGGACGTCAACGTCCACCCCGCGAAAACCGAACTCCGGTTCCGCGATACCAACGCCATACGCGCCCTGGTGATCGGCGGTCTGACCCGCGCCTTGGCGGGCGGCGCCGGGTCCGACGTGCCGGCCCCGCAAATCTCCCCCAGCTATCGGCCGTCCCTGCGACTGGCCTATTCACGCCCCCCCAACGGCGGAATCCGTGCTCTGCCGTTGCCCGGCATGCCATCCGGTGGTGGTAACGGCTCGGGCGGTTTCGCCGAGGCGCGCCTGCCCTTCGATTCCGGCCCGGCGGCCCGCATCCTGCCAACCCCCGCCCCGCAGACGCAGTACCCATTGGGCGCCGCCGTGGCCCAGGTGCTGGACACCTATATATTGGCGGTCGCCTCCGACGGCGCCCTCGTGCTGGTGGATCAGCACGCGGCGCATGAACGCCTGACCCATGAGGCGATTCGTACCCAGATGCTGGAGGGTGGCGCACGCAGCCAACCGCTTCTCCTGCCCGCCGTGGTCGACATGCCGCATGGTGACGCCGAGCGTCTGCTGGCCCGGGCCGCCGACCTGCACCGGCTTGGCCTGGAAATCGAGGCCTTCGGCTCCGGCGCCATCCTTGTCCGCGCCCTCCCCGCCGCGCTTGGTACGCCGGAACCCGGCCCCCTGCTGCGCGATCTGGCCGACGAGCTTGCCGAACTGGAAGAAACCATGGCCCTGGAATCGCGCCTGGACGCGGTGATCGCGCGCATGGCGTGTCATGGCAGCATCCGGGCCGGGCGGCGCCTGGCCCAGGCCGAGATGGACGCGCTGCTACGCCAGATGGAGGCGACCCCGCGTGCCGCGACCTGTAGCCACGGCCGGCCAACATTCTTGAAACTGTCGAAGTTGGAAATCGAGAAGCTGTTCGGGCGGCGCTGACGGCTGGAACGTGACGACGGGCAATAAATGAGACAGCCAAGCTCTGGGTGGTTGCCTGCGATCAGTCCGCGCGATGCCGCGAGGTCAAAAGCCGATCACCGCGACGATCGACATGGACAGACGATCAGATCAGGCGCCCGGTGTAGCGCTCCAGCACGTCCCACGCCCGATCGCCGAACCGGGTACGCCAGTCTTTGTAGTAGCCGGCCTGACGCAGGGTTTCGCGGAACGTCTTGTCCTCGACCGTGTTGAACACCATGCCGGATTTGGTCAGGAAGTCGCGCGCCTCCTGCACGGTTACCACCGTGTCTGCCCGCTGCTTCAGAGCGGCAATGTCCAACTCCTTGGCGACGATGTCCTTCAGCTTGTCGGGCAACTTGGCCCATGGCGCCGCGGCGAAGCAGATCCAGTGACCGTCCCAGACATGATTGGTCAGCGAGCCGTAGCTCTGCTGGGTATAGAGCCGCGCCGCGACAACGAGCGGGAGAATACCCTCCTGCGCCTCCACCTGTTTGCGCTGCAGGGCCGGATAGAGATCGGCGAGCGTCATTGCCAATGGCCGAGCCTTGAGGGCTTGAAACAGGGCAACCAGATCGGCCTCAACGGGCGTGCGCACCGTCAGGCCGACCAGATCCTGCGCGGTCTTGATGGGGGCTTTCGCGGTCGTCATGACCCGGAAGCCGAAATCCCAGGCGCGTTCCATCGCCACCATACGGGTTGACACAGTCAACTGCTCGCGGATCAGCTTGCCGAGTTCTCCATCCATGGCGCGCCAGAGCGGTTCATGGTCTTTCCAGGCAAATCCGGCCATCGGCAGGGCGGCGGTTGCCTGCGCGGCGGAAAGAGCCTGACCGGTGATGGGGCTGGCTTCCAGCGTCCCTGCCCGCACCTGGGCCAGCAAACCGACCTGACTGCCGAGTTCGCTGTCGGGAAAGACGCGGATTTCCATGCGGCCGTCGGTCTGGCGGCCGATCGCTTCGGCGGCTTCCGTCAAACGAATATGGAGCGGGAAGCTCGCCGGGGCGGTATGCCCGATCCGCCAGTTGATCTCAGCCGCATGAGCAAAGCGCGCCACGAGCGGCGCGGCCAGGCCGCCAACGCCAAGGCGTAACAAGCCGCGCCGGTTCGGCCGCATGATCCGATGGTTCACCATGGGACCAATCTCGCATGGACACGGGTTGAAATCCACCACGTCCAAGGGCCGCATCCAGCGCGAAATGCCCTGGGAAAGCCCGCCGCAAAGGGCCCCGCCATCAAGACCCACCGACCGAGCGGACCGTGTTGAAGTTCGTCGACAATCCGCCCAGCTTCAGCCGCACCGCATGGTTTTCGGTTTCGACACCGGTTGCCGTGCCGACCACGTTGAACGGTACCGCGGTTGCCTTGCCGGCGGTATCGGTGCCGATCACCGCAAGCTTGTAGGCTCCGTCGGGCAATTGTTTGCCGGTGGAATCCTTGCCATCCCAGACCCAATTGTTGACGCCCTTCTGCGCGGAGACGGAGACATCCGCCAGCTTCCGACCGGATTCCGTGAAGATCCCGACCTGCACCGGTTGAGCGGCCGGCGTGGTGAACTGCACCATGCCGCGCCCGCCTTGCAACGGCACATGGTCCGCGGCCACCGTGACCTGCTTGCCGATCATTGAGGAGGCCTGCATCACCTCCCCTGCCTGGGTCAGCTCGATCAGTTTGGTCAGGCTGGTATTGGTGGTGATCTGCTGTTCCACGCTGGAGAACTGCACCAGTTCCTGGGTGAACTGGTTGGTATCCATCGGGCTGGTCGGGTCCTGATTCTGCAACTGGGTCATCAACATCTTCAGGAAGTTGTTGAAATTGCCCGACAGCGAACCCAGCGCCGTCTTGGCGTCCGCGGCCGTTTGGGAAACGGCGGCACTGCTTTGCTGCGCCGATACGGAAGCGATGCTCATGGTGATGGTCTTCCTCAGGCCGTGATGTCGAGGCCGGCACGCAGCCAACGCGGCCGTCCGGGGATTGTGCCGGGTTCCGTCCGGGCGCCGTCTGCCGCATGCGATCCGAACCCTGGCCGGTCCTGGCGCGGCGGGCCGTCTTGCGACCCGGCGGAACCATCGGCGAGATTGGCGCCCGTGCCCGCCTGACCGGACCCGGTCTGGGTCGGAGGATCGACGGGTGGCGCCGGCGGCGTGACCGGACCGACCTGGATCGACAGGCTGCGCCCATCCGGCGGCAGACCCGCCTGATCCAGGGCGCGCTCCAACTGAGTCTGATCGCGCAACAGCAGAGTCAGTGTTTCCGGCCGCTCGACCATGATCCGCACCTGGGTCGGCGCGTCCACCGGTCGGTCGATGCGAATTTCGACCAGCCCGAGTTCGACGGGGTTCAGCCGCAACGTCATCCGATGCGCGCCATCATGTGCCTGCCCCATGGAAACCATCGCCGGGGCGATCTGGTCCGTGACGGATGCTTGCACACGCGGATCGGGTGCCAACGGGGCCGGGGCCTCCGGGCGGAGCGACGGTCCCTGCGGCGGCAGCGCCGATGAGAACTCCGATAAGGACTGCGATAAGGACTGCGATGAGACGATGGCCTCGGCGGACGGAGTCGGCTGATCCAGCTTCGCTGCCAGGTCCATATCGGCCCGTCGCTGCGTGTCCGCGGTCGCCGCGGTCGGTTCCGCCGGCGTCGCCGTCACCGTCGCGCCGGTCGCGTGCGGCTCGGCTCCACCCACTTCGGAACCGGCAGTACCGATGTCGATCGGCGCGAGGTTGGAGACCGAGGGGGCCGGTGTCTGAGGGTCTCCGCCATGCGACACCAGCGATGGGACGGTTGGTTGGGGGGGAGGAACGGCGGTCTGCGTTATCGCTGGGATGGTCACGAAACCAAGTGCCGGGTCGACGGCAGGCTGCGGCGCGTCCTCGCGTTCCCGTTCATCCAGACCGGCGCGGCCGTCGGATTTCCGCGGCGCTACGGACGCCATCACAATCGGGAGGCCGAGCGTTGGCGGCTCGACCGACGGATCGGCCGGGAGAGCGGACGGTCGGTCCAGGCTTGCGGAGTCGGTTCGCGCGACCGGGAACGCCGCATCCGGCGACCGCTGTTCCGGGTGGGGTTGGCTTACCGCGACATCCTTCCCGGTTTCCGTCGGCGGCTCGCCTGGGAGTGACGAGGACGCCACCGATTCCGACAATGGCGTGGAAGGCAAGGACAGAGGTTGCAACGGCGGGGGGGGCAATGGCGGGGATGGCAATGGCGAAGACCCGTCCGGTACCGCCCCTCGCATGGCCACGGTCGGCATAGCTGGCGATCCGCCCACCGGCGCTTGCGACGGAATTGGAGCGGACGACGGTTCGGCCGGAACGATCGGTGCCAGGTCTGGATCCTGCATCGCCGCGATCGGAGGCTGTGGGGGCTGGAACTCGGCAATCACCGGACCGATCATGGGCGGCTCGGGCGCGGGCATCTGGGCCTCACCGGTCGCGGGCACCCCGGCCCCGCCAACGGCAATGGGTTCGGCAATCGGCACGGGCGCCGGGTTGAGGAGCACGGGGGATTCCACCGTTGGACCCGGCGGTGTCTGGGCTGCATCGATGGGCGTCCATGCGGCGCCGGGGTCGAACCATGCCCCGGTCCCCGACATGCCCCAAGGCGCGGAAATCGACTGGGGCTGAGAGGGCAACACCGCAAACGAGCCCGGTTCGGCTGCCGGCAGACGCGGCTCCGTCGCCAGGGGCGCGACGGCCCCGAGCTGCACCAGAGCCAGTTGGCCCGCGAAATTCATCGACCCCACCCCTTGCGGAGGCTGCGACGTTCCCTGAAGCGAGGTTGCCTGAAGCGGGACGGTCGCAAAGACCGGGTTCGGCGTGGCAGGCGGAAGGTTTTGCATCGGCGATCTCCTGCCGAAGCCGCTGTGCAAGTCGTGGGCCAAGTCCGAAATTCTCCTGAACACCGGGTGCGGTTCGCCATTGCGCGGCGTAATACTGACCGACCTAACCAATGACCGATGGGTCGCCCCCTGCGTCATTGCGGGGCTTGACCCGGCAACCCGCGCTGCAACGGCAGGGGGCGGGTTGCCGGATCAAGTCCGGCAATGACGGTCAGGGGACACCTATGGGTCAACGGCTCGGTCGCGGCCTTCCCTATCCCGACCCGCGCAGCCTCAAGCCGATCGGGCGTCACCTTTCTCGCCAGCTTGGGGCTTGACGGTCGAACGGCAGGCCGCGCGAGAGGCCATGTTCAGGGCAATCGGGCGATCACGCCCATTCACGTCGAGTGTCCCACCACCCGGCAATTCCTGCCGGTCCCATTCTGCCGCGTCGGCCGACCCACGCCCCCTATCAGGCCCCCATGATCCACTGAAAACACGCCGAAATCCGCCCCTCGCCTTCGCCAGTCCCCTCTGGCACGCTTCATGCGATCCCATCCACGGGCACATGACCGAGACGGCGGACAGCCCGCCCGGACGCCGAAGGGGATCACCGACCATGTCATTGTTTGGAGCCATGAACACCGCGATCAGCGGCCTTGGGGCCCAGTCGCAGGCTTTCGGCAATATCAGCGACAACGTTGCCAACAGCCAGACCGCCGGGTTCAAACGGGTGGACACGACGTTCATGTCGCTGCTGACCACCAGCACGCTCCGCGCCAACGAGCCTGGGGCCGTGGTGGCAAGGCCGGATTACGTGAACACAGTCCAAGGAACGATCACCCAGTCGGACAATCCGCTGGGTCTGGCGGTCGCAGGCCAGGGCTTCTTCGCGGTGTCGCAGCAGACCGGCGCGGTCAACAGCGTCCCGACCTTCAATCCGCAGCAGTTCTACACGCGCGCCGGCGACTTCCAGCTCAACAAGACCGGATTCCTGGTGAACAGCGCCGGTCTCTTTCTGAACGGCTGGGCGGTGGATCCCGCGACCAACGACGCCAACCAGAACACCCTGGAACCGATCCAGGTAGCCGACACCGTCTTCAATCCGGTCCCGACCGGCGAGGTCGTGCTGTCGGCCAACCTGCCCGCCACGCCCGCGACGGACACCGCGACGGTTGAATTCCCCATCGTCTCGAACATCGACGTCTATGACTCGCTGGGCACGGTCCATTCCGTGGCCCTGTCCTGGGTCAAGACCGCCGATAGCACCTGGTCCGTTTCAATCAGCGCGGCGGATGCGGCGACGACCGATCTCGGTGCGGCCACCGTCACGTTCGGATCGGCCAGCGGCAACCACGTGCCGGAGGGCACGATCGGCTCCATCACCGACGCCACCGGCACGATCACCACGGACGGTTATGTTGCCGGCGAAGCCGCGATGATCACCTTCGTCGCCCAGTTCGGCACGGAGACCCAGACGATCTCGTTGAACGTGGGAATCTATGGGCAGACCGGCGGCGTCACCCAATACGCCGGCACCGCCTACAACCTGCGAGGCCTCACCCAGAACGGCGTGCCGCCTGGCAGCTTCTCGGGCGTCACCACCCAGGCCAACGGCAATATCGTGGTGAACTACGACAACGGCCAGAGCCGGATCATCGCCCAGGTCCCTCTGGTCACGTTCAACAACGCCGATGCCCTCCAGCGCCAGAATGGCCAGGCCTTCACCGCGACACTCGACTCCGGCACGCCGCTGGCCAACCCCGCCGGCACCAACGGATCGGGCGGCCTGGTGACCAGCGCCGTGGAAGGATCCAACGTCGATATCGCGGCGGAGTTCTCGAAACTGATCGTCGCCCAGCGCGCCTACTCGGCCAATACCAAGGTCGTGACCACCGCCGATGATCTGCTCCAGCAGACCATCGACATGAAGCGCTAGGCGGAGCCGGCACGTGGACATTGATCCATGAGCCTCGACAACGCATTGCGGGTTGCGACCGGCGGCCTGGCGAATATCAACCGCCAGATGGCCCTGGTGTCGCAGAACGTCGCCAATGCCAGCACGCCCGACTATGCGGCCGAAATCGGCACCCAGCACAGCCTGACCGGCGAGACCATGGGTCTGGGCGTGGTGACCGGCGCCACCAAACGCGCCATCGATACCGCCTTGCAGGCCGAGGTATTTCGTCTCGGTTCCGCGGTCTCCGGCCTCGGAACGACCGCGACCGCGCTCTCCTCCATCGACGCGGCGCTTGGGACGCCGGGGACGGGCGATGACCTGCCAAGCCTGCTGGGGGATTTGAAGGACCAGTTCTCATCGTTGCTGGGAAGCCCGGAAAACCAGACCCAGCAGACCCGGGTGGTCGCGACGGCCGCGAAGCTGGCGCAGGGCATCAACACGCTCAGCCTGGCCTATGCCGGTCAGCGCCAGGCCGCGCATGGGGATATCATCGCCGCGGTCGACCGGCTGAACCAGGATCTGGATTCGATCGGCAAACTCAGCAACCAGATCGTCACCCTGAAAGCGGGCGAGCGCAGCACGGCGGACCTGGAGAACCAGCGCGACGCCGCGTTGCATCGGATCAGCGATCTGGTCGACGTCAAGGCCCTGGTGCAGACAAGCGGCGACATGCTGGTGGTGACTTCGGCCGGCCTGGCCCTGCCGACCCGTCGGGGGGCCGATGCGATCAGCCTGGCCGACGCCAATCTGCAGCCCGGCTCGTATTATCCGGGCGGCGGTGTGCCGGCGATCCTGATCGGCGGGCAGGATGTGACCAGGCAGATGGGCGGCGGGCGGATCGGCGCGGATCTGGTCCTGCGCGACCGCACCTTGCCCTTGTTCCAGGCCGAGTTGGATGAGTTCGCGCATACGTTGGCGAGCCGCTTGAGCGCACAGGGGCTGACCCTGTTCACCGACCCGAACGGCGACATCCCGGCCAATACCGGCGCCACGCCACAAGTCGGTTATGTGGGTTTCGCCACCACCATCCAGGTCAATCCCACGGTCGTCGCCACTCCGTCGCTGATCCGCGACGGCACCAACAGCGTGACCGACGATCCTGACGGGGCGAGCGCCTTCACGCCCAACCCGTCGGGGGGGCCGAGCGGGTTCACGACGTTGATCGGCCGGGTCCTGGATTTTGGGTTCGGCGCGGAGTCTCGAATCGGCGTCGATCAGCCCGATCCGGCGACCAGCCTCCTTGGCCCGGCTGGCAATCTTGCCGCCCCCTATGCGCCCCCGCCAACCCTGGCCGATCTGGCCACCGCGCTGGTGTCCGCCCAGGCGCAGGAAAGCGGCGCCACGACCAGCAGCCTGGAAACCGAGCAGACCCTCCGTGACAGTCTGGCCAAACGGTTGTCGGCCGGCAGCGGCGTCGATCTGGATACCGAGATGGCTCACATGCTCTCGCTCCAGACGGCCTACAGCGCCAATGCCCGGGTCATGACCGTGATCCAGGCGTTGTTCACCGAAATCATGAACACGGTCCGGTGAGGCACCCAGCATGAGCGTACCAGCATGAGTATGATCGACGGCACCCGTGCCTCTTCCAGCTTCGGCACTCTCGGGCGGCTGCTGACCGACGGCGCCACGACCCAGCGCCAGGTAGACAAGTTGACCGACCAGGCCAGCACCGGGCGGATCGCGGACACCTATGCGGGTTTGGCCGGTGGCGCCGGCACATCGCTGAACCTGCGTCCGCAGATCAACGCCCTGCACGCCTGGCAGGCCAATATCGAGGCCACCGCCACCCGCATGGAGGTGGCGGATTCCGCGATGGGCGCGATTCAGGACATCGCCAAGACCCTGCTTGCGAACCTGAACAACCTGAATGGGCTGAGCGCCATATCGGTCGACGCCGTGGCCGCCAACGCCCGTTCGGCGCTGACCGATGTCGCGAACCTGCTGAACACCCAGGCCGCCGGCAATTACGTGTTCGCCGGTCAGGACACCGCCAACCCGCCGGTGCCGGACGCCAACAACATCCTGTCGTCTGGCTTTTACACCGGGATCGCCACCGCCGTCGCCGGCCTGGCCACGAACGGCGCCAGCGCCACCGCCGCCACGACCCTGACGATCGCCGGCTCGAACACTGCCGGGGTCTCGCCATTTTCCACCTATCTGTCCCGTAGCGTGACGAGTATCAATACACCTGTCGTACAGACCGGGCCGAACCAGACGACCTCCATTGGCATGCTGGCCAGCGGCAATGTCGCGGTCCCATCGGTGGGCCCCTCCACCACCGGTTCTTATATGAGAGACCTGATGCGCGCCCTGGCGACGATCGGCTCGCTCAGCAGTTCCCAGATGAACGATCCGGATTTCAATGAGTTGGTGCAGGACACACGCACCAGTATGACCGGAGCCATCAGCGCGATGGCCAACGATACGGGTGTCATGGGCGACCGTCTGGCCGCCCTGCAAGACACCCAAGACCAACTCGGACAGACCGAGATCGCCCTCTCCGCCCAACTGGATACGGCGGAGAATGTCGATATGGCGGCCACCTTGTCGAACCTGTCACTGGTAAGAACACAGTTGCAGGCATCCTACCAATTGATCGTCGGTGTGAACTCACTGACGCTCACAAAATATTTGGGTGCGGGATGAATAAGTTGGCCGCGTTTAATCTCGCGTTAACCCTGTTGCTTCAGGGTGACCGTCGAGCCCGCAAAAAAGCGGGGGCATGAGCAACCATGGGCAGCAAGGGTAAGATACCATGCCTCTGAATTCAGTGAACACCAACGCCGGAGCGATGATCGCGCTTCAGTCGTTGAACCACACCAACCGGGATCTGTCAGTCGCGCAGAAGCGAATTTCAACAGGCTTCCGCGTCTCCGACTCGACCGACGACGGCGCGGCCTACGCGATCGCACAAACGGTTCGATCGACGGTCGGCGCCCTGACCAGCGCCAATCAGCAGCTTGGCAACGTTCAGGGCCTGTTGTCCACGACCCAGTCGGGCCTGAACAACATCTCCAACACCATGGCCAGCATGCGCGACGTGCTCGTCAAGCTGTCGGACGGAAACGTCCAGGGCAACGACCGCGAGAACTATCAGGCGCAGTTCACGACCCTTCTCGCCAACGTGCAGACATTCGTCCAGGATGCCAGCTACAACGGCAAGACGCTGATCGGCGATCTGACCGGCAGCAACGGCACCTTCGGGCGGATCGCCGTGGCACGTAACGAATCCGGCTCCAGCTACGGCATCTCCACCTTCGGCGGGTCGGCACTGTACGGGTCCATCGCCTTCACCACCACGCAGATGGACTCGGCCGACTCGATTGCCGCCCTGATCACCGCGACCGGCACATTCATCAACCAGATGAATGCCGTCGGGCAGGCGTTGAACACGCTGGGTTCGTCGATCAACTATGTCAGCAACCAGATCAGCTACAACAATGACAAGATCGACGCCTTGCAAAGCGGTCTTGGCTCATTGGTGGACGCCGATCTGGCCAAGGAGTCGGCCCAGTTGCAGGCGCTCCAGATCCGCCAGCAGCTTGGCACGCAGGCGCTGTCGTTGGCCAACCAGGCACCGCAGACACTGCTCAGCCTGTTCAAGTAACGCGGAAATCCACCGCTCCCCAGCGCCCGCAACCCGGGCCTGGGGTCGGTCGGACGATCCGATCGCGACCACGCCGGACGGCCAAAAGGCCGATCGGACGTGACATCCTCCAGGTGGCTGGCATTGGGCCGATCCCTTCTTCGAGGCACGCTCCCCGAACAGGATCGAACCGCCGGTCTGCCGATCAACGTTGGTGAACAGGAACGGGCGCATGTCAAATCTGGTCTTGGAACTGCGCCAGGGAGAAGTGATGATCGTCAACGGTGCGCCGATCCGATTCCGCACCAAATCCCGGATCGAGCTGACCGCGAAGGCACGTTTTCTGTTCGGCAAACAGATCATGCCTCCGGATCAGGCCGACAGCCCGGCACGACGGATCTACTTCGCGCTGCAGTCCGCCTATATCGGCACCGAAGACGAACGCGATGGCGGCATGGCGTCGGCCCGCGAACTGATCCTTGCCTTCAAGAATGCAACCACTTCGGACCTGGCGCGGGAGATCCTGGATCGCGCGCTGGCAGCGGCGGAAGCCGACGATTGCTACCAGGCGCTGAAGCTCACGCGTCGAATCATGCTTCATGAAGACGCCGTGCTCGGCCGTGTGCATGACGCCAATCAAGTCCCCGCAAAATCCGGGGACCATCCACACCAGACAGGGGCCACCCAGAGCCATGCAGAGCATAACCCAGGCCGCTAGGGCGTACCAGGCCGCGTCCGACCGACGCTCCCAACGCGTGCAGGAAGCCGATGTGTTTCGGCGCGCCATCGGTGCCCTGAAAGCCGCGCGCGACGCGGGACCCGTGCAACGCGTCCGCGCCCTGGCGGATAATCGACGCCTGTGGATGGCGGTCACGGACCTGATGCGCGACCCCGACAATTCGCTGCCGATCACGTTGCGCGCGTCGATCCTGTCGGTGGGGCTTTCGGTGCAACGGGACATGGACAGCGAGCAACCGGATTTCGATTTCTTGATCGAAATCAACGAAAACATCGCCGCGGGACTGTCCGGCCAGCCCTGAATAATGTCCCGGCCTGAAAGATCGTCCCCGTGAACGTCCTGGCCAGCTACCTTCCGAACCTGTTCAGCTTCGCGCAGGGCACCGAGCCGTCCCTGGTACAGACGCTGTTCGGACAAGGCGGCCCGAAATCGAGCCTGTCCGTATCGCAGGCGTTGCGGTCGGCGGAACTCAACCAGACACGGGACGTGAAGGTGACGGCCGCGCAGCCGGAGATCAAGCGCGCCACCGATCGGTTCGCCGCCGCGGTCAAGAGTGCCACCAGCGTCGCCGAGTTGCTGAAAAGCCCCGCGGTGATGGAAGTGCTGCTAACCGCCAACGGTCTGGGCGACCGCATTTCCGCCAGCGCCCTGGCGCGCAAGGCGTTGACCTCGAACCTGTCAGATCCGAAATCGCTGGCCAACACGCTGACCGACACACGTTGGAAGAACGTCGCCACAACCTTCGACTTTGCCAAGAAGGGCCTTGCGGTCATTCAGAAGACCGAAGTGATCGCCAAACTCCAGGACGCCTATGCCGAAGTGAAATGGCGCCAGGATCTGAACAAGAAAACCCCGGGCCTGTCGAATGCCCTGACCTTCCGCGCCGAAGCATCGAAAGTCACCTCCGTCTTCCAGATCCTGGGCGACCCGGTGTTGCGCGATGTCGTGACCACCGCCTTGAGCATCCCGAAGCAGATCGCCTTCCAGACCCTGAACGCCCAGGAAAACGCCATCACCACGCGGCTGGACATCACCAAACTGAAAGACCCGAAATTCGTCGAGAAATTCGTGCAGCGTTACCTGCTCAACAATGCCAGCACCGCAAAGCTCAACACGACGGACGACCTGACGACCCTCGCCAACAAGGCAAGCGGACTGGTGATCTGACCAGCCGTTGATCCCGGCTCAGGAGGAGCCACGCCATGGACATGCTGCAAGCGACCGCCGATCCCAACGACCTGATCAGACGCGTTTCCGACATGATCGATGCCGGACGCACCGGCGCCGCGCGCCCGCTGCTGGCCGCCGCCAGACGGTCGATCCCACCATCGCCCGGTCTGTCGCAGCTCTCCGCCCGCTTGGCGATGCGCGACGGTGCGCTGGAACAGGCACGGATCGAACTGGACGAAGCGGTCGAAATCTCCCCCCAGCATCCAGGCCTGCGGAAGATCCGCGCCGACCTGCGCCAGCGGATGGGCGACGTGGAAGGGGCAACCCGCGATGCCGCCGAAGCTGTCATCCTCGACCGCCGAGACCCCAACGCGAAGGCTCTTCTCGGCACCCTGATGCTGGAATTGCGCCGCCCCAATGAGGCTGTCGTCTGCCTGCGGGAGGCCGTCAACGCGATCCCGGCCAATCCATCCTTCCGAGAGGCATTGGCCGCGGCCCAGGAAGCCAGCGGCGACCCGGAAGCCGGCCTGGCGACGTTGGAGGAAGGGATCGCGCTCGCGCCGTCCGCGGTGGCGCTGCGCAACGCGGCGATCCTGACCTGCGTCAGGCGGCGGGACTTCAAAGGCGCCATCCGCCTGGCGGAGGAGACGCGTGTGGCCGGCATCGCCGACGCCTGCGTGTTCGGTCTGAAGGGCCATGCGCTGTCGAGCCTTGGCCGGCACGAGGAAGCCGCCGACGCCTATCGCGATGCGCTGCGTCTGGGTCCCGACGATCCCTATGTCCGCCATCTGGTCGCGGCGACCGGGGCCATGCCGAGCGCCGACCGCGCCCCGGCGGAGTATTTGAAGACCGTGTTCGATGGGTACTCCGATCGGTTCGAGAACCATCTCGTGTCGCTGGGATACCGGATTCCGGCGGTGATCCGGCAGATCATGCTGGCGCATCCACGGATTGCCGCCGGGGAGCGGGTCGGTCCTGTCCTGGACCTTGGCTGCGGCACCGGCCTGGTCGGATTGATGATCGCCGACTTGCCGATCGGCCCGCTTACCGGCGTCGATATCTCGGGACGCATGCTGGAACAGGCACGCGTCAAGCATATCTACGCCGAATTGCGCGAAGCCGAACTGATGGCGGCGCTGGGCGGTGACGCTGCGTCCGACAAGACCCAGCATTGGCCGGTTATCGTGGCCGCCGACGTCCTGTGCTATTTCGGGTCTCTGGACGATGTGCTGCCGGCCGTGCATGCACGCATGGAGCCCGGCGGTTGGTTTATTTTTTCACTGGAACGGCTTGTGCCGGACCACGATGGAGAGGTACCGGGCAACGGACGCTGGGCCCTGCTGCGCCAGGGACGCTACGCGCATGCCGTGGACTATGTTCATCGCGCCTCGGTTGCCGCCGGCTTCGCCATCCGCCTGCTCACCCCTGAAGTGATCCGCTTCGAAGCCGGCATGCCGGTCGATGGGATCATGATGGTGCTGGAGCGTGTCCGGCATGACGGCTGAGGCCGCCCTTGCGCTCCTGCATCGCGGCGATCCGGATGGTGCCCTTGCCCTGATCGAGGGCACCAACCCCACCGACCCCAGTATGCTCGCAGCGCTTGGCACCATCCTGCTGGCACGCGGCGACGCGCTTGCCGCCAGGTCCGAACTGCGCGCGGCGGTGGCGTTGGGCGATACCTCCGATGCGACCCTGTTGAACCTGGCTCTTGCGGAGGGTCAGAGCGGTGACACGGAACGCGCCCGCCACTTGATGCGGACGGTGGCCGAACAGCGGCCCGACTGGGATGAACCCTGGGTCAGGCTCGCGGAAAGCTTTCGGGCGGCGGGCGACAACGCGGCGGCGGAGCATGCCTATCGCCAGGCGCTGGAGTTGAAACCAAGGCGCTCGGAAGCGTTGATCGCACTCGCGGGCCTGTTGATCGCCCGTGGTGACGGCCGGGAGAGCAGCGAACTGTTGCTGCGCTGCTGCGGCACCGACCCCAATCGGGCTGAGGCATGGGGGGCCCTGGGGCTCGCCCTGATGCTGACCAAGGATTTCTCGATCGCCCTGACCGCGTTCGTGGAAGCCCAGCGCCTGGCGCCCGGTGCGCTGGAATACGCGATGCAAGGCGTCAACGCCGCCGTCGCCGCGGACGAGGCCGTCCCCGAACGGGCGCGTCTGGAAGTCGCCGCCGAATCGGACCCGCTGAACCCGGTGATCCCAACCGCGCTGGGCATGCTGTTGGAACGCATGGGGGACCGCGATGCGGCCATCGACGCCCTGGAGACGGCTACGGCGCTGGCACCCGATGCCCGCGCCCCGGCCGTGTTGCTGGGCGGCGTCCTGGCCCGATCCAATCGCCTGCGAGAGGCCGAAGCGGCCTTGCGGCGGGCCGGCGAACTCGATCCGAACAACCCGCAGATCCAGAACGACCGGGCCGCGATCCTGATGCGCCTGCATCGGCATGCGGAGGCGCATGCGCTGCTGACCGACCATATCGCTCGCCATGGCCCGCAAGTGCCGACCTTGTGCAATCTGGCCAATGCCTCGGCATGCTTGGGATTGCAGCAGGACGCTGTCAGCCTCGCTCGGCAGGCGATCGCGCTGCAACCGGACGCGGTGCTGCCACGCAGGGCGCTGTGCAACACCCTGCCCTACCAGGATGGCGTGACGGGGGCGGAACTGCTGACAGCGTTGCACGAATGCGGTTCTCGCCTGCCGCGGTTTTCAACCCCGTCCTTCGCCAATACGCGCGATCCGGATCGCAAGCTGGTCGTCGGCCTGCTGTCCGGCACCCTGAAAACCCATCCCGTGGGCTGGCTGACGATCGCCGGCTTTGAAACGCTCGACCCCAATCGCTTCGAGTTGGTGTGTCTGGCGCAAAGCGCGCGCACCGACATGATCGGGCGCCGGTTCCAGGCCGTCGCCAAGACCTGGATCGACGTGGAGCGGTTGAACGACGAGGCTCTGATCGCCACCGCCCGAGAGCTTGGCATCGACATCCTGATCGACCTGGGCGGCTATGGCGATGCCGCGCGGATGGTGGCCTGCGCGAGCCGGCTGGCGCCCGTCCAGGTCAAATGGGTCGGCATGCAAAACCACAGCAGCGGCTTGGAGGAAATGGATGGCTCTTATAGCGTTTTCTGTTGGTATGGCCCCAGACCGATGGCTCCGAGGATCATGGCGGCCGAACTCGCGGTCTGACCCATCGCTTCCAAGGTCCGGCGCCATCCGAGATAGTTCGGGAGGTTTTTTGTGGCGACCCCATGGAAG
>CALQHT020000107.1 GCA_943330455.2 Nitrosovibrio sp. Nv4 | reverse complement strand
CCCTCGATGACCGTCGAAAAGTCTTCCGGAGGGAGGTGGGATTCGGACCGATCTGCTGGGAGGCGTTGCGCAACAGGGCTAGGTCTTCCGGTCATCCCATTGGTAATACGCAAGAATATCGTTCCGCATTTGTGCGACAGCCGTAGCCTCCGCCAGACGGGTATCGTGCCTTCGGCGGAGATGTGAGACGCGGTTTCCAGTTGATGCAACTCTGTCTTGCGGAGGCGACGCGTAATATTGACGCCTCTATTTGATGTGGGGCGCCGGTCTCTCCGCGTCATGGCGGGTGCGGATCCGCCATCTACGACTGGCGGTTTGATCTCAGCAAAGTCGTCGATGGTGGGGCTGTGGCGACCATGACGGTGTGTGCAGGCAACACGCTGACCGGATCGGTTATTTCTGAGTATCGACTAGGCTTAGACCTCCCCTCGAACCGCGAGGATTTTCTGCCTCGGTGCATCTGGTCGGAAACCAAAAATGGGCAACACCCAGTAATGTTTGCGCCTGTTGCGTGTCATCAGGACAAGCGTCCGGGGGGTTCGTTACGAATTGACTGACCCGCTTAACCGTGGGCATCGCCCTGGACGGTACCGCGAACCCGCCAGACGACGCATGTCGATCGCCTATGCCATGACCGGTTCCAACAAGGCACTTTGTCTCAAGGAAAGGAACCTCCGTGGATCACCGTGGTCCTCCCGTGTTCTCCGTGGTTAATCTTGCGGGATTAAAAACCATCCGACCCGTGCCAGAAGGCCCCCTCGCGGAGGGAACAGCCTGCCAGAACCAAGGTTTGTGCCGGTTGCACGGTCCGCAAGACCAACCACGAAGAACACGGGAGGACCACGGTGATCCACGGAGGCGATAGGCCGGATCAAGCGGTAAGGTGTCGAAGGATGTCCCTGAGGCAAACAGCGTGAAATTCCCCCAAGGCGACGCCCGGATATGGGCGACCCGGCCGATTCAGGATGCGCGGCGTAGAGACGTTCCGGGCCATGCCACGGCCGGACCGTCCATGCGCCCGACTCGGCAGGGAGCATGGATCGCGGAGACGCCGAGCACAGAAATCACCGAGTGCACGCAGGGTTGCACCGAGAGCGAATTCGGCGCCTTGCGTGCGATTGAGTGCGGCGTGTGGCGACGATACGCAAGGATAAACGCCCGAATGTCGATTGAATATGAGGCCGCATCAACATTGCGCAGACAGAAATGAATATCAAAACAATCCAATAGAAACGACAATATTCCGATGTAACACTAATCCGCCAGAAAATCGACTGTTGGCGTAGCGCGACCCCGTCATTCCCACCTTGATCGACTGCACGGTCCAATCCCGCCGGGAACGGCCAGAACAGCCCTCCCCGGCCGAGACAGGTGAACGCAGCGCGCCCCACAGGCCACGTCGACCGCCACCATCGGATCCAATGCCGACCCGGTGGCGGCCGAACGGCAAGCCCTACCGCGGCAGTGTCGTCGTTCCCATCAGGAACTGATCCACCGAGCGCGCGCATTGCCGCCCCTCCCGGATCGCCCATACCACCAGCGACTGCCCACGCCGCATATCACCGGCCGAGAACAAGCCCTCCCGCGACGTCCGGTAATCCACCGTGTTCGCGGCCACGTTGCCGCGCGGGTCCAGTTCCACGCCGGCGGTTTCCAGCAGCCCGTCGCGGCGCGGTCCCAGGAAGCCCATGGCCAGCAGCACCAGATCGGCTTTCATCTTAAAGCCGCTGCCCTCGACTTCACGCATCTGCATGCGGCCATCCGGTCCGCTCGCCCACTCGACGCGCACGCAATCCAGCGCTTCGACCTTGCCGTCCGCACCGACCGCGGTCTTGGTCAGCACCGACCAGTCCCGCTCACAGCCTTCTTCGTGTGCGTGGGAGGAGCGCAGCTTGTTCGGCCAATCCGGCCAAACCATCGCCTTGTTCTCCTTCACCGGCGGCTTCGGCATGATCTCGATCTGGGTGATCGACACTGCGCCCTGGCGAGCGGACGTGCCGATGCAGTCCGACCCGGTGTCGCCGCCGCCGATCACGATCACATGCTTGCCCTTGGCGCTGATCGTTCCGGTCGGTGCCGCCTGGTCTTCCGCGTCGCCGGCGTTGCGCTTGTTCTGCTGGCGCAGGAAGTCCATCGCGTAATGGACCCCGTCCAGTTCCCGCCCCGATACATCCAGGTTGCGCGGCCATTCCGCTCCGCCGGACAGCACGACCGCATCATACTCCGCCAGCAACGTATCGACGGTCACCGTGGCGCCGATTTCGATGCCGGTGCGGAATTCGACGCCCTCGGCTTCCATCTGCGCGATGCGGCGGTCGATCAGGTGTTTTTCCATCTTGAAGTCGGGAATGCCATACCGCAGCAAGCCGCCGATCCGGTCGTTCTTTTCGAACAGGGTCACCGCATGGCCGGCGCGGGCCAGTTGCTGGGAACACGCCATGCCAGCCGGCCCAGACCCCACGACGGCGATCCGCTTGCCGGTCTTGTGAGCGGCCGGGATCGGCACGACCCAGCCCTCTTCCCAGGCCCGATCGACGATGGCGCATTCGATCGTCTTGATGGTCACCGGGGTGTCGTCGATGTTCAGGGTGCAGGACGTCTCGCACGGCGCGGGGCAGATGCGGCCGGTGAATTCCGGGAAATTGTTGGTGGAATGCAGGACGGTGGACGCCTGCAACCATTGGTCCCGGTAGACCAGATTGTTCCAGTCCGGGATCATGTTGTTGACCGGGCACCCGTTGTGACAGAACGGAATGCCGCAATCCATGCAGCGGGCTGCCTGACCGTTCAACTCCTCCGGCGGCAGCGGTTTGGTGAATTCCTTGAAGTTCCGCAGCCGCGCCGCCGGCTTTTCATAGGCGCGGTCGTGGCGCTCGATCTCCAGAAATCCGGTCGGCTTACCCATGGTCGTCTCCGAAACAGTCCGATCCCGTCCTTACAAGTGCGACGGCCGGTGAAGGGGAGGGGACAGAGGCGGGATGCGGCGCGGAAGGTTTCCCGATGCACGCTATCCCGTCCCAGCCTGTGAAAGAGGCTACTCCGCGGCGGTGCGAGCGGCGTTCTGTTCCGCCCGCAAGTCCATCAGCGCCCGCCGGTAATCGCGCGGCATCACCTTGACGAAGCGGGACAATGCAGCGTCCCAATCGTCCAGCAATTCCCGCGCCCGCTTGCTGCCGGTGAACAGCAGGTGCCGCTCGACCAGGATACGCAGGCGTTCGGCATCGAAGCGCAACGGGTCGCCCATGCCGCTGTCGTCGACGCTGAGCGAACGCTGGCGAGGCCGGCCCGGGGCGTCCACAAGGCCGATTTCGGCCGGCGCGATCGGTTCCAGATCGACCTGCGCCAGGTTGCACAGTTTCTTGAACCGCGCCTGAGCGTCGTAGACATAGGCAATGCCGCCCGACATGCCGGCGGCGAAGTTGCGCCCGGTTTCTCCCAGCACCACCACAGTGCCGCCGGTCATGTATTCGGCCCCGTGGTCGCCGCAGCCTTCCACCACAGTGATGGCGCCAGAATTGCGAACGGCAAAACGCTCCCCGGCGACGCCCTGGAAATAGGCTTCCCCGGCGATGGCGCCATACAGCACGGTGTTGCCGACGATGATGTTCTCCGTTGGCTCCCGCGTGCTGGCGAGCGGCTGACGCACCACGACGCGTCCGCCGGACAATCCCTTGCCGACATAATCGTTGGCATCGCCGGTCAGGTGCAGCGACACGCCGCGCGACAGGAACGCCCCGAAGCTCTGGCCGGCCGTGCCGGTCAACGCAATCGAGATCGTGTCTTCCGGCAATCCGGCATGGCCGTAGCGCTTGGCCACTTCACCGGACAGCATGGCGCCGACGGTGCGGTTGCCGTTGCGGACATTGCGTTCGATGCGGACCGGCTGGCCACTTTCCAGCGCCGCGGCGGATTCCGCGATCAGCTCCTGGTCCAGCGCCTTGTCGAGGTGATGGTCCTGCGTTTCGCAGTTGAACAACGCAACCCCGGGCTTCGGCGCCGGCTGATACAGGATGCGGCTGAGATCGACGCCCTTGGCCTTCCACTGCTCGACCGAACGCCTTGTGTCGAGCCTCTGCACCTGGCCGACCATCTCGTTGAAGGTGCGGTAGCCAAGTTGCGCCATCAGTTCGCGGACTTCCTCGGCGATGAAGAAGAAGAAGTTGATGACGTGTTCGGGCGTGCCGGTGAAGCGCTTGCGCAGGATCGGGTCCTGCGTGGCGACGCCAACCGGGCAGGTGTTCAGATGGCATTTGCGCATCATGATGCAGCCCGCCGCGATAAGCGGCGCGGTGGCGAAGCCGAACTCGTCGGCCCCCAGCAGCGCCCCGATGACGACGTCGCGGCCGGTGCGGAAGCCGCCGTCGACCTGAACGGCGATGCGTCCGCGCAGCCCGTTCAGCACCAGGGTCTGCTGGGTTTCGGCCAGGCCGATTTCCCAGGGCGAGCCGGCATGGGTCAGGCTGGTCAGCGGGCTAGCCCCCGTCCCACCCTCATACCCGGCGATGGTGACATGGTCGGCGCGGGCCTTGGAGACGCCGGCGGCGACCGTGCCGACGCCGACCTCGGAGACCAGCTTCACGGAAATCCGCGCGACCGGATTGGCGTTCTTCAGGTCATGGATAAGCTGCGCCAGATCCTCGATCGAGTAGATGTCGTGATGCGGCGGCGGCGAGATCAGCCCCACGCCAGGTGTCGAATGCCGCACGCGCGCGATGTTGGCGTCCACCTTGTGGCCGGGCAACTGCCCGCCCTCTCCCGGTTTCGCACCCTGAGCCATCTTGATCTGGATGTCGTCGGCGTTGACCAGATATTCCGTCGTCACGCCGAACCGGCCGGAGGCGACCTGCTTGATGGCGGACCGCTCGGAATCGCCATTGGGCAGGGGCTTGAAGCGGTCGGATTCCTCGCCGCCCTCCCCGGTGTTCGACTTGCCGCCGATGCGGTTCATCGCGATCGCCAGGGTCGTGTGCGCTTCCCGCGAGATCGAGCCGAAGCTCATCGCGCCGGTGGCGAACCGCTTGACGATGTCCTTGGCGGATTCGACTTCCTCGATCGGGATCGGCGTTTCGGCGAAGCGGAACTGCATCAGGCCGCGGATGGTCAGCAGCCGCTCGCTCTGGTCGTTGATCGTGCGCGTGAAGGCCTGGAACTCGTTCGGCAGGTTGCCACGCACCGCGTGTTGCAGGCGCGCCACCGATTCCGGCGTCCAGGCATGCGCCTCGCCACGCAGGCGGAAGGCGTAGTCGCCGCCAACATCCAGCATGCCCTGGTAGATCGGGTTGTCGCCATAGGCGTTGCGATGGCGGGCGACGGCCTCCTCGGCGATTTCCTTGAAGCCGACCCCCTCGATCGTGGAGGCGGTGCCGGTGAAGCATTTCTCGATGAAGCCGCTGGACAGGCCGACCGCGTCGAAGATCTGGGCGCCGCAATAGGACTGGTAGGTGGAGATGCCCATCTTGGACATCACCTTCATGACACCCTTGCCGATGGCCTTCAGGAAGTTCTTCCGCACGTCATAGGCGGACAGAGCCATGCCGGTCTGGACGCGAATTTGCTCCAGGGTTTCGAACGCCAGATAGGGGTTCACCGCTTCCGCGCCATAGCCGGCCAGCATGCAGAAATGGTGCACTTCGCGCGCTTCGCCGGTTTCCACGACCAGGCCGGTGCTGGTGCGCAGTCCCTGCCGGATCAGGTGATGATGCGTCGCCGCGGTGGCCAGCAAAGACGGGATCGGGATGCGATCGGCGCTGGCGGCGCGATCGGACAGGATCAGGATGTTCTGATTGTCCAGCACCGCTTCGGTGGCTTCCCGGCAGATCCGCTCGATCGCCCGTTCCATACCGACGGAGCCTTCGCTGGCCGGCCAGGTGGTGTCGATCGTGCGCGTGCGGAAGGCGCCGCCCGCCAGGTTCTCGATGTCGTGGATCTTCTCCAGATCCGCGTTGGTCAGGATCGGCTGCGAGACCTCCAACCGATAATGGTTGCCGGCGTGATGCCCCAGCAGGTTCGGCCGCGGACCGATCATGGAGACCAGCGACATCACCAGTTCCTCCCGGATCGGATCGATCGGCGGGTTGGTGACTTGAGCAAAATTCTGCTTGAAGTAGTTGAACAGCAGCTTGGGCTTGTCGGACAGCACGGCCAGCGGCGTGTCGGTGCCCATGGAGCCGATCGGGTCGTCGCCTTCGCGCGCCATCGGCTCCAGGAAGAACTGGATGTCTTCCTGGGTGTAGCCGAACGCCTGTTGCTGCTCCAGCAGCGCTTCCATGTCGTTCGGCCGCGGCAGAGCGCGCCGATCGGCGCCGTCCGGCAGGTCTTCCAGCTTGAACTGGGTTTCCTTCAGCCAATCGGCATAGGGATGTTCGCGGGCGAGCTTGGCCTTGATCTCAGTGTCGTCGATGATGCGGCCTTCTTCCAGGTCGATCAGCAGCATCTTGCCGGGTTGCAGGCGCCATTTGCGGACGATCTTTTCGTCCGGCACCGGCAGCACGCCGGCTTCCGAGGCCATGATCACATGGTCGTCATAGGTGATCACGTAGCGCGCCGGGCGCAGGCCGTTGCGGTCCAGGGTGGCGCCGATCTGCCGCCCATCGGTGAAGGCGATGGCAGCGGGACCGTCCCACGGCTCCATCAGCGCGGCGTAATACTCGTAGAACGCCTTGCGTTCGGCATCCATCAGCGGGTTGCCGGCCCAGGCTTCCGGGATCAGCATCATCATCGCGTGCGACAGCGAGTAGCCGCCCGCGATCAGGATTTCCAACGCGTTGTCGATGCAGGCGGTGTCGGACTGGCCGTGCGGGATGATCGGCCACATCTTGTCCAGGTCCGGCCCGATCAGGTCGGACGACATCGACCGCCGGCGAGCATACATCCAGTTGACGTTACCGCGGACAGTGTTGATTTCGCCGTTATGGGCCAGGAACCGGTAGGGATGCGCCAGCTTCCAGGACGGGAAGGTGTTGGTCGAAAACCGCTGATGCACCAGGGCCAGGGCCGACTGGGTCAGCGGGTTGCGCAGATCCTTGTAGAAACTGCCGACCTGGGTGGCGAGCAGCAGGCCCTTGTAGACCACGGTCCTGGTGGAGAAGGATGGCATATACAGCTCCTCCAACCCCTTGATGCTGCGCTTTTCCGCCAGGGTGCGGACATTGTTCAGGATCTGCTTGCGGATCGCCAGGATCTTGCGCTCGAACGCATCCTGGTCGCGGACCGACGGGCTGGCGGCGACGATGGCCTGCCGGATCACGGGCATGGAGGCGATGACGGCCTCGCCCAGACCGGTCAGGTCGGTGTCGATGTCGCGCCAGCCGACCATGGTCTGGCCTTCCTGGGCGACGACCTGCTCAAAATGCCGGATCGCGTGGTCTCGGGCCGGTTCGGCCTGCGGCAAGAAGCACATCGCGAGGGCATAGCGGCCGAACGGCGGCAGGGTCTTGCCGGTCTTGGCGGCCCAGTCGCGCAGCAGCGCGTCCGGCATCTGGATCAGCACGCCGGCGCCGTCACCCATCAGCGGATCCGCGCCGACGGCGCCGCGATGGTCCAGATTCTCCAGGATTTTCAGGCCCTGGGTGATGATGTTGTGCGACTTTCGGCCTTTGATATTCACGACGAAGCCGACGCCACAAGCGTCATGCTCGTTGCGGGGGTCGTACAGGCCTTGTCTCACAACCTCTTCCATCGACGGACTCTTTTCAGCGATAAGCACTACGTTGCCAAAGGGACAGTAAGCGGGCGGGTACCGAGCGGGCAAGCCGGTCCTTGTGCCCGGCCTGGCGGCAAATGGCAACAATCCTGCCGCAGTGTAGCGTAAGCGATGCACCGCCAGCCCGGCAAGCCGCTTTCCGTATGGGTGGGATGCGGGAGGCTTGTTTGGGTGTCGGGCGGGTGCCGCCGTTCGCGCTTGCATCGGTGGTTGCGGCGGACTAAGGTTAGCCCATCGAAGGAGATCGCACCATGGCGACCGTGAATGTTCACGCGGCCAAGACTCAGTTGTCGAAGTTGCTCGACCAGGCCGAGGCCGGGGACGAGGTCATTATCGCCCGTGCCGGCAAGCCGGTTGCACGGCTGGTTGCCTTCGATGCACCGAAGCCCGCGCGAACGCTTGGGCTTCTGGCGGGAAAATTGCGCATGCGCGAAGATTTCGACGCGAAGCTGCCGGACGATATCCTGGCCGATTTTGAGGCGCGATGAGCCGGTTGCTGCTGGATACGCATCTGCTGATATGGACACTTGACCCGTCCGGCCGGCTGCCGGCCCTGGTTCGGATGCTTGCTGGCGATCCGGGGAACGAAATTCTGTTCAGTACCGTGAGCATCTGGGAAATCGCGATCAAGATGCGGCTTGGGCGAGCGGACTTCGATGTGCCGCCGAGCGGGATTGCGCATGCGGCGTTGGCGACGGGATTTGTGGAATTGCCGGTGCGCTGGCCGGCGGCCGCCCTGGTGGCCGATTTGCCGCTGCATCATCGTGACCCGTTCGATCGGATTATCGTTGCGCAGGCGATGACCGAGGAGGTCCCGCTTTATACTGTTGATGCCAAGTTGGCGGTGTATTCGCCGTTGGTGCGGGTGGTTTGATCGCAGACTTGGGCGCTCGTGGCGGGCGCGGACGGGTGGCGTCGTCTGTCAGCGTGGGGAGGTCGCACTGGCGCGCATGCGGTCGCGTCCTTCCGGCGGCATCTTCCCATCGTTGGCTGGGGGGCAATGCCGCTGTTTTCTTGTGAATTAGGAAGAAAGCCGCTTCGTGTGCTAAATAAATTCCAGTCAAAACTTGGTCAGTTGGTCGGTCCATCGCTCAGCCCTAGGTTTGTAACCGGAGCGACATAATGGCCAAAATTTCATGGGTCGCATCAAAGGCGGGCATATGGACCACGCCGGGCAATTGGTCCCCCGCGCAAGTTCCCGGTGCAGCGGACGACGTGCTGTTCGACGGCGGCGGGGCAGATCAGTCATTCGTCGGAACCCAGACCGTCACCACTCTCATCCTGGACGATCCGACGACGCTGCTGTCCGTGAGCGGTCTGCTGACGGTCCTTGATGACCTCATGATCAATGCGGGGACCCTGTCCATCGGCAGCGGCGCGGGCGTGGTGCTGACGAACTTCAGCAACCAGGGCACGATTATTCTCGACTCGGGTGCGAGCCTTACCGCGACCGGCAATTACACCGCGGACAGCGTGGAGAGGATCGGGGGAGCCGGCGGGACACTGCGACTGAGCGGCGCGTTCGATAACGTCGGCAATACGCTTACGTTGGCATCGGCCGGCCCGACGATCCGGGAGTTTGGAACGATCATCGGCGGCACCATCGTTGGCGAAATGAAAATCGGGGTTGGTGTGACGGCGACCGTCGACGGTCTGACGGTGCGCGGCGGCATTGCCTTTGAGGGTGGAGCGCCGCTGAACGTCGCCAACGGACTTGTTGTCACGTCCGCGGACGGTGCCAACCCAGGCACGGTCTCGCTCAGGTTCAGCGGAGGTCTGAACTTCATTGGCGATCAAACCTTTGACGCCGCTGAACTCAATTTCCTTCTGGGGCATTCCCCAATTCGCGCGGGTGGGACCCTGACCCTCGGTTCAGCCGTGACTATGCAGGCCGAGGGATATGGCGGTGTTCTTAGCTTGGAGGGAACGGATGCCTCAAGTGCCATCGTCAATAGCGGTTCCATTAATCTCCAATCCCATAATGCCTCTACCCACGGTTTCACCAGTGCGACCATCGACGTTAGTGTGGCGCGGTTTGAAAACCACGGGGCCATGTCGGTGTCCCATTTTCCAGAATCCGTTGGCAGGATCACCATCACATCCACGAATTTTACGAACACCGCGGGCGGCGTTCTGTCCGTGGCTCATGTGCCATTGAGGTTGGGATTTGCAGAGATCGCCGTATCCGGAACGACGGCGTTCACCAACGACGGCTCGATCTTCGCCAATGGCGGGTCCATCGATCTCGCTCCCACGCTTCTGGGCAGCGGCGATGTCCTGATCACCAATGGCGGCACTGTCGATCTTCATAACGGTTCCGCCGTGGAACAGACGGTGATGTTCGGCGACCGGGGCGTGTTGGAGCTTGAGAACGCCGCCCTGTTTGCCGGCACGATCACCGGCGTCACGCAGAACACCAGCGTCCTGCTGAATGTATCCGCCACCGCGATCGCCTATACGACCAACGTGCTGACCATGCGGCTCGCCGGTGGCCAGACATTCGGCCTGACGATCGTCGGCGACAACCTCACGCTGGACAATTTCATCGTGAACTCCGGGGCATCGGCCACCTCAATCAGCACCAATGTTGCGTCTCCCCCCTGTTTCGTGACCGGAACCAGGATCTGGACCGACACCGGAGAAATCCCAGTGGAAATCCTACAGATCGGCGACCGCGTGCGCCTGGCATCCGGTGCCGAACCGAAACCCATCGTCTGGATCGGCCAACGCCACGTCTCCTGCGCCACCCACCCAAACCCGCGCCAGGTCTGGCCCGTGCGTATCGCCGCGAACGCCTTCGCGCCGGACCAACCCGCGAGAGACCTGTTCCTCTCCCCCGATCACGCGCTCTTCATCGACGATGTGCTGATCCCGGTGAAACACCTGATCAACGACCAGACCATCACCCAGGTCCCGACGGAGACCGTCACCTACTACCACGTCGAACTCGCCAGCCACGACGTTATTCTGGCGGAAGGGCTTCCGGTCGAATCCTATCTCGACACCGGCGACCGAACCAGCTTCGCCAATGCCGACATCGTTACCACCCTGTTCCCGACATTCGGACCGCAAACCGATCACAACCTGGCGCGGGAAGCACACGCCATTGCCCCGCTCGTCGTCTCCGGCCCGATCCTCCGGGCGGTGCGGCAACGTCTGGCGCCGAACATGAGCGACCTGGTCACCGCGGAGGCAGAGCCGCGCAGGCTAACCCGCCGCCAAAGTCCGCATCGCGGCACTCCGCTCAAACAACCGCAGCAGCACCCGCACCGCACGCCCGCGCTCTGACGTCAGACCCGGATCGCGCGACAGCAGCACCGCCGCGTCCTGATGCGCCATATATAACAGCGGTTCGTGCTCCAGCGGATCGGCCAGGCGAAACCCTGGCTGACCCGCCTGCCGAGTCCCCAGCACGTCCCCGCCGCCGCGCAGCCGAAAATCCTCATCGGCGATCAGGAACCCGTCATCGGTGTCGCGCAGCAGGGTCAGGCGGCGTCGCGCCGTCTCGTTCACCCAATCCTCATGCAGCAGCAGGCAGAAACTGGCCTCGGCACCCCGCCCCACCCGTCCCCGCAACTGATGCAATTGAGCCAACCCAAACCGCTCGGCGTGTTCGATGACCATGACACTGGCCTGGGGCACATCGACCCCCACCTCCACCACCGTGGTCGCCACCAGCAGCCGGATCGCCCCTGACGCGAACCCGGCCAGAGCCGCCTCCCGCGCCTCGCTGCTCTGCTGGCCATGCGCCAGACCGACCGCCTCGCCGAAGCGTTCGCGCAACACTGCGTATCGTTCCTCGGCCGCGGCCAGGTCCACCAGTTCGCTTTCCGACACCAGCGGGCAGACCCAATAGACCTGCGCCCCTTCGTCCAGCTTCCGCGCGATGCCCTCCACGACCCCAGGCAAGGTGCCGAGTGAGTGCAAGGTCGTGCGGATCGGCTTGCGTCCGGCGGGTTTGCCTGTCAGGCGGCTGATATCCATCTCGCCCCACTGGGTCAGCAGCAGGGTCCGAGGGATCGGCGTCGCGGTCATCACCAGCACATCCGTCAGCTCCCCCTTGCCGCCGAGGGACAGGCGTTGCGCCACGCCGAACCGGTGCTGTTCGTCGATCACCGCCAGCGCCAGGTCCTGATATTCCACCGCGTCCTGGAACAGCGCGTGCGTCCCCACCGCGATCGGGATGGACCCATCCTTCAATCCCCGCAGCAGCTTCGTCCGCTCCCGCCCCTTCACCGACCCGGTCAGCACCGCGACCGGCACCGGGCACAGGCGCGACAACACACGATGGTGCTGACGCGCGAGGATTTCCGTCGGCGCCATCAGGGCGGCCTGCTTGCCGGCCTCCACCGCGCGCAGCATCGCCAGCAGCGCCACCAAGGTCTTGCCGGAGCCGACATCGCCCTGCAGCAGCCGCAGCATCCGCCGCTCGGACGTCAGGTCGGCGTCGATTTCCGCCAGCGCCTTGGTTTGCGACTCGGTCGGCTGGAAGCCGAAACGCTCCAGCGCGATGGTCCGCAGCCGCGAATCGCCGACCAGGGCCTGGCCGCGGCGCGCACGGACCCGGCCCTTGATCACCGCCAGGGCGACCTGCCCGGCCAGCAATTCGTCATAGGCCAGCCGAGCGCGGGCGACCGGATCGGGCACGTGGTCCTTGGGCAATTGCACGGCGTGGATGGCGTCGGAGAAGCTGGGCCATTTCTCCCGCCGCAGCAGCGCGGGGTCGTGCCATTCCGGCAAGGGGGGAACGAATTGCAGGGCCTGGGCTACTCCCGAGGCCACCTGGCGCGGCCACAGCCCGGCGGTCAGCGGCCAGACCGGCTCGATCGCCGGCAGCCGGTCCGCCTGCTCGATCGGGACCAGGTGGTCCGGATGGGGCATGGTGATGCGGCCGTTGAAACTTTCGACCTTGCCGGACACCAGCAGCTTCGCGCCGGGCGGCATCTGCGCTTCCCGCGTGAACTTGAAAAACACCAGTTCGGCGGTGCCGGTGTCGTCCTTCACCACGATCCGCCACGGCTGGCGGCTATTGGCCGGCTTGTCGTGGCGCACCACCTCCACCGCCAGGGTCGCCACCATGCCGGCGCGCGCGTCGCGGATGGTCGGGCGATTGCGGCGATCGAGGTAGGATTCGGGCATGTGGAACAGCAATTCGATCACACGCTTCCCCCCGACGGCGCGTGCCAAAAGCTTGGCAACCGCCGGTCCTATGCCCCGGAGAGATGTCAGGGGCGCGAAAAGAGGGGTGAGCGTATCCGAGTCCACAGGCTGACAGGTCCAACAGGCGAGTCTATATGACAGCACGCCGATGACAGAACCAGAACACGCCGCGTCCGAGGTGAGACGCAGACGCCTCCTTTATCGAGCCACCCATCGCGGGACGTTTGAAAACGACCTGATGATTGGCGGTTTCGTCCAGACGAATCTTGCGCTGCTGACGGACGACGATATCGATGCGCTGGAGGTTCTGCTGGAACTCCCCGATGTCGACCTGGCCGATTGGCTGACCGGCCGACGCCCCATCCCTCCCGAATCGGAAACGCCGATGCTGCGGCGCATCCGGGACTCGTTGCCGCAATGACCGATTCCATTACCGTCTGGGGGGCGCCGGAAGGCTGGGACGCGTTCCTGCTGGCGCAGCGCCGGCGCGAATTCGCCGGCCCGATCCTGCATGTGACGCGCGATGACTCGCGGATGGCTCGGTTGGCGGAGGCGCTGTCCTTTGCCCTGCCGGAAGCGGAAATCCTGCGCTTTCCGGCCTGGGATTGCCTGCCCTATGACCGGGTCTCGCCGAACCCGATGCTGGTGTCGGAACGCGTCGCCACCCTGGCGCGCCTGCTGGAAAAGCCAAGCGGTCCGCGCATCGTGCTGACCACCGTCAACGCGCTGATCCAGCGCGTGCCGCCGCGGGGAACCTTTGCGGGTGCCAGCCTGGACCTGAAGGTCAACGGCCAGGTGAAGCCGGAAGTCCTGGCGACCTATCTGGAAGCGCATGGCTATGTCCGTGCCGGCACGGTGATGGAGCCCGGCGAATACGCGATGCGCGGCGGCATCATCGACATTTTCCCGGCCGGAGAAGCCGATCCGGTCCGCCTGGACCTGTTCGGCGACACCATCGAATCCATCCGCGAGTTCGACGCCACCACCCAGCGCAGCGCCGGCAAGCGCTCGTCGTTCTCTCTGCGTCCGGTTTCGGAAGTGCCGCTGGACAAGGAATCGATCGCCCGGTTCCGGACCGGATGGCGCGACCTGTTCGGCCAGGACGCCGCCAAGGACCCGCTGTATCTGTCGGTGTCCGACGGGCGTCGCCACCCGGGAATCGAGCATTGGGTGCCGCTGTTCCATCCGACGATGGAAAATCTGCTGGATTACCTACCCGACGCCTCGGTGTCGTTCGATCATCAGACCGACGACGTGCTGGCCGCGCGCCTGGAAATGATCGCCGATCATGCCCAGGCGCGGAAAGCCGTGCCTCGGGATGGGGAAGTGCCCTATCGGCCCCTGCCGCCGGACCGGCTGTATCTGAACCAGGCGGAATGGGATGAGATGCTGGCCTTCGGGCCTCGGTTGGCATTCAGCCCGTTCGTGATGCCGGACGGCGCCGTCGGAGTCGATGGCGGCGGCCGGCCCGGGCCGGTGTTCGCGCAAAGCGGCGGGCTGTCATCCGGCGGCGGTCCCGGCATCAGCGTGTTCGACCAACTCCGCTCTCAGGCCGAACGCTGGACCTCCGAAGGCCGGCGTATCGTGGTCGCCGCCTGGACCCGCGGGTCCCGGGAGCGTCTGGAACATCTGCTGCGTGAGCACGGCTTCAAGGACGTCGCGCAGGAGGACGAATTCGCGTCTGTCCGTCGCAAGCCGGCCGGCTCGGTGTCCCTCGTCACCCTGGGGGTGGAACGCGGCTTCGTCGCCGACCGCATGGCTCTGGTCGGTGAGCAGGATCTGCTGGGCGAACGCATCTCCCGCCCGCCGCGCCGGCGCAAACGGGCCGACCAGTTCATCGCCGAAGCCACCGAAATCGCCGAGGGCGACCTGGTTGTGCACCAGGAATATGGCATCGGCCGCTATGACGGGCTGGCGACTCTGCATGTGACCGGCGCGCCGCATGACTGCCTGCGCCTGATCTATGACGGCGAGGAAAAGCTGTTCCTGCCGGTCGAGAATATCGAGGTCCTGTCCCGCTACGGCAGCGAATCCCAGGGCGTCGCGCTGGACAAGCTGGGCGGCCTGGGCTGGCAGACCCGCAAGTCCAAGATGAAGCAGCGCATCCGCGACATGGCGGGTGAACTCAT
Organism: Nitrosovibrio sp. Nv4; assembly: GCA_943330455.2. Classification (GTDB taxonomy): domain Bacteria; phylum Pseudomonadota; class Alphaproteobacteria; order Acetobacterales; family Acetobacteraceae; genus Rhodopila. The sequence goes on along the minus strand of CALQHT020000107.1, from coordinate 3,679 downwards.
CCGGATCGCCGCGGCGCGAAAAGTGCGGGACGCCGAGGTGATGGCCCCGCCCGAGGGCAGTTTCGACGAATTCTGCGCCCGCTTCCCCTTCGCGGAAACCGAGGACCAGGCCCGCGCCATCGCCGACGTGCTGGAGGACCTGGCCCTCGGCAAGCCGATGGACCGGCTGATCTGCGGCGATGTCGGCTTCGGCAAGACCGAGGTTGCGTTGCGCGCGGCCTTCGTCGCGGCGATGACGGGGTCTCAGGTTGCGGTGGTGGTGCCGACCACCTTGCTGGCACGCCAGCATTTCCGCACGTTCTCGGCCCGGTTCGCGGGGTTGCCGATCAAGGTCGGGCAGTTGTCGCGCATGGTGACGGCCAAGGAAGCCAACGAGGTGCGGCGCGGCCTGACCAGTGGGGAAATCAACATCGTCGTCGGCACCCATGCGTTGCTGGCGAAGTCGATCGAGTTCTCCGCCCTGGGCCTGCTGGTGGTGGACGAGGAACAGCATTTCGGCGTGTCGCACAAGGAACGGCTGAAGGCGCTGAAGTCCGATGTGCATGTGCTGACCCTGACGGCGACGCCGATCCCTCGGACCCTGCAACTGGCGCTGACCGGCGTGCGGGAAATGAGCATCATCGCCACCCCGCCGGTCGATCGACTGGCGGTGCGCACCTTCATCATGCCGTTCGATTCGGTGGTGATCCGGGAAGCCATCCAGCGCGAACGTTTCCGTGGCGGGCAGATTTTCTGCGTGGTGCCGCGCATCGAGGATATGGGCCGGGTCGCTGAACGCCTGAAGGACATCGTGCCCGAAGCGCGCACTGTGCAGGCGCATGGCCGTCTGGCGCCAACCGAGTTGGAACGGGTCATGACCGAGTTCGGCGACGGCAAATACGACATCCTGCTGTCGACCAATATCGTCGAGAGCGGGCTGGATATGCCGGCGGTGAATACTCTGATCATTCATCGCGCCGATATGTTCGGGCTGGGGCAATTGTATCAGTTGCGCGGCCGGGTCGGGCGCGGCAAGCAGCGCGGCTATGCCTATCTGACCTGGCCGCCGAACCACCGCCTGTCCGTCGCGGCAGAGAAACGACTGACGGTGATGCAGACCCTGGATGCTCTGGGCGCCGGGTTCACTTTGGCATCGCACGACCTGGATATCCGCGGCGCCGGCAACCTGCTGGGCGACGAGCAATCCGGCCATATCCGCGAGGTCGGGATCGAGCTGTACCAGCAGATGCTGGAAGATGCGGTCGCCGATATCCGCGTGGGTGAGGACAAGCGCACCGGGCAGGAACGCGACTGGACGCCGAATATTTCCCTCGGCCTGCCGGTGCTGATCCCGGAGGCTTACGTCCGCGACCTGCCGGTGCGGTTGGGCCTGTATCGCCGCATCGGCGCCCTGGCGTCCGACGCGGAAACCGAGGCAATGGCCGCGGAACTGGTCGACCGGTTCGGCAAACTGCCTGACGAGGTCGATAATTTGCTGGGCGTGGTGGCTCTGAAACGTGGCTGCCGGGAGGCGGGGGTCGAGAAACTGGAGGCCGGACCGAAAGGCATGGTGCTGACGTTCCGCGGCAACGTGTTCTGCAACCCGGCCGGTCTGGTGCGGTGGCTGTCGAGCAAGGGCGGGTTGGTGCGGCTGCGGCCGGACCACAAGCTGGCGATTTCCCGGGATATGGATGTGGCGACGCGGTTGAAATTTGCCCGGGATACCCTCGGCGCTCTGGACGCGATCGCTCGGCAGGCTAAGGCGGCGTAGGGTAGGTTTGGAAGGAAGGCCAGGGCTTTGCCCTGGACCCACCAAGGGCCTCGCCCTTGGAACCGCTTTTTGGTTGGGGTAAACGAATGTCGTGATATTTGTGGGGTAGACGATGCCGCTGACCGGACTTCGTGTCCTTGACCTCACACGCGTGCTCTCAGGCCCCTTCTGCACCGCCCTGCTGGGCGATCTTGGTGCCGACGTGCTGAAAGTCGAAGCACCCGAGGGCGATTCCGTCCGCGGCCAGGGCGCCATCAAGGACGGGTTGTCCTGGTATTTCGCCCAGTTCAACCGCAACAAGCGCTCCATCCGCCTCGATCTGCGCAAGCCGGAAGGCCGCGATATCCTGGCCAAACTCATCGCCCAATCGGACGTCCTGGTGGAGAATTTCCGTCCCGGCGTCCTGGCCCGCATGGGGTTCCCGGCGGAGCGTCTGAAAGAACTCCGTCCCAGCTTGGTCACCTGTGCCATCAACGGCTTCGGCAGCACCGGCCCCTATCGCGACCGCCCGGCCTTCGACTTCATCGCCCAGGCCATGAGCGGCTTCATGAGCGTCAACGGCCGAGCAGACGACCCGCCCTTGCGATCGGGCCTGCCGATCAGCGACCTGATCGCCGGCCTCTATGCGGCACTCAGCATCACCGCCTCCGTCATGCATGCCCGCGCCACCGGCCAGGGCCAGCAGACCGAGGTCGCCCTGACCAACGGCCTGGTCAGCATGCTCGCCTATATCGCCACCAATTATTTCGCCACCGGTGCGGCACCCGAGCGCAGCGGCAACGACCACCCGATCGCAGCACCCTATGGATTGTTTCCAACCCGAGACGGACAGATCGCGCTGGCCCCACCGGATGACGCGTTTTTCGGTCGGCTGATGGATGCGCTGGGTGTGGCCGAACTGAAGGACGACCCGCTCTATCGTACCCAGACCGCGCGCGTCGCCAACCGCCAGCGCATCAACGCCATCGTCGGTGGCAAACTGGCAATGCACACGACCGAATACTGGGTCGAAACCTTGAACCGAGCCGGCGTTCCCTGCGGCCCGGTGCAATCCGTGGCCGACGTGTTCCAGGACCCGCAAATCCTGTCCCAGGACATGGTCATGGACATCGACCATCCCGGTTTCGGGACGGTCCGGATGTTGGGCTTTCCGATGAAACTCAGCGAAACCCCCTGCCAGGTCCGTCGTCCAGCGCCCGGTTTGGGGGAGCACTCGGACGACGTGCTGGCGGAATTGGGCTATTCGCCGGAAGAACGTCAGGCCTTGCGGGCAGGGGGCGTGGTGTAGCGACACCTTGTGCACGACGGCGCATGCCAGTTGCGTCCGGATGACACTCCGGCAACGATCGCGATCCAATCAGAATGGAGGCGCCTTCGACCCTGTTGGCCGCTCGTCCTAACTTGCCTTGACGCAAGCGCGCCGCCTGTAGGGGCGATCGCGGCGGCGTGTATGGGCTATATCCGCCGCGCGGCCTCGCCGAAGATGAATGTCCCCTCTGTCCCGTCTGAAAGGGTGACCTTGCCACCACCACTAGAAGGCGAATCGCGCGTCGAGATCGCAATCCCTGTGCGACCATCATTACATACCAGGGCGATGGTGATTGTTTGGGATTGGTTCAAGGCGTCATACGTTCCAGCGCACGTTAGCTTTCCGTCCGTCACTGAAAAGCTTCCTCCGGCAAGAGAAACGGTATTTTCGCCGCGCAAGATTTGTCCCTTCGAACTGATGACCGCCACCGGAATCGTCTGGGAACAGGCGGGGCAGAGTAATAATAGCAAAAATGGCTCCTCGCTGTTTGGAGTGGGTGGTAACGAACCGATTTGCGGGTGGGCTCTGGCTGCTCTGGCCCACCTGAGTCGAGCGTGACGCTGGGCTGAGCCACCGTCAAGGACGCTTCGCGCCGCTACGCGGTGGCCTTCGGCCATCCT